>JAOAUD010000002.1 GCA_030157755.1 Candidatus Nanopelagicales bacterium
CACGAAGCCGATGCAGCGCCCGATCGGTCCACCGGGTCCGGCGAGACCCAGAACTGCCCCTGCCCCCACGCCGTACACGATGTTTTGCAGATTGAGCGACATCGCCTGACCCACTGCTGCGACGACGACGACGAGCACGGCCATGGTCAAGCCGACGACCCAGGTATGCCGCACGAGAGCTCCATTCACATTGATTCAGTACTTCAAGATTCACCGTGATCGCTCGTTCCCCAGAACGATCACCGCGAATAATTGCACTAAAAACGGCTGTGTTCGCGCTGTCGGGGACATAACTACGAAGGGTTAATCAGAAAATCGTCAGCCAGCATCCGGGCGCCACTTGGGCTTAGCATCCGGACTGATCATCCCTGCTCGGAATGGTCACTACTTTGCTGGTACGCGCACGTTCTGTTGGAGGACTCGGTGGCAATTGCACAGCGACGACGGCTCAGGGCTGTCGGCACCCTGGTAACGGGTGCACTAGTGGTCGGTGCCTTAGCTGCCATTCCGAGCCCAGCCAACGCCGCAGGCGGGCCGACCCCGGCCGACGTCGCGATCACCTCCACAACTGCAGGTGGCAACAACGTCACGGTCGCCTGGGCTATCGGCGGCATCAGCGCCGTCACCAAGGTGGAGGTCTCGAACGTCGTCGGCGGAGCAAACTTGTGCACAGTCACCAAGCCTTCCACTGGAACTGTCGCCAAGAACTGCTCGTTCCCATTCACGGTGGGGCAGCCCCTGCAGGTGTCCGTGCTCGGCTACGGCGGCACCTTCGGCAACGCGACCGGTAATCCCGTTCAGTCCGCCCAAATTACTGTGGGTGGCCCAATGCCCGCAGCTCCTACTGGAGTCGTGGCAACGGCACCGACGCTGGTCAACAATTACTACCAGTCGACGGTCACATTTGCCTCAGCCGCGTCGAGTTCGGACGGGGCTGGTGTCACTGGATACACCGTCTCCGCGTTCCCCGGTCAAGTTTGTTACGCGACAAAGAACTCGTCCGGCGTTCCGATCGTGCCGTTGTCCTGCACGCTCACCGGGCTTAACCCGGCCACGAACTACACCATCACCGCAAAAGAAAACACGCTAAGCGGATCCGGCGACTCCAGTGCACCGTTTACCGTAATCACACCTGGTGTCCCAGGTCCCGTTGCGCAGTTCTCCTTGACATCGGATACCCCGGGCACACCGATCATCGCGGGCATCGGTGGGAATGGATCAATCACGGCAACGTGGGGGGCACCTCCAATCGGGTGGAACACGATCACCAGCTACACAGCGACCGCAACGCCAGCGAGCGGGCCTGCGCAGTCGTGCACCAGCACGGGCGATCCCGGCAACTACGACTACACGCCGCTGACTTGCAAGATCACGGGCCTCGTTAACGGCACCAGCTACACGCTGTCGGTAATTGGAACCAACCCTGCCGGCGCCGGACCCTCATCCGAGGGCATCCTCCCAGTCACCCCTGCGACCGTTCCGGGTTCACCAACCGGCCTGAAGTTCACGCGAACTGGTTCGACTTCAGGTCTAGTGAGCTGGAATGCACCGTCGAACAACGGCGGCAGTGCTATCACCGGGTACACCGTTGCGACGAGTTCGGTGGCGGGCTGCTCCGCAGCGGCGACCCCGACGAGCTGCACCGTGACCGGCCTGAAGACCAGCAAGAACCTGCCGCTGTACTTCACGGTGCGGGCCTACAACGCCAAGGGCGGTGGCGCGGATGCTCCGGCCAAGGGCCCAATCTCGTTGTCAAGCTCGTCATCGAGCCGCAAGTTCACCAAGAGCGCCAAGCGTAAGGCACTCAAGAAGCTGGCAGTTTCAGCCCAACGCATGAGCCGCTAACCCTCATTAGTCGTCGGAATCGTCCGGCTCATCAGTCGAGGCTATGTTGCGCACCAGCGCGTCTAGAACCGCCCCGTGTGGACCAATGACATAGGCCCTGTCGCCAGCGGTCAGCACTGTGTCGCGACGTGGTGGGTGTTCTAGTTCTGATGCGCCCGCACGCTTGATGGCAACCACTCGGATTCCAACTCCGAGCTCATGCAGTGGAATGCCCGCGAGTTTGCCTCTACTCGACACCGTGAGTCGGCCAATCATGAGCGTGCGGCCAGACAGAGTCAGCGAAGTGGTGACCTTGAGGCCGAGCGAGGCGGCCACGAACCAAGGGGCGGCCAATGCCGCAGTCGACCGGACTTCGCGAAATCCGAATGCCTTCTGAACCGTCGCCGACAGATGCCGGTCAAACAGGCGCAGCACGGTGGTCACCGAGTCGCGGCGATCACCGAGTTCCCCGCGAATCGCCAGTCCTGTTTCGATATTCGCGAGGTCGCTGCTTGTCAGTACGGCAACACCTGCCGCGGCCGACAGATTGGCCGCAGCAAGTGCGTCCGAGTCGGTGGCGTCGGCCACCACAACGGGCACACTGAGCGCACGCGCTCGCGACACATTTCGAGGCGAGGGCTCCTTGTCGATCACAGCTACTCGTTTGCCCGCTGCCCGCAGTTGCTCAACAACCCGGATACCCACACCACCAAGTCCCACCACGATGTAGTGGTTGCGCATGGTCCCTGCGCGCTGGGAACCGAAGGTCGCCGCAATACGACGGCTGACCAATAGGTCTGTGAGTTGTGCGAACAAGATCGCCACAAGCGCGGCGCCGACCAACATCAGCAGAATGTCGAAGATTCGCAATGCCGTGGGCTGATCGCCAAATGGGAAGTCCCCGTATCCAACGGTGACCAGCGTTTGCACAGTCGTATAGAGCGCATCAATCACATCCATCTGGGCATCGTCGCTGCTGCGATTGACGTACCAAATGTCGATGACGATGGTGGCCACCACGATGAGTGACAGGAACAAGATGATCGTGGTCTTGAGGGCTCGATCGGCGCCGTAAAAGACCGACTGCCACAGCGAGCGCAGCGACCCGGTGGATGACTTCGGGGGCGCCTGCTTGCCATATCGAGCACCTACTGGAATCTGGCTCTTCGCGGCGTCCCCCGACGAAATCAGACCGGCCTTTCGGAACTGCTCGGGAGTCGCCAGCAATGCGACGCGATCCCCGGCCGCGACGTTCTCATCACGTGATGGAAAGACTGTTACAACGCCATCGGCAGAGGCAGCGACGATCGGTGCCAGGTCACCGTAGGACTCTCGCAACGACCCCGCCTGCTTCGCCTCCACCTCGATGATGCGAAACAGTTCGCCCGACAGTCGGAAGTCGTGGATCCGCTGCTGCAGAACGGCTTCGGTGAATGCGGGGGCCGACAACTCCTCGGCACTCAGGACCGTCCCCACTCCGGTCACACCCGCGATCGCTTCTCCAACAGGGGCGTTCGACGAGCGGACAATGACCCGGACCCCTTCGTTCAGTTCACGCGCGAGCAGCGCGACTTCGAGCGTGTGGAGTTCATTTCGCTCGGTGCAAATGACCGCGCGCGCCGTAGCCAGCCCCGCCATCTCAAGCACCTCAACGCGAGCCGCGTTGCCGACGACGTGACCCACCTCCCACAGTGCGATCTGCCGCACAGAGCGGTCGTCAGCGCCGTCATCGATCACCACAACCTGCTGGCCGATGCCGAGTAGTTGCTCAACAACCCGCAGGCCAATCCCATGCAGGCCCACGACGATGACGTGGCCGCGGAGCTGGGAGGTTTCTGGCGGATGGGGGATCACCCTTCAATCATGACAGTGGCTCAGGGGCACTGCCCGCGATACCTTGAGTGTCGGCTGCCCGGAGTCCACCGGAGCAGGCCGGAAACTGCAAATGGCAGCAACCTGAGGTGACGAAGTGGCGAAGCGAATGTCGAACCTGGCCAGAACGAATCTCCTGCTGATTCCGGCGGTTGTTGCTGCTGTCGGTGCTGGGCTTGTGACGACAAGTCCCGCGCAGGCCGCGCCGGTGCCCCGTGGCGACATCGTCGCCAAGAAGAACGGCGAGGACGAGGACGCATTCGTTCAGCTACGACCAACGTCCGGTTACACCGACAAGGGGACGGGCTTCTTCAACCAGGTTCGCCGCACACGTGGATCGAAAGTCCGGACGAACTACGTGAAGACCTGGCTGTCGGTGTACGGACTCGCCCCCGACACTGCGCACACGATGTACATCGGGGCGGGTCGCTGCCCTGGTAGTAAGAAGCCGATTGGATCGACCATCCTGTTCACGACCGACTTCCAAGGGGGATGGACCGGGAAGGTCAAGATCGATCTTGGCAAACGCAAGACGTGGGTGGTGCGCGGCAAGCATCACCTGAGCATCACGGCAGACGCGAATGTTGCCTCTGCTGTCGTCTCGTGCGGACGGATTGTCGACGACCCAGACCTGGCGGATTAGAGTCGCGGGGAGTAGTCGATCCCGCGACCGCAAGGAGCCAGCCCGTGTTCGTCCATGAAAGTCCACTGCCAGGCGTCGAGATTCCCGATGTGTCCCTCACTGAATACGTCCTAGCGAATGCTGCGGAACTTGGCGACAAGCCCGCGCTGATCGATGGCCCCACGGGGCGAGTCCTTACCTACGCCCAGCTTGACGATCAGATTCGTCGCCTTGCAGGAGGCCTGGTGGAGCACGGACTTCGCCCAGGCGACGTCGTGGCGCTCATGGCCCCGAACATTCCGGAATACGCGGTCGTGTTTCACGCCGTGGTTTTCGCAGGTTGCGCGATCACGACGATCAACGGCACCTACACCGAGCGCGAGGTCCACCACCAGCTCGTTGACTCTGGCGCGAAGCTGCTCATTACCGTCGAGCCCTTCCTTGAGGTGGCACGCGCAGGGGTAGTCGATACCGGAGTCACGGACATCCTGTTGATCGGCGCTGGCGCGCAGGATGCTGCGCCTTTCACAGACTGGTTCGGTGAGCCGTTGACCCAACAAGTCCGGGTGACTGCAGAGTCCCTGGCAGCTTTGCCTTACTCATCCGGCACAACGGGTATCAACAAGGGCGTGATGCTGACGCATCGCAATCTGATCGCGAACGTTGCACAAACTTCCGCGGGGGCAGGGATGCGTGGAGATGAGGTCTTCATCGCTGTGCTCCCGTTCTTCCACATTTATGGAATGCAGGTGCTGATGAACTGCGGGCTGCGCCTGGGCGCGACGATCGTCACCATGCCTCGCTTCGACCTCGAGGAATTCCTGCAGCTTCATCAACAGTACGGCGTAACGCGTTCGTTCGTTGCACCTCCCATCGTGGTTGCACTGGCCAAACACCCGCTCGTTGATCAATACGACATGTCGGCAGTCGAGCAGGTCTTCTCGGGTGCGGCACCGCTGTCCGCGGAGCTCGCGCTGGAAGCCGGAGCGAGGTTGGGTTGTGAGGTCGTCCAGGGGTATGGCATGACCGAGATGTCGCCCGTCTCGCACTTGACCACCCCCGGCGGATTCAAGCCCGGGTCGGTCGGTGTGACTGCCCCGAGCACTGCCACTCGCATCGTTGACCCTGAGTCCGGCGAGGACCTCGACGTTGACCTTGACGGCGAAATTTGGGTTCGCGGGCCCCAGGTCATGCCGGGGTATCTGAACAACGAGTCAGCGACCCGCGAGTGTCTCGATGCTGATGGTTGGTTGCACACCGGCGACATCGGACACATTGACTCCGATGGCCATCTGTTCGTCGTAGACCGACTCAAGGAACTCATCAAGGTCAAGGGATTCCAAGTCGCTCCCGCGGAACTTGAAGCGCTGCTGCTCACGCACCCCGCCGTTGCCGATGCGGCAGTTGTCGGGCGGCAGGATGATCGTGCGGGCGAAGTTCCGGCCGCATTTGTTGTCCTCAAGCCTGGCCAAGAAGTCAGCGAAGCCGATCTCAAGAAGTTCGTTGCCGACCAGGTTGCGCACTACAAGCAGATCGACTCGATCACGTTTACCGACACGATCCCCAAGTCAGCATCAGGGAAGATCCTGCGGCGCCTGCTGCGCGACTCTTTGGCACTGTGAGCGAGACAGACAGCGAGCCCGCAGGTGGCAGACGGGCGAAACTTCTGAGGTCCTGGACCACCATCATTCCGATCGTCGCGGCGATTGCCCTGGCGCTCACGTGGGGCAGCAAGCCCGGCGGGGTGGTGGTGGCGATCATCGCCGTCGTCCTGATCGGTGCGATTGCCGGAGCCGTCCATCATGCGGAGGTCGTGGCACACCGAGTTGGTGAGCCCTTCGGATCCATAGTGCTGGCGGTCGCGGTTACCGTCATCGAAGTTGCGCTCATCGTGACGTTGATGGTGTCGGGTGGACCAGAAACCTCGACGCTGGCACGGGACACCGTCTTCGCCGCCGTCATGATCACGACCAACGGCATCGTCGGCCTCGCTCTGTGGATTGGTACACGCCACCACGGCATGGCCATCTTCAACGCCGAGGGGGCAGGTGCCGCACTTGCGACAGTTGCCGCGCTCGCAGGGCTCACCATGGTGCTGCCGAACTTCACCATGAGTCGGCCGGGTCCGGAGTTCTCACCTGCCCAACTCACCTTCGCCGCCTGCGCCTCGCTCGTCTTGTACGCGCTGTTCATCACCACTCAGACCGTGAGGCACCGCGATTTCTTCATGCCGGTTGAAGAAGCGGACCTGATCGCATCGGGCAGCACCACCGTCGCGGCGGTCGAGACCACGATCGATGAGTCGAGCGGACTGGACGTCGACGTCGCGGCGGACGACGGCGCAGATCGCCCAAGCGGACGCGAGGCGATGAAGAGCGTCGGCCTCTTGCTGGTCGCATTGGTGGCTGTTGTTGGATTGGCGAAGGTTGAATCGCCAGCGATCGAAAGTGGCGTCGCGAGTCTGGGATTCCCGCAATCATTCGTCGGCGTTGTCATCGCTTTGCTGGTCCTCATGCCGGAAGGCCTCGCGGCCGTTCGAGCGGCCCGCCGCAACCGGGTTCAAACCAGCCTCAACCTCGCGTACGGATCGGCGATGGCCAGCATCGGGCTAACGATCCCGGCCATTGCCCTGGCATCGATCTGGCTAAATGGCCCGCTCCTGCTCGGACTGAACCCAACCCAGATGGTGCTGCTCGCCCTCACGGTAGCGGTCGGCGTTCTCACCGTTGTCCCAGGACGTGCGACTCGACTTCAGGGTGGGGTTCACCTCGTATTGTTCGCCTCGTTCTTCTTCTTGGCGATCTACCCCTGAGTGAGGTACTTGGATGTCCGACGATCGGTTCACCGGGATACCGGCCGAGGCCTTCGAGTTCTACGAAGCGCTGGCGGCTGATCCCACGAAAACGTTCTGGGAGGCGCACAAGTCCGCCTACTTGAACGAAGTCCGCGGACCGCTGGAAGCTTTGGGCCGGCAACTCCAGGACGAGTTTGGTGCGATCCACTTGTTTCGCCCGTACCGCGATGTTCGATTCAGCAAAGACAAGACTCCGTACAAGGACCATCAGGGGATGTTCGCTGAGCGAGGCGATGGCATCGGTTGGTACGTGCAGATCTCCGCTACCGGACTCATGGTCGCTGGCGGCTGGTACTCGTCGTCCCCAGAGCAGGTGAAGCGATACCGCGCTGCAGTGGCCGAGGCAGGTCCTGCGCACGAGTTGGCGAAGCTGACCGCCGGGCTCGCGAAGGCCGGAATGAAGATCGACGGCTCGAGGGTGGCGACTCGCCCGCGCGGGGTGAGCGCGGATCATCCGAACCTTGAGTGGCTTCGGTACCGAACCCTCTATATGGCGCGCCATTGGGAACCGGCAGCCTGGATGGGCAAGCCGAGCGCCGCCGCCAAGATTCGGGACCAATGGCGGTCGCTCACGCCGCTGCTCGATTGGTTCGCGGATGTCGTGGGCCCGGGCGAAACCGCGGCAGGTACTGGCAGTCAAAACGGGCTGTAGAGATCACACCGAATGTGGGCCAAGGCTGGTGCGGCCCGTCACCGCATTACGCAGTGGTGCGCGAGAGTACGGCCATGCGCTCGCCAAGTTGATTTGCGCGGATTACCCATCCTGCTGCGAATGCAAGCGCGATCACTTGCCGACCGAGTTCGTGCTTACTTGGGTGCTCGTCGGGCGCGTGCTGTAGCAAGGTCTGCGTATCCCGATCCACGGCAACCACCAGGTCGGTCACGCTCTCGGGCGTCTGATGAGCGAGCCCCAGATTCGTTGCCGTCCACAGCACTATGCGGTCGCGATCTGCCACCGATGACGGGCGCCCTGCGTCATCTGCCGCTGCCATTTGGGCAACCGCTTGCGTGAAATCACGGCTCGCCCGTTCGCTGGCAACAACGAGTTCGTCACGAGCTTCCTGACAACCCGGCGGCAGCGGATTCGCCGTTAGCATCGATGTCACAACGCCGCCGGTGTACATCATGTGCGCAGACGCGTTGTTCGCCAACATCCATTCCCAGGCATCCTCCAGGCCCGGACCACGTTGACTGATCGCGAGGTCCAGCGTCTCCACAGCCTGGGCTACTGCGCGCGCCGCGTCACGACGGGTCTGTTCGTTGTTCGAAGCTGCAACCTCACCGCGGGTCAGCAGTTCGAATGCCGACACTAGGAACGATCCCGCATGGTCAGCACCTTCGGCGATCTTTCTCCGCACCATCGCTGCGGCACCATGCGGCCACATGAATGCGCTGACTATCAGACTCACGCTGACCCCCAGGGCAACGTCGATAACCCGCATCTCACCTGCGGAGTAGCTGCCGGGATGGCTGATCGCAATCATCGTGATGAGGAAGACGGTGAATGCCCCTTGGC
>JAOAUD010000003.1 GCA_030157755.1 Candidatus Nanopelagicales bacterium
CAGCCATGATCGCCGCAAGAAACACTGGGTTCTTGAACAGGCTGACAGGAAAGAAGCGACCCTCGTTTCGTGATTCCCACCAGTACCAGACCACTAGCAACGCGATGCCAACGACAACTCCACCAAGTGCGATGGGGCTCGTCAGACTCTTGCTGAGCTCTCCGACACCGCCAATGAAGGCGATGATTCCGAGCGCGAGCAGTACCTGGCCAGGGACATCCTTGCTCGGCATTTTTAGGCGAGGCTCTTTTGGCAGCAGCAGCGGCACGATGAAGAAGCTGATGGCACAGATCGCGGGAACCACGAGGAATGCCATCCGCCAGTCGATTGAGGACAGTGCGCCGCCGACAAAGGTCAAGATCAATGTCGTGATCATGAGAATGGCTGTGAAGTAGCCCATCGCGGCGGCAATCTTGCCCGGCTTGGCGAGTGCTCGCACGTAGGCGAAGGCTGCACCGTAGACGGCGCCGAGTCCGATGCCGACGATGACCCGACCAAGGAGATAGATGGTCGTATCGGGGGCGAGGAAGACAAGCAGATCGCCGATCACGGACACAACGAGGGCCGCTTGTAGCACCTTTCGGCGACCGAGCGAGTCTGCCACCATGCCCGTCGTGATCGCCGTGGCGGCCAGAGCGAGAGTCGAGATGCTCGCCGCCAGGGACGTGTTGCTCATGTCGAGCCCGCGGGCGGCTCCAACGAGTGCCGTTGCGGCGATGTTCGGATCTGACCCTTGTACCGCTGCCAACATTGCGACCAGGGTGAGGGCGAGCTTGCGTCGCTTGACGCCGTGCTGCGCCGATTCGCCGCCAGATGCCGGAGTCGTTGGCTCAGATGTCATCTCTATCCTCTCGTTGCAAAGCGATTGCAAACGTAGCGGTAGTCCGAGGATCAATCCCGACTGAACGCCTCTAGTGGTCCTACTGAATCTGCAAACTCGGACGACGCGCACTAGCCTCGGCAGTTCTGAAGTTGATCCGCTGAATCCTTGGAGAAGTCGATGACCGCAGTTTTGCTGAAGGCCGCCAGCATCATCACGATGGACGAATCCAATCCTCGTGCTGAGGCGATTGCGTTCGACGATGCCTCCGGAAAGATTCTGGCGGTCGGCACGGTTGCCGAATGCCAAGCGGCTGCGCCCGGCGTTGCCGTCACGGACCTTGGGGCGACCGTCCTCATGCCAGGGTTCATCGAGGCTCACAGCCACCCACTACTCAGCGGGATGGTCACGCAGTCGCCTTCGTACTGGATCGCGCCGTACACGGGCTACCCGCATTTCAGCGATGTGCAGGCCTTGTGGAAGAAGGTGGACGCCGAGCTACCCGCGGACCAACCTGTCATCTTCAACGGACTCGATCGACTCCTTCAGCAGGTCGAGATGCCCACGAATGTGGACCTTGACAAGTACTTCCCCACCCGGCGCGCGGTTGTGCTCGACAACTCCGGACACGCGGCCTACTTCAACTCTGCGGTCATCGCCTTCAACAAGTGGGCAGACGGCAAGCCACCAGCTGATCCGACTGGCGCGCGTTTCGGACGCAACAGCGATGGCACATCGAACGGGATCGCTTACGAGACTGCAGCGATTCTTGAAGCAGCAATGCCCACGCTTCAAGACGCAGTTCCCCACCCGCTGGAATCAGGTGCTCGCTGGTTTCAATACATGGCGGGATTCGGGATCACCTCAACGTCGGAGATGACGTACTCAACCAACATGTTGAAGGGCTACGAGGCCCTCACAACTCGGCCCGATTCGCCTTTGAGGCTATCGCTCTACCACATGGCAATCGACGCAGACGCGGGCGTAAAGGTCGAAACTCCCGATCCCTCGCGGTTGCGAAAGCAGGGCGTGAAGTTGTGGGCGGACGGTTCGCCGTGGGTCGGATCGATTGCCTCGTCGTTTCCCTACCTGGATACGCCAACCGTAGAGAAGGCGCAGATTCCGCTCGGACCCGGTGGCACCAAGATGATGAACTATTCCCGAGTTCAGCTCGACGCCATTCTGGCCAAGCACGCCCCCGAGGGGTGGCAGATGTCATTCCACGTAAATGGTGACGTGGGGCTCGACATCGTGCTCGACGCGTACGAAGAGGCCCTGACCAACAACAACCTGCTGGGAACGGATCACCGTTGGCGGGTGGAACACTGCGGAGGTTGCCGCGGGGACCAGTTCCAGCGTGCAGTTGATCTGGGCATCACCATCTCGCTCGGCCCATTCCAATTCATCTACTGGGGCGACCTTCTCGACGGCACGATGTTCCCCTCGGAGATCGGCTCACAGTGGATGCGATGGGGCGATGCCGTGCGTGCCGGCGCGCACATCTCCTTCCACAACGACGGTTCGGTCAGTCCACCCATTCCGCTGCTCAACATCCAGACCGCCATTACGCGGATGACCGATTCCGGCCAAGTCCGCGGGGCAAGTCAAATCATCAGCCTCGACGATGCTCTGAAGGCTGAGACGATTGGCGCGGCGTACATGCTGCATCGCGACGACGAGATCGGATCGCTCGCGGTCGGAAAATATGCCGATCTCGTGGAGCTGTCGAAAGACCCGTACCTTGCCGAGCCCACGAAGTTGGCGACGGAGGTCAAGGTTGAGGGAACCTGGCTATCAGGTCACAAGGTCGGACTTGACGCGTTCATGGATCAGATCAAAGAGGTGGAGGCTGCGCAGACCCATGCAGTTGACCACCACACAGTCGTGGCGTCGCACAGCTGCTAGCTGCGTCGCCTGACAACGAACTACAGATACCCCGAGACTTCTTTGTTGGAGCGGGTGACCGGGATCGAACCGGCATGGCCAGCTTGGAAGGCTGGGGCTCTACCATTGAGCTACACCCGCGTAGTTGGATGAACAACCACGAAGAGGATACCCATGGTGGTCTCGCAGGTTCGCCCTGTGGGTGATTTCTACGTCAACTGCCCGGGCCATCCGCAGCCGTAGAGGCCCACGGCTCATCACTTCGCCGCCCCACGATCCCTCGTTCTCGGGGCATCGCATCCTCATAGACTGCGCCCATGCCTCTATTGCGCGCGCACAACATCGCAGTCTCGCTCGACGGATATGCCACAGGCGAAGGTCAGAGCTTCGAGGCACCGTTTGGTCACGCGGGCACCCGACTCATGGAGTGGTTCTTCCCCACGAACACATTCCAGGCGCAGACGGGTCACCGTGAGCGCCTCGCCGTCGACCCGGCTTCAGAGGCCGATGACGTGTTCGCGCGACGCGGTTGGGAGGGCATCGGCGCGGAGATCATGGGCGCTGGGAAGTTTGGCCCACCAGGCTGGCAAGACGATCCGGACTGGACGGGGTGGTGGGGCACCAACCCGCCGTTTCATTCGCCGGTGTTTGTGCTGACGCACCAACCACGTGTTGACCTCGTCATGGAAGGCGGCACGACGTTTCACTTCGTCGACGCAGCCCCGCACGATGTGCTGCGGCTAGCAATCGATGCTGCCGATGGGCTCGACGTGCGACTTGGCGGCGGGCCGTCGAGCATTCGGGAGTTCATCTCCGCCGGGCTAGTTGACCATTTGCATGTGGCGGTCGTTCCGATTGTGTTGGGCCGCGGAGTGAGTCTGTGGCAGGGACTTGAGGGCTTTCAGGATGAGTACCAAACAATCTCGCAGACGACTCCAAGCGGAGTCACCCACATCACGTTCACGCGTGGATGATGGGGGTGCAGTCGGCTGCGGCGAAACGCTGACTAGCTGACCTCCGCTGTCATCCTGGGCATGAACCAGATTCCGGCCGATGGGCCGCTTGCTTGGACGTAGTAAGCAACGTTGGAGTGCACGACGTCGACCATTCGGAACTTGCCGTTCGCGTACTCGAAGTGGCCGAGGAATTGGTAGTTCGGGTCACCCGGGAACCGGAAGCTGATCTCATTCATCCTTCCGTACGAGGCGGGCAGCGCCCACGATCCGCTCGTGTCGATCGTGTTCCTGACGACCTGCCCGCTGTCGGGGAAGACGGTGACCTCAATTGGGCGCTTCATGTTGTTGCAGATACGCATGGTGACCGCTGAACTGTTTTCCGATGGTGCTAGCGGACTTGCTTGAGCACTTGCGGTTCCCGCGAAAAGCGCAACGATCATGACCCCAAGGCCGACGACAATGGTGAGCGTGCGGGCAAGTTTGTTCATGGCGAATCTCCCTAACGAGTGGTTTGTGTCCTGTCGTCACACTCGGTTGGGGTACCAGTTCGGCGGTAGTCCGTGGTGCTGGCGACGTACTACCCCCGGAACCCTGCGCTAAACCAAGAACCTCAAAAATCTCTTGGGCAGGCGCTCATACCTAGTCGAAAAGGTCTTCCAGGAAGTTGCGCTTCTTCTTTTTCTTGTCGTAGTGCGGCTTGTAGGAGTACTTGTCGCCGCGGTGGGAGTCATAGCCGTGCTGAGCCGGTGGTGGGGCGTACTGCTGAGCCGGTGGTGGGGTGGCGGGTTGTTGAGCGGGAGCAGCGGCCCAGGCGTTCTCGGCATTGATCAGATGTTCAAGCTCGCCGCGATCGAGAAACAGGCCACGGCACTCGCTGCATTGATCAACATTGATGCCATTACGTTCGTAGCTGCGCATATCTCCATGGCACTTTGGGCAGATCATGAGGCAGAACTCACTTTCGGTCGTGGATGCGGGACGTCAAGCTTAACGAGCGAAGCGAGGCGCGCTGATCTGCTGGCATGCTTAGGGCCGAGGGAAGGAGCGCGGGTGGCGGAATCGCGGTTGAACGCGGCGGGCGGATTCGCCGCGATTCGATACGTACTTGAGCAGGGGCGTGATTCTGGTAATTCACGTGAACTGGTGAGTCGCCTGCGTTCGGCAAATACCTGCAAAACGTGCGCTGTCGGGATGGGTGGAGACCGCGGCGGCATGGTGAACGAGGCCGGCCACTTCCCGGAGGTGTGCAAGAAGTCGGTACAAGCGCAGGTCGGTGACATGCGTCCGGGAATCTCGGAGGAGTTCTTCGCCTCGACCGATATTGACCAACTCCTCGCGATGAGTAGCCGAGAAGTTGAGCAGCTTGGCCGACTGGCCTTTCCGATCGCGTTGGCACCGGGCGATCGGAACTTCCGCCGAATCGCCTGGGATGATGTGTTCGAACTGGCCGGCAGCGCACTATCAGCGACCGACCCGCAGCGCACCTTCTTCTATATGAGCGGCCGGTCAAGCAATGAGGCTGCCTTCCTTACCCAGTTGGTCGCTCGCGCATACGGAACGCCCAACATCCACAACTGCTCGTTCTACTGCCATAACGCGTCTTCGGTCGCGCTGTCGAAGGTGTACGGCACCGGTACATCGTCGGTCGACTTGTCGGACCTCGCATCGACCGAATTGGCGGTTGTGGTTGGGGCGAATCCGGCGAGCAACCACCCACGCTTGATCACCTCGTTGGTCAAGTTGCGCAAACGCGGCGGCAAGGTGATCGTCATCAATCCGATGTCCGAACTTGGGCTCAAGAGGTTTCGACTTCCATCTGATGTGCGCAGTTTGACGGTGGGTTCAACGGTCAGCGATATCTACGTGCAGCCTCGAGTCGGCGGTGACGTGGCGTTGATGGTCGCGGTGCTGAAGCGTGTGCGAGAAATAGGTGCGGTTGACGTCGACTTCGTCTCACAACATACGAGCGGTTGGGAGGCGGTTGAGGCCTTCCTCGACGAGGTGTCTTGGGATGAATTGCTAGCGTGCAGTGGCGTCGCTCGCCAGCAGATCGACGAGGTTGCCGCTGCCGTTGCGCAGGCGCGCAGCGGTGTCTTCATGTGGGCGATGGGTCTGACCCATCATGCTCACGGGACGGACAACATCCTCGCTCTTGCAAATCTCGCATTGGCGCGTGGATTCCTCGGACGGCCAAGCAGCGGTCTCCTGCCAATTCGTGGGCATTCGAACATTCAGGGCGTCGGGTCCATGGGGGTCTCGCCTGCGATGAAGCAGGAGTTCGCCCAACGTATGGCGGCGCGCTATGGAGTTGACCCCGACGTGCAACCTGGCCAGGACACCTACGGGTCGATGGTGGCTGCTCATGACGGACGAATCGACGCAGCTGTGTTGTTAGGCGGAAATCTGTGGGGGAGTAACCCGGACAGCGTGTGGGCAGCCGATGCGATGCAACGGATCGGGTTCACGCTGTCACTCACGACCCATCTCAATCCGGGCCACTTCCACGGACGGGGGAAGACTGCGGTCATCGTGCCGGTACTTGCCCGCGACGAGGAGCATCAGACGACTACGCAGGAGTCGATGTTCAACTTCGTTCGGTTCTCCTCAGGTGGGCAGGCGGCGATGTCACCGGAGCTGCGATCAGAGGTCGATATCGTCGCGGGCCTTGCGGAACGGATTCTGCCTCCAGATCGGTTTGACTGGTCGGCCTTGCGGTCACACGATGAGCTGCGCAAGGCAATCGCCGACACAGTTTCCGGCTACGAACGAGCTGCCGCCGAACCCGAGGCGTCGCCCAAACGGCGACGGCGCAAGTCTCGCGGCGCTGGTGTTGATCGTGAATTTCTGGTCGGTGGCCGTGTTCTGCATGAGCCCAAGTTCCACACCCCGGATGGGCGCGCGCATTTCACAGTGACGGAACTCCCCGCTGAGCAGCTGGCAGAGGGGCAACTCATGATGATGACTCTTCGATCCGAAGGTCAGTTCAACACCGTCGTATACGACGAAGAGGACCTCTACCGAGGAAACTCGCGACGCGACGTGATCATGATCGGCCCGCAGGAGGCGAGGTCGCGGGGGTTAGTCGAAGGCGATCGCGTCCGGGTGTCTAGCCAGGCCGGGGTCATGGATGTGAGCGTTGCGATTGTGGATCTCAGCGCGCGCTCGGCGGCCATGTACTACCCGGAAGCCAACGTCCTAGTGACGCGGATGCTCGATCCGCAGTCGAAAACGCCGGCGTTCAAGTCCGTTCCGGTCACAATTACGCGACTGTGACGAGGGTTCATCGCTTCGTCCATCCGGGCCCAATTCGACCGTGACCGAACAACCGCATCAGGCTCATCGTTAGACTGACCGCGGCCAAAAGCTGCGGGGCGTAGCGTAGTGGCTAGCGCGCCTGCTTTGGGAGCAGGAGATCGGGAGTTCGAGTCTCCCCGCCCCGACGAGTCTGCCGGTGTCCCGAGCACCGGGCATGACGGTAATTCGCGTTCCAAGATCCGCTCATCGGTCGCACGCTGAAGTTGCTAGCGATGCGGCCACAACACCAGGGAAATATCTGTGAACAGTTCGGTCGAAACCCTTTCGCCAACCCGTGTGAAGCTCACCGTCGAGGTTCCTTTCGATGACATGAGCGACAACATCGCCAGCGCTTACAAGCGCATCGCGTCACAGGTCAACATCCCTGGGTTCCGCAAGGGCAAGGTTCCTTCGGCAATCATCGATCAGCGTGTGGGTCGTGGGGCTGTGCTCGAGGAAGCCATCAACGAGGTGCTGCCGAAGGCATACGACGACGCGATCACCGAGAACGAAGTTGTCGCAGTTGGTCAGCCTGACGTCGAGGTCACGGAGATCGCGGACGGCGAGAAGTTCGTCTTCACCGCCGAGGTTGACGTTCGGCCCGAGTTTGATCTGCCGGACTACACCGGGATTGCGGTTTCCGTTGACGACGCGGAGGTCAACGACGAGCAGGTCGACGAGCAACTTGACGCGCTGCGTAAGCGATTCGGAACTGCTGTGCCAGTAGAGCGCGCAGCGGCCGACGAAGATGTCGTGCTCCTCGATGTCGAGGGTGTCCTCGACGGCGAACGCCTTGAGGAATACAGCGCGACCGCGCTTTCCTATGAGGTCGGATCTTCAGGCATGGTCTCTGGCGCTGACGAGGCGATCCGCGGGTTGTCAGAGGGCGAATCCGCGAAGTTCACGTTTACCCCCGAAGAAGGCGAATTCTCCGGCAAGGAGATCGAGCTCACCGTCGACGTCAAGGGCGTTCGCGAGCGGACACTGCCAGATGCCGATGACGAGTTCGCGCAGCTCGCCAGCGAATTCGACACACTCGACGAGCTGAAAGCCGACCTACGGACACGCGTCGAGCGGATGGCGTTGGTTGAGCAGGGAATGGCCGCTCGCGAGAAGGTGCTCGATCACCTACTTGAGGCCATCGAGATTCCGATTCCGGATTCACTGGTCGCCGCCCAGACCGAAGAGCACTTCCAGGATGGCCACGGCGATGACGATCACAAGGCTGAGGTCGAGGAGAACACCCGCAAATCCATCAAGACCCAGTTCATCCTCGACAAGATCGCTGACGCTGAAGAGCTCACCGTAGGACAGGCAGAACTCAGCCAGTGGCTAGTCACGCAGGCTCCTCGTTACGGAATGACGCCTGATCAGTTTGCTGAGGCATTGGTTCAGGCCGGACAGGTTCAGATGGCTGTCGCTGACGTTCGCCGCGGAAAGGCGCTGGCGCTGGTCCTCCAGAAGGCTGACGTAACGGACGCTTCCGGCAATGAGGTCAACCTGTCGGCCCTTGATGAGGCTGTCGAAGAGGAACTCATCGACGAGCTTGAGGAAGAGCTCGAAGAGGAGATCATCGAAGAGGCGTTGGAAGAGGCCGCCGAGATCGAGGCTGTTGCCGAAGCCATCGAAGAGGTCGTCGAAGCCGAGCTTGAGGCGCAGGAAGAAGCCGACGCCGAAGTCGACGCCGACAAGAAGTAGGTCCGAACGTTTCCGCAAACCCCCTTCGTGTT
>JAOAUD010000004.1 GCA_030157755.1 Candidatus Nanopelagicales bacterium
CCCACAGTCATATGCGTTGGTCGTACAGCTGCGGAATGCGGGCATACCAGCGATGATCTCGGGTGCTGGACCAACAGTGGTTGCGCTCGGAGTTGGCGACACAGATCTCGACGGACTGGCGGTTCAAGCAGCCGTCAGCAAGTCGCTTGTGGCCTCTGGCTCGGCATCTGCCGCGGACTTTCGAGTCGAGCAGGTTGCGATCTCTCAACATGGCGCAAAGGTCCTCTAATTTCCATAACTCACGTACCTCCCATGGTTCGAGCAGTGGGGGAGTTTGCGTGGTTCGGTGCAGAACTCGTCGCGGCAAATTGGCGATGTTTGCACGATTCGCGCGTGACATATTCAAGTGAGGTGCTACGGTAGAACTGCTCAACCGGTGACGGAACGAACCTGGTAGCACACTTCCAGAAAATCCGAACCACAGTTCGCATCCCCCTGTGAACTGTCTCGAGCAAATCCTCTTGGATCTCGTGAAGCTTCATTTCTGGCAACTCAGCGGTCTAAGAAGCCAACAAAGAAACCTAGGCACTGTCTGTGGTGCGTGGGAAATATCAAGCATGCCGTCTGATCGGCCTGCACACCGTCCCGAAAGGACGAATGAATCAAAGTGACCGAATCAACGATCACCGCCGAGGCCGAGTCAACGACTTCCTCCGGCAAGAAATCAGGTGGACTCTCCACGATGCTCCTGCCTGAACTGAAGAAGAAGGCCGCCTCGATGGGCATCGCCGGTGCATCAACCATGCGCAAGGGCGACCTCGTGGCAGCTATCAAAGCGCAGCAATCCGGTGGTTCGAGCTCGAGCCGCGGCACAAGCAGCAACGACGCGGACTCTGGTTCCGCACGAACCCGCAAGCCTCGTGAGGAAAGGTCTGAGGCCGGCAACGCCGACTCATCCGGCGGTTCGGAATCCGGCGACGGCGGCTCCCAGGAGCGCAACGACCGTCGTTCGAACAACGACAACGAGAACCGCGGCGAAGGCAACCGCAACAACGACAACCGCGGCGAAGGCAACCGCAACCGCAACCGCCAGGGCAACCAGGGCGGCGGCAACCGCGATGGCGGCAACCGCGGCGATGGAAACCAAGGCCAAGGAAACCGCGATGGCGGCAACCAAGGCCAAGGCAATCAGGGTGGCCAGCGCAACCGCAATAACAACAACAACGACGACCGCGGCCCTCGCGATGACGATGACCGCGGTGGGCGCGGGAACAACAATCGCCGCCGCCGCCGTGGACGTGAGCGCTTCCGTGAAGGTGGACGCCCTCGTCGTGACGGGATGGAAGACATCGAGGTCACCGAAGATGACGTGCTACTGCCCGTCGCCGGCATCCTCGACGTCCTCGACAACTACGCGTTCGTTCGCACCTCCGGCTACCTACCCGGCCCCAACGACGTCTACGTTTCGCTGTCAATGGTTCGGCGCAATGGACTGCGCAAGGGCGACGCCGTCACCGGTTCGGTGCGCCAACCTCGCGAAGGCGAAGCGCGCCAGAAGTTCAATCCGCTCGTCAAGATCGAGACGATTAACGGCTCGGACGCTGAGACGTCGCGAAACCGGATCGAGTTCGGCAAGTTGACGCCGCTGTACCCGCAAGAACGACTGCGCTTGGCGAACGACAACGAACCGCACAACCTGACGGCTCGTGTTATCGACTTGGTTGCGCCCATCGGAAAGGGGCAGCGCGGACTCATCGTTTCGCCACCGAAGGCGGGAAAGACGATGGTCCTGCAGCGCATTGCCAACGCAATCACTGAGAACAACCCTGAATGCCACTTGATGGTTGTGTTGGTTGACGAGCGTCCTGAAGAAGTGACGGACATGCAGCGGTCGGTCAAGGGAGAGGTCATTGCGTCAACGTTTGACCGCCCAGCCGAGGACCACACGATTGTTGCCGAGCTGGCGATCGAGCGAGCGAAGCGACTTGTGGAACTCGGGCACGACGTAGTTGTGCTGCTCGACTCGATGACCCGGTTGGGTCGCGCCTACAACTTGGCGGCGCCCGCAAGCGGTCGGATCCTGTCCGGTGGTGTCGACTCAACTGCGCTGTACCCACCCAAGAAGTTCTTCGGTGCTGCGCGCAACATTGAGAACGGCGGATCGTTGACGATCCTCGCGACTGCGCTGGTCGAAACCGGATCGCGAATGGACGAGGTGATCTTCGAGGAGTTCAAGGGCACCGGAAATATGGAGCTCAAGCTCGATCGTCGGTTGGCAGACAAGCGGATCTTCCCAGCGGTCGACGTTGACTCCTCGGGCACTCGCAAGGAAGAACTCCTGTTGGCTCCCGATGAACTCAAGATCACCTGGAACCTGCGTCGAGTACTCCACGCCCTCGATACGCAGCAGGCAATCGAACTGCTGCTCAACAAGTTGCGCGAGACGAAGAGCAACTACGAGTTCCTCTTGCAGGTGCAGAAGTCGACTCCGGCAGGCCCGACCAATGCAGATGGCGACGACATCGTCGAACTGTAGGGACTTGCCCGCGCTCGCAACGCATGTTGCGGGTGTCGATACGCCATGATGCTCGGATGGGTCGAGCGATTGCAGGCAAGTACGGGATGGACGCCTGGTACATCCCCGTGTTCAGCGGGGTAGGGGCTGGGTTCTTCACGGTCTTGGCAATCACGCAAAGTCCGCCCGCGCAATGGATCGATATTGCGTTTGTTGTGGTGCTTGCCCTGCAAGCGCTGATCTACCTCAACACCGTGCTGCGCGGTCGGTTCTCGATTTGGCAGAAGATCATTTCGGATCTACCAACAGCTCCCGCGCGAGTCCTCGACGTTGGTTGTGGAACAGGTTTGGTGATCATCACCGCGCTTACCAAGTTCCGCGATGCGCAGGGTGTCGGTCTTGACCAGTTCCGCAGTCGATCGCAGGCCGGAAGTGATCCGCTGCTGACTATGGACAACGCGCAACTCAATGGAGTGCGAAGTCGACTGCAGCTGGTGACGGAGCCGATGCTTGAGATGAGCTTGCCCGGGAACTCATTCGATGCGGTCTTCTGCAATGTCGCAATTCAGAAGATCGCCAGCCGCGAGGCTCGAGGTGAGGTCGTGGCGCAACTGTTTCGGGTGACGAAACCTGGTGGGCAGATCCGAATCGTTGACACCCAATTCGCCAAACAGCACGCCGAGGACTTGGCGGCGCTGGGGGCAGAAGACACTGCGATCTCAGCTTTGGGGATCCGTGGTTGGTATGGCAACCCGCTGTACGCGAGCAGGCTCATCAGCGCGACGAAGCCGCGAAGGTAGGACGAAAGTCCTCCGGGAATCGGGACACAATTCCCCAGCAAAACTCTTGACTACCAAGACTTGCGCGACACAGGAACGTACGCTGCGCTCATGGTGAGGTCGGTTTCACGCAGTAAGTTTCAGCCGCTGGTGTCGGTTCTGGTTTCGATTGCCATTGCGGCAGGCGCAATGGTTGGAATTGCCATCGGCGCAATTGCCGCCGCCGCACCTGCAGCGGCCGCACCAACCGACCCGACAAATTACAAGGTCACGCTCGTCGCGCGTTACTGCAACGACACCTCAGGTGCGACCACGACGTGGCCGAACGTTCGCGCCAACCGCGCTCGCAACAACATCCAGGAGACGCTCAAAAACCTGGGTCCAGACACGAACTACTCGAACAACATGGTTCCGCCGGTCAACCCGGACAAAGAAGAGGCAGCAATCGGTGGTCAGGCCGCGTGTAACCCGCTCGTTGGCATGCCGATCACGTTTGGATCCAACATCAGCGGAAAGGCGCCACTGCCGGCTGCCCCGAGTCCGTACCTGAGTAAGGTGGGTGGCTCCGACCCAAACGTGAATGCCACGAACAACACGACGGCTTCTGTTCCGCGACTTGACGAACAGGGAAACCCAGTCGGTTCGCAGACGATTGCTGGTGCGGTTACGGTCACCCTCAACCAAGCGCAGTTCGCTCAGGCGGGGAAGAATGCGCTGTGGACGATGGGCGGAACGACTGGAAACGCACTTCCCGCGAACGATACATTCGCATCCGGGTCGTACAACTTCGCTGCGCTGCGTTGTAACACCGATGCGCTCAACGGCGACAACGTCGAGTTTATCGGATTTCGGAATGGCCAAACCCACGCGTTCTGTTACGCGTGGTACATCGGGGACCCGGGCCCGCCGCCGCCGGTTCCCGGTGTCATCACCATCAAGAAGTCCGCTCCAGAAGCCGGTGGCCAAGCATTTGGCTTCCAAGGAAACGTCTCGTTCAACCCCGGCGGAACCTTCTCAATGCGCGACAGCGTTGCGTACCCCGGCGATGTTTTCTCCGAGACGCGTGCTCCGGGTAACTGGTCGGTGACTGAAACGACGTTACCAACGGGATGGGGTCTGACGGGCCTTACGTGCGTCGATGGCTCGGGCTCGACCTCCACTCCGAACGTTGGCACCCGAACCGTAGATATCGAACTTGGCGCTGGAAGCACGGTGGTCTGCACGTTTACGAATGCGCTCACTCCACCCCCAACACAAGACCTGCAGTTGGCAAAAGTCACCTTCGGCGGGACAGGCGACTTTCCGTTCCATGTCACAAAGGACGGTGGTGGCTTCGACCAGTCCACGACGTTGACGACGACGAATAGTCAGGGAGAAGATCCGGCTACGGACGTGCTGACAGGTCTGACTAGCGGCACGTACACGATGGAAGAGACCCTTCCCACCACAACCTCGGCCGGTTTCTGGACGGCAACGTCAGTGGCATGTGTTGACAACACGGGGGCCGACGTCCCGACGACTGGAAGCGGAACTTCGCGACAAATCACTATCGACACATCAGGGACAACTGATGAGGTGCTCTGCACGTGGGCGAACACGTTTACTCCAACCTCGTCGCTGATAATCCGTGCAAAGACCATCGGTGGTTCAAATGCTGCGATCAACTACCTGACCACCGTCGTGGACCCAACGACGGGGGAGTGCGACCCCACCCAAGGGTTGTATGACCAGAACGCGGACACGACGGGTGGGGCGGGATTCCACACCGCGACCGGCGACTCGATGATTAACCAACCGATTCAGACCTATTGCATCGGTGGAACACGGCCGACGGAGGGCTCAGATCCAAGCTGGGTCACCAAGTCCATCGACTGTGGCCCGACCAACGCGATCGACGAAAACGCGCCCTTCGGAACAAGCACCGAATTCACGTTCGCACAGGTTCAGGTGAAGCCGGGCGAGACGGTGACCTGTGACTTCACCTATGTGAAGCGAGCAGCACTGACTCTGACTAAGACAGTCTCAGGGGGCAATGACTTGAGATCTGGCCCGGTCGAGATTGAGTTGACGTGTGACGCCTCAGCGTTGTCCGTGCCAGGTGATTGGCCGAAGACTCTCAGTCTCCCAACGGGGCAGAGTTCCGGATCGCTGGAGCCGTTCTACGTTGATGGCGACGCAAACGGCGATGACACTTGTCATGCAACCGAGACGGCGAATGGGGCTGGGGGAGCCCAAGACCAGGCGACTATCCAACCGTTCTGGAATGGCGCCGCGTGGCCGTCAGGGGTCAAGGAACTGCAGTTCCCGAATACGGCTTCGCTTGCCGGAACAACTGCCTCGAATGGCCAACCCGTGACAACGACTTTGGCCTCCGGGCCGTGCGCCCTCAGTGGTGACACGCTGATCCCAAATGGTGGCAGCGGAACGTGTTCCCTGAGCTACTCGGCGACGGGGAACCCTGGAACCGTCACGACCACGACGTCGTGGGCACTGACCGGTCCAAGTTCGGAAGGTGACGGCGATGCCACCGGGGACTTCGCAGTATCCGCAGCAAACGATAGGTCCGTCGGTTTCACTGATGCCTACACCCAAGAGGCCACGACGATCACCACTAGCCGATCGGTCACGTTGACGAAGGGTGAACAGACAGTCGATTGCAAGAAGGCCTCCGGGCAGCTCAAGTGCGACGAAACCAAGCAAGGTCAAAACATCAAGTGGACCGCAAGGTGTCGTCCGATTGGCAAGCAGTCACGCGGAGACATCTCGTGGTGTCGCATCACGAAATCAAATGGCAAAGTCACGGTGAAGCCGATCGGTGGACGTGCCATCAAGGTGAAGCTGACGGGCAAGGCGAAGGGCACCAAGAACTACAAGGCATGGACCCGAAGCTGGACCTGGCGACTTCGCGGCTAGTAGCGAGGGCTGATATCTGGCTGCCGCTGCGGAATCTTTTGGGTGCGACTGGCGTTGAGTACTGCGCCACATGGCACACTAGAGCGGTTCCGGTTCACGTTGGTGCGCCTGCACGACGACCCGGGACACAACCTCAGGAGATTAGATGAAACCCGGAATTCACCCCGACTACGTTGACACGAAGGTCACCTGCACCTGTGGCAACGAGTTCATGACCCGCAGCACAGCCAAGGACGGCAAGATCCACGCCGACGTGTGCAGCCAGTGTCATCCCTTCTACACGGGCAAGCAGAAGATCCTCGATACCGGTGGCCGCGTTGCCAAGTTCGAGAAGCGCTTCGGCAAGTCCAAGAGCACGCCCGCCGAATAGGCGTTCTGCGAGCTCACCTGTACGTATCCGAAAGCACTCCTGCGAACCGATTGGCTGGCGCCGGTGTTTGAACGCTGTGAAGAGCTAGTCGTCGAAAATGCGGACCTCGAGAAGCAACTCGGCGACCCCACCTTGCACGCTGACCCAAAGTTGGCGCGCAAGGTGGGCAAGCGCCATGCCGCGTTGCGACCCATCATCGAGGCATATCGGGAATGGCTGACTCTCGGAGAAGACCTCGAGGCAGCGCGCGAATTGGGTGAGACGGATCCGGCGTTCGCGGCCGAAGCTGAAGCCATCGAGGTGACCCGAAATGAGGTCGCGGAGAAGCTCACCGGGCTACTGGTACCTCGTGGACCGCTCGACGGCTCCGATGTGATCCTCGAGATCAAAGCGGGCGAAGGCGGCGATGAGTCAGCACTGTTCGCTGGCGACCTCCTGCGCATGTACCTGCGATACGCAGAGAAGCGCAATTGGAAGACCGAGGTGTTGGAGTCTGTCGAGTCGGATCTCGGTGGCTACAAGGACGTCGCGGTTGCCGTCAAGGCAAAGGGCGTCCCAGTCCCCGGTGAAGCGCCCTTCGATCGGCTGCAATTCGAAGGCGGCGTGCACCGTGTCCAGCGCGTTCCGGTCACGGAATCGCAGGGACGTATTCACACGTCTGCTGCCGGAGTCCTTGTGCTGCCGGAGACCGAGGATGTTGAGGTCGAGATCGATCCCAACGATCTGCGGATCGACGTGTATCGCTCATCTGGACCCGGCGGTCAGAGCGTCAACACGACCGACTCGGCGGTGCGGATCACCCACATTCCCACTGGCGTCGTGGCCTCTTGTCAGAACGAGAAATCTCAGTTGCAGAATCGCGAGGCAGCAATGCGTATTTTGCGGGCCCGCCTCATCGCCGCCGAGGAAGAGAAGGCTGCCGCAGAGGCGTCGGATGCTCGCAAAGCGCAGGTGCGCACAGTTGACCGCTCCGAGCGAATCCGCACCTACAACTTCCCCGAGAACCGGTTGGCCGACCATCGAACGGGCTTCAAGTCATACAACCTTGATGCGGTCCTCGACGGTGAGCTTGAGCCCGTTATTCAATCCTGTGTTGATGCGGATATGGCAGCTCGCCTGGCCGGCGAATAATGGCTGCGAGCTGCGCTGATGACTGAGCGTGCGGTGCGAGAGCTGATCGTGCAGGGGTCGTCCCAGCTTGAGGCGGCGCACGTTCCATCGCCGCGAGTGGACGCTGAGCTATTGATGGCCCACACCCTCGGGGTCGAGCGTTCGCAGCTGATTGTCCAGTCGTCGCTGTCTGACGAGCAGGTTGCCGAGTACATGCGGCTGATTGGTCGTCGCAGTGCTCGCGAACCCCTGCAGCATCTGACGGGACGGGCGTACTTCAGACATCTCGAGCTAGAAGTTGGGCCCGGTGTCTTCATCCCACGCCCGGAAACCGAAACCCTGGTCGAATTCGTGTTGACCGAATTGAAGAGTCGACGCGAAGCTGCGGTCGAATCCGAGTTGTTGGTCGTGGACCTCTGCACTGGGTCAGCGGCGATCCCGTTGGCCATCGCTACTGAGTGTCGGGCCGTGTCTGCCGTTGCAGTTGAACTGTCGCCCGACGCGTTCGCCTGGGCTCAACGCAACGTCGTGGCTCACCGAGATCAGCTCGAGGCGATGGGATCCCGGATCGAACTCATCCGCGGGGACGCGTGTGACGCTGCGGCGATCCTGCCTGCAGATGCCGGACGAGCCGATGTCGTGACCTGTAATCCTCCGTACATCCCCGATGGTGCGATTCCGCGCGATCCAGAAGTCCGTGACCATGACCCAGCAATCGCACTATTCGGCGGTGCTGATGGCCTCGACATCGTTCGTCGGGTCGTTGAGCAGGCCGCGAAGTTGTTGCGCCCTGGGGGACTGTTACTGATTGAGCATGGCGATGAGCAGGGTTTTCCCAGCGATGGCCTTGGCGTGCCAGGGGTAGTGGCCCGCGCTCCTGAATTCGAAGCAACCGCGGATCATGCAGATCTTGCGGGGCGACCTCGGGTCACGACGACTCGACTCCGGT
>JAOAUD010000005.1 GCA_030157755.1 Candidatus Nanopelagicales bacterium
CACAATAACCTGACAAAAGTGAAAAACACAACGAACTCGTAGTGGGTTGCAGGTTTATTTAGGACAGCATCCGGGTATCTTGCTGGAGTCACTCCCCGACCAAGCCTGGAGCCACTCATGCGTAACACCGTCGCCGCCCCAAGAACGCGCACAATTCTTGCGATCGTTGGTCTCACCTTGGCGGCAGTTGCGCTGCTGTTCACCAGCGCTTCAACGTCATCTGCCTCGCAGTCGCCAACCCCAGCACCAGCAGCAGTCGGCCAGCAGTCGCCCCAATCGGCTGACCAGCATGCCCACCCGAACGAAAAACTTCGGGTGCCGTGGAACTCGTGGCTGACCGCCAACTAGGACCCATAGCCAAACCGATTCCACAGGAGCGTTCACGACCATCGCCCTATGTCAGCGTCTAGGGTTCCCAGAGAACCGAACACGCTGAAACCACCACATCACCGAGGCGAGGACTCATGGCCGACCCAACCGCCTGCGCAAACGGTCTCATCGCCGGGCAGGGAAGTATCTACTGGAAGGAAGGAATGGCATCTTGCACCGCCTGCGGGCACAACTACCTTCATTCCAAGAAAGATCCTTGCCACTTGTGCCAAATGGAAGTCCGCTTACGCGCACTCGAGGCGTGACGTTAACGGGACCTCGTGACGATAGCGAGACCTCAGACTATGTGCGGTAGGTCTTGACCTGGCTGTACGCGGAGTACCCAGTTGTCGCTGGAGCCGACCAGGCGATTCTGATTCGCGCTCGCTGACCGTATGTCTTGATGTAGGTGGATCCGTTCGCACGCACGAAGACCCGAAAGATCCTGATGTCCCCGCGCAACCTGCCGGTGGCCGAAACGGAAACGGGTGTGCCGGAGTTCGTGATGCAGCCTGCTTTCATCAACCGCCGAGTTCCTCGAGTCGGAAGTTTCTTTGGGGCGGTCACGCACCCGTTGACCGGCAGTTGCGCAACCGGGGAAGGTGCCGGGTTACCCGTTCCGCTCAGTGCGACGTCTTGCGGCGACGGCGGGTCGACCTGACCACCGCCGGTGAACACAAAGTGCAGGTCCGCACTGCGACTTCCTGTCGCAGTCGGGGTGAAACTGACGCTGACCGAGCAAGTACCGTGCGCAAGTAACGTCGCCCCAGAGCAGCTATTCGTCACGATGGCGAAGTCGGCGCTGTTCGCACCGGTCACAGTCACCGCGCCTGCGGCAAAAGTCAGGAAGTTGACGTCGTTATCCGCGCCATTCGTAATTGTCTCGGTGAGCGTTGCGGATTGAGTCGAGACCACTTGCGACCCGAATGCCAACGCCCCGCTCGGCTGGAACTCAGCATGACCGTTGGCAATTGCAGGTGAAGCCGCCACACCGATTGCGCCAATTCCCACCGTTGCCGCAGCCAAACCACTAACTGCCCATTTTGCTGTCGCACGCACGTCAGCAAGCTAGCAGACGATTCGGGAATTGACGGTCAACGCAATACGCCCTCAAACCTCATGCGTCAGTCAGTGTGTTGCTCTTCGAGATCGAGCAGCAACACCTTGCGATCAAGGCCGCCGCCATAGCCGGTCAACGAACCGTTAGACCCGATCACCCTGTGGCAGGGGATCATGATCGCGATTGGGTTGTAGTGGTTAGCCATCCCGACCGCGCGGCTCGCAGCGGGATTCCCAACAGCTGCAGCAACCTCCCCGTAGGTGGCCGTCTGCCCGTAGGGGATCGCACATAGAGCGGCCCAGACCTTCATGCGGAACTGCGTCCCCGAAGGTGCCAACGGAACGGAGAAACGGTCACGTCTTCCTGCGAAGTACTCATTGAGTTGGGCACGCGCCTCTTTGAAGGCCCGGCGATCATGCTTCCAGTCGTCACCGAAATCTGGCTTGGTGTCGTCATGTGTCTCCATGGAAAGGTGCGTGAGAACCTCACCATCGCCGACCAAGGTGAGCTGACCGATCGGGCTTGACATGGTCGTGTAGCGGACGATCGCATTGGAATCCGGATCAACAAAGCGGACTTCCTCAAGAAGTGCCATCAGCTGCGCCCTTTCTGTTTGGCGGTCGAGGTTGTACGTGAAGTCTGACCGTTCACGGAATCCAGGAACGCCCACAAATGGTGGGTTGTGTATGAACGCCACGGGCGCCAGACCTGTGAATAGGTTTCAATACTTTTCGCATCACCTGGCTGCCCGAGCGCAGCCATTGCTTTAACAATCCCCAAATCCGTCGGCAGAAAGACGTCAGGATCGCCAAGTCCGCGCATTCGGATCGCGGCCACTGTCCACGGCCCAATGCCGTGCAGTGCCAACAACTGCTGGCCTACGTGGTCCCAGTCTGAACCTGGATTCAGCACGATCGATTCATCAGCGAGTGCCTGGGCAAGTGCCTTAATTGCCTTCTTCCGCGAGACCGGCATTGCGAAATCCGCGGGGTCCGCTTCGGCGAGAACACCCGGTGCCGGAAACGTATGCGTCACCGATCCGACGGGAGCGCGCAGCGGCAATCCGTACCCCGCAACGAGTCGCCCGGCGACCGTCCTCGCGCCTGTGGTGCTGACCTGCTGACCAATCACCACTCTGAAGGCGACCTCATTCGGGTCCGTACTGCCGGGCATTCGGTGCCCCGGACTCGCAGCGATCAACGGCCTCAAGAGTGGATCGCGGGCCAGTTGTTCGTCGATCGCCAGTGGATCGGAATCAAGATCGAGCATGCGCCGACAACGCTGCACAGCCGCAGTGAGATCCCGCAAGTCGTCCAGCCAGAGTTCACACTCAACAAATCCGGCCAATCCGCCCGCCCCGGCCGACGACTCAGCCAACGACAGCGCAGCAACCCCCGACCCATGCGGAAGGATCAAGGAACGCCGATAGGTGCCACCTACGTACTCCTCGATTCCCTGGACAGAACGATTCCCGAGAAAGTCCAGTGCCGCACGCACGTTCATCGGCGCGCGGTATGCCAGCCGGACCTTCACGGAATCCCTGGGCCCGCCATTCGGCGTCCTCGCTTGTGAATGTGCCGCACCCGCTCGCAGCTGACTTGGTGTGGCGGCGAAGACTTCCTTGATCGTGTCGTTGAACTGGCGAATGCTCGAAAAGCCCGAGGCGAATGCGACATCACTTATCGAGATCGACGACGTTTCCAACAACAGCCTGGCGGTGCGAGCGCGTTGGGCCCGGGCAAGCGCGCTCGGCCCAACCCCGACTTCTGAAACCAGCTGCCGATTCAACTGCCGTTCGCTGTAGCCAACCTCGGCCGCCAATCCTGCGACACCTTGTCGATCGACTACTCCGTCAGCGATCAATCGCATTGCCCGGCCAACAAGATCGCCTCGCACGTTCCATTCCGGGGAGCCGGGTGCGGTATCCGGACGACACCGTTTGCAGGCCCGAAATCCAGCCTCCTGCGCGGCAGCGGCAGTCCGGTAAAACGACAGGTTGGATTTCTTCGGTGTAATCGCTGGGCAACTCGGACGGCAATAGATCCCCGTCGACGAAACACCTGAGTAGAAGACCCCGTCGAATCGCGAATCCTTGCCGCGAACGGCGCGATAGCAGACATCGGGATCCAGCAGTCCAGGGTTGCTCACTGACGTACTGTGCCTCACTTCGCCACGATTAACTAGCGGAAATCAGACATCACCATCCGGCGCCCTCGGGCGCTGATGCAGCCGACCGACCGAGCAGATCAGCCCACCAACCAGTCATGCACGATAGGAACCACTGAGGCACCCTCACCAGTCGCCGACGCGACACGCTTCATCGAACCGGCCCTGACGTCACCGACCGCGAACACGCCGGGCGCGCTCGTTGCGAGATTCTCTGGCGGCAGGCCATCAATCCAAAACTCATGTGGAACGTCGCGACCGGTGAGGATGAAGCCTTTTTCGTCACGACTGACTTCGCTCGGCAGCCAGTCGGTGTGCGTCACCGCTCCGAGGAGGAGGAACAGCCCTTGAATCTCGCGCCGAGTGACCGACCCATCGATCAGGTTCCGAACATCGACGTACTGAAGCCACCCTTCTCCCCCACCATCAACGATTGCCGAGGAAGGCTGCACACGAATGCGCGCACTGTGTGCAATCTCCTCAATGAGGTACTGCGACATCGTGGCCCGCAAGTCTTCGCGCCGGACCATGATCGTTACTTCATTTGCAAACTTCGCGAGGTGCAGCGCGGCCTGTCCGGCGGAGTTCCCGCCACCCACGACGACCACGTGAGCGTCTGCCATCTCACGAGCTGCTGTCATGGCGCTGCCGTAGTAGACACCTCGGCCCGCAAGTTCCTCCACGGCCGGGACACCGAGGCGCCGGTAAGCAACGCCGGATGCCAACACAACGGCACGAGCCTGAACGCTGCCTCGCTCGCTTTCGACGGTCCACAGCGTGCTGTCGGGGACGCGGCGAAGCCCCGTCGCCTGGGTGCCGTTGAAGAATGCCGCCCCAAATCGCATTGCCTGTTGGTTCGCTCGTTGCGCCAACCGCATTCCAGAAATCCCTCGGGGAAACCCGAGGTAGTTGCGGATCATGGAACTGGTTCCCGCTTGCCCACCCACGGCATCGGCTTCAATGACCATCGTCGACAAACCTTCGGAGGCACCGTAAACGGCGGCAGCAAGCCCGGCCGGGCCTGCCCCGATGATCACGAGGTCCAGGACAGTTCCGGGCGGAAGGTCCTCTGGCCTACTCGATAGGTAGGTCGCTACCTCGGCTGCGGTTTTCGGAGAGATCAACAGTTCCCGAAGTGGCGCACTCACCACCGGCAGTTGACCAACCTCGCCGTAGCGGGCTTCGAACTCGCCCAGGACCTGAATGCCAACGTCGCTCTCCGGTGCGTGCAGGCCGTGCGGTAGCCCGGCACGCGCGAGCAGATCGCGGATGGCCATGGTCAACGGCTCTTTGCCAGTGGCAATGATCTGAACCATTTCGACCTCGGGCGTTGCAACCGTGGATGCCCACTCAGACAGCATCTCCGTGATCGCGGTATGGAACTCCTCGTCTCGTGGACCCTGCGGCATCAGCAAGTAGGCATCGAGCAGGCCGGTCGCCATGCCGGGACGCATCGTTGGGCCCTCCACCAGGAACCGATCGCGATGCGCTGTGACTAGTCGGCGGGCCGTTGGGACCGCGGTCCTCAGCTTGGCAACTGCCTCAAGCGCTGGGGCGTCCGGCAATTCGGCATCCACCACGAACAGCGCGACCTGACGCCCCTGCGCAGCAAGCCCGGTTGAGACCTCCACAACTTGCGTTGCCGAAGTAGCGACCACCAATTCGTAGTCGCGGACGTAGCGACTGAACTCGTCGAGTAAGAAGTCCGTTCGGGTACCTGACACCAACACAACAACTGGAACTGACGAAGTCATGAACGGATACTAGTGGCCGATCCGTGGTCGGATCCGGGCCGGAATCCCATTGCCTGGTCGAAGCGTGACTGCAGGAACAGGAATCACATCGCGCGGCGCGGATGCCACGACCTCCCAATCACGCCCAAGCGTCGCAAGGGCAAGGACTGCTTCAGCCAACGCGAATCGATCCCCTATGCACTTGCGGGACGCAAACCCAAACGGGAACCAGGCTGCGCGAGGTTGCCCCGGCGCCTTCTCATCGAATTCGCCGTCGTCGTTCAGCCAGCGGCTCGGCGTGAAACTCGAGGCATCGGTCCAGTAGCGCGGGTCACGCTGCATGTAGTACTGCGACGCAAGCAAAGTCGACCCCTTGGGGATGTTGTACCCATCCAGGGAGATGTCCTCGCGCAGACGCCGCGAGATGATCCACGCGGGCGGATTCAGCCTCATCGATTCAGCAACGACCGCACGGGTTCGGTGCAGTTGGCCGACGTCGTCGATTCCCAAACTCCGGTCCTGACCGACCGTGTCCCACTCCTCCTCGACCCATCGGCGAATCTCTCGGTGACGGCTCAATTCGAGCCAGGTCCACGACAACGCATTCGCTGTGGTCTCGTGCCCGGCGAGCACGAGGGTCATCACTTCGTCGCGAAGTTCATTGACACTAAGGCCCTGGCCACTTTCCGGGTCCCGGGCTTGAATGAGAACAGCCAACATGTCGGTTGGATCTTCGCCAGCGAGAAGCTGGGCCTGCTTCTGCGCAATCAGGCGAGCGACAACGGCATCGAGCCGCTCCACGGATTCGATGAGCCGTCGCCGAGTCGGAGTCGGGAATCGCAACAGGACAACTCCAGCGGGGGACAACATCCTGCTGAACCGACCGAGAACGGCCGTCAAGGCCTCAGAGATCTCCACGGCATCGCCGGTGAGGTCTGCACCGAACAACGTGCGCCCCACAATGTCGAGAGTGAGGTCCGACATCTGTTCGGAAACCAGGATTCCCGTGTCGCCTGTCCTGACCCGATCACGCCATTGACTCGATAGTCGCTGCGTTGCCGCCACCATTTGATCGCCGTAGGTTGCGATCCGCCGCGGGCTGAACGCCGGCTGGACCAGACTGCGGTTGCGCTTATGCTCAGGCTCTTCGGACGTCAGGATCCCGTTGCCAAGAATTGGGCGAGTGGCCTGCAACGCCATGGACCGGCGAGTAGTCCCGTCGAGCTTGGCGAATACCTCCCACACGAGCTCTGGGTCAGACAGCGCATACAGATTTTCAGGGCCGACTCGCGCGAACGAAATCGGCTTGATGGAACACAACTCGCCCATGAAGGCAAGCGACGTGACCCGACCAGTCAGGATTGCGCTCGCGACCCGACGACGTGACGGACCCGGTGGCCGCCGAATTCCCTTCGGCTGTTTGACCCGCAGTTGGACCATTGCCTCGCGAGTCAGTGCCAACCGCTGCTCGATCGTCAACATCTGATCGTTGGGCAATGCCTGCGCGTTCGGCGTGGTTGTCACCAAGCCAGTATCAGCGCACTTTGGCGTCGGCAGCAAGACTTAACTGGCAAACGCCCTGGCATACGCCCAAGCGGGTGCAGTCGATCCGCTGCAATTCTCCGAGATGTACGTCGCGTTGTTGGGGCAAGCGACGTCTCGTTGCAGCGCCCACCATGAAATCTCGCCGAGGTTGTTGGCCTTGGCCCACGTTGCAACCTTCGTAGCGTCCGCAACCGTGAATACCTCGTTAGCGACGTCGTTCTCACCAATCATCGCCGTGATCCCAACGCGTGCAATGCGTTGCGCGGCCGTCGTCCCTGGGTAGAGGAACCCGACCTGGTTCGCTGTGTTTGTTGCCGCGTCAATCGCGCTTTGACCCATCGTGTTGTTGGGTCCTCCGTAGTCCATCGCCATGACGTTCACGAGGTCAACGCGACCTCCGCCGCTGACTGTGTCCTGCAGGACTCCAAGTCCGTCAGCCGTGAGTCCGCTCGGCAGAACCGGCAACGTGAATGTCACCGTCAGCGTCTTTCCTGCTGCGGCGGCATCTGCCTGGAGCCCAGCGATCGCCTGGCCACGACGAACGTTCGACGCATGATCGGACTGTGCTGCACCTTCAATATCGAAGTCGATACGAGTCAGGTTGTAGCGATCGATGACCGACTTGTAGGCGGCCTTGAGCGAAGCAGCGCTCGAGCACTTCGCGGCAACCTCTGTACCTGCGGCACCTCCGAAGCTGACGGCAACTTGACCACCAGCGGCCTGCAGGTCGCTGATCGTCTTGTTCATCGCATCGATCTGGCTGCCAGTCGAACTCGGCGACAGGGATGCGTATCCGCCCCAGGCGGGCGAACAATCACCTGGTGAGGTGATGAATGCCGCGGTGTAGGACGTGATTCCGGTGGCCGCCTTTGCTGCCATGAGGTCCGGGGTTGGCCAGTTGGACAAGTCGGCATACGGGGCAACTTTGAAGTTGGCCGGAAGTGGTACGGGTGCTGGTGCCGTGGGTGCTGGTGTCGGGGTTGGAGTTGGGGTTGGAGTTGGGGTTGGAGTTGGCGTAGGGGTTGGGATCGGAGTTGGCGATCCTCCACCGACTGCACAGGTGCGAGCCCCTGCCGACGTTGTTGCTGCGCACGTTGTCGGGTTCGCTGGGACCGACGCGTAATTGGCAGTGAGCCCAAACGTTGCAGTCGCACCCGTTGCTAACGATCCGTTCCAGGCCTCATTTGAAACGATCAAGTGCGTTGGCGTGGACTGATTAATCCCACTCCACACTGATCCCGGGTTCAATCCCCAAGGGACATCGACCTTCCAGGAACTGATCGCCGGGCCGTTGTTCTTGACGGTGACGTTGTATGTGCCGCCACCACCCCACGAACTTGAGGTGTACGACAAGCTGATCCCGGCGGCCGGAATCGGCGTCGGAGTCGGCGTCGGAGTCGGCGTGGGAGTCGGCGTGGGAGTCGGGGTCGGGGTCGGGGTCGGCGTCGGCGTCGGCGTCGGCGTGGGAGTCGGGGTTGGCGTGGGAGTCGGAGTGACCCCCGGGATCGTGCAAGTGGTGCCTGCCACCGCGCAGCCACTCGGGGTCAGCGCCGCCCCTGTTGTTCGTGACGCATTAAGCCCAAAAGTGGCAGATGCCCCAGGTGCGAGTGCGGTCGCCCAAGAGGGCGCAGTCGTCCGGAATCCGGCCGGGTTGTTAGGAATTGCCGACTTGGTGCCATTCCACAAATCCGTCACCTTGTTAGTGGTGAAGAGATCAATCGTCCATGGGTTAAGCGTTGAGGTGGTTCGGTTGGTAATAGTCGCGGTTGCCTGAAATCCGGAGCCCCAGTCATTGTCGACATGCCACTGCAGTTCGACACCGGTGGTGACGGCAGCATCGGCGGGCGCACCAATCATCGCTGCGCCGAGGATCCCGACGGCCGACACCACCCCCACAGCAAGAGCGGGGCCACGGCGAAGCGAGCCAAATATGGATCGACCTTGTCGTGCAGTACTCGTACCGTGCGGCTGATTACTCATCGTTCTCCAACCTAGGAATGTCCTCGCCAGGATGCCCGGTTCATCGGCAATCCCGTATCTGCAGTTGAGACAAGAGTGCGAATATCCACCAAAAGTAGTGGCCCATTCGTGGGGATCCACAAAGAAAGAACCCCAGGCACGCGGCACAGCGACTTGGTGTTCGGGTAACACAACCCGCCTCAACAGAAGATCACGCCAACGGGCCTAACGCCGAAACTCATTGACCCATCCGCTCGGACTTGGGGCTAGCGTTCATCGAACTAACTAACGGTGAGGTGGAAATGTCTCGGATCAAAGCACTAACCGCAGGGCTCGCGGCTGCAGGTTGCCTGATCGCAGTAGCAGGCTGTTCATCCGTGTCAAACAGTGTTGATCAATCATCTGCCGGTTCACCCAAGACCTTTTCAAACGTGGCCTACGTCGGCTGGCCCAACGACTGGGTATCGAGCATGGGCAACTACACCCTGACTGGATCCGGGACCTCGAAAGACAACAAGCCGTTCTTCGACACAGTTGTGTTGTTCGCCTCCAACATCGTGTCGAGCACTAACCCGCCCACGACGAACACTCCCGCATTGAACATTCTCAATTCGGACCTCGGCGAAACTAATCCGAAAGGGTCAGCGCCGGACATCAGTTGGATCACAGGAGCGGTGAACTCCCTGCATGCCCAGGGCGTCAGCGTGCAGTTGGCGATCTTGCCAAACGGAGGTCAACAGAACGGCTGGTCGTGTTCGAGCACGAATGCAACCGGCGCTCAAACATTCGCCGAGCAAGTTGCCAATGCAGTGACGACCTATGGGTTCGACGGCATCAGCATCGATGATGAATACGCGAGTTGCTCCGGAAGCGTTACCGGACTGCAGACCATGGTCAACGCGATTCAGGCGCAACCGGCGATGAAGAACAAGGTCATCACGGAATCCGTCTACTACCCGATGGCGTACCAATTCCCGACGATCGCGCCGTCGCTCGCGCAGGTCTACACCGAGGACTACAACGGCACCTCGGACATCGACAGCCTTTCGCAGTACCCCGGGGTCGCGGCTTCCAACTTCTTCGTCGGGATCAGTCCATACGACCCAACCTATGACGTCACCCAAACCAACCAATCGCACTGCGGCATCAATGAGGCCGCAACAGCTAATGCCGTCGGGAAGCAACTTGCGAGTTCAACGAAGACATTCGGCGGCGCGATGGTCTTCTCACCCGTCCAGCAACTGAATGGAACTGCTGGCCAAGCGGAGTACTACACGCAGCTCGCGCAAGGTGAATATGGATCCGGTGCAACGGTGACGTACCCATCATCGGCACCGCAGCCACCAGCCTTCGCGAACCCCTGCTCCACCATGAACCCGGCAGACGTGACGCCAGCGAAACCGAAGAAGTAACCACGTCGAGCTCAGTGCGGGCCGGCCGAACCTCGCCGGACCCGATTGACATGCGGCTGAGTTGGTCAGCCGACTCCGAGACTCGTGGCCAACCGGGCTAGGTCAATTCGCCGTGGCGCAGAAGTTCGAGATGCGAGTTCTTCCACGGCCGCCGCGGCCTCGGCAAGGCTCATATGCATGACAGACGCAATCTCGCGATCAGTAGCGCCATTGGCCAACAGCGATAGCAGCTGACGGTCGGCCACGCTAAGGCGGAAGTGTCCTGCATTGATCTGCGCGTCAAGATCGCCGAGCCTGTTGACCGCGGTGCCAGTGCGGTCAGTGGTTAAGACAATCGCACTCGATCCGATGTTGATCCGATCCCCGGGGCTCAGCTCGACCGGGTTGGCTATGCGAACGCTGTTGACGTAGGTCCCATTTGTCGAACCGCGATCGATAACCTTCCAGACTCCGTCGATGCTGGTCAGCAGAGCATGGGATCTCGATGCGCGCCCATCACCGGTGAGTACGACGTCGTTGTCGAGACCACGACCAATGGTTACCTGCGCGCCAGTCAAACTAATCGTTCGTACCTGGCCATCTGTGACGACCTCAAGCAGTTCCATCGATCCCCCGGTGCGTTGCCTGCCCAGCGCGCGCGGCGTTCGAGGTTCCCGAACACGCGAGCGCGACGCTGCTCTTCACAAAGATTCTTACACCGCGGCCGCAGGACCAACCCCTGCGAAACGCCGTCATCTCACATCGTGAGCGTGCCGCTGGTCACTATCCAGCGAAGTGTTCCTTGTGCTTCTCAATCCACTGAAGAACGGATTCAGCTTTTCGGCCTGTCACGCGCTCAAAGTCCTCGGACACCAACGCGGCGTCACCGCGGCGCCACGCGCGGTAATGGCAGAGCACCTGCATCTCACACGTTTCGCGATCGGGGAACGCACCGAACTCGATGACCATGTTGGCAAAGTCATCTTCGGTCATATCGTTGTACGGAATCTCCTTGCCCAAGACCTTGGAGAAGTCGGCGGCAACCTGGTACATGTCGACTGCGGCCGGACCGGTCAGCATCACGCTCTCACCCACGCAGCCGCCGTCCACGACGACCTGCGCAGTCGCATCTGCAACGTTCTCAAGCGCTACGAAACCAACCTTGCCGTGCCCGCTGGTTCCCGCGATCATTCCGAATTGGATCGCCTTGTTGAGTCCGAGAAATGACGTCTCCATGACGGAGTTCGGGCAGATCAAAGTCCAGCGAAGCCCGGACTCCTTCAGGTGAGCGATCGACGCTGCATGGAGTTGACTGAGGTGGTCTCCCCGGTGCTCCACGGCGCCATGAAGTTTGAGAATGCGGACGTCGGCACCCGTGGCAACAACCGCGTCGATCACATTGATTTCGCGAGTCGCGATGTGCTCGTCCATCGGCGAAACCAAGAACACGTCGGTGACGCCGTCAACAGCGGCAGCAAGGCTCGCCGGGTCATCCATGTCACCGCGGACGGCCGTCACGTTGTCCGCGTGCACATCGAAGGCATCGAGGTTGCGCACCATCGCATTGACCTCAACGTCGGCGCGCCCGGCGAGTGAATCGACCAAAGCGCGACCGAACATGCCGTTGCCGGTGGTCACCATCAACTTCTTCACATGAACTCCAACCTTTGACTGCGCGTGCACGATGGGCGCAACCCTGCCAGTTTCTAGATCACCGAGCAAAACGAGAGGAAACTGCGCGGATCGGTCGATGGTTAGTCGGGACTTTCTTCCCGACCAACGCGGCCCTAAGCCTGCCCGCATCAGATCGCCGACTGCTAGCTTCGAAGTGATCTTTGAGACCACCGAAGGATTCGCATGTGCACAGATATTCGACTCGTCCGCCTTTCCGATCGCCATATCTCCGGACGGACTCTTGACTTTGGCTACGACGTCGAGTCGCGCGTTCAGGTCGTCCCACGCGGCCAAGATCATTCGGCCGTCGCAACTGACACGTCGGCGCAGACCCTGACGTGGTCAAACGACCTCGGCTACGTCGGAATGGATGCATTTGGTTTTGCGTGGGCGATCTGTGACGGACTGAACGAAGCTGGCCTTTCCGTTGGCACGCTTTGGCTACCTGAGACCAAGTTGCCGACGTCGCCACCAACGGACGACGGCACTGGCGTTATCGACTTCGTGAATCTGGCCGGTTGGATCCTGGGAACGTGCCGCACTGTCGATGACGTCCGGGCCGCATTGGCATCCGTGCGTATCTGGAATGCGCCAGTCAAACGGCTATGGCAATCGTCCGAGCCCCTTCCGAAGAATTTGGTTCCACTCGCCGACTACGCGTTCACTGAGCACCTCACCATTCACGATGCGTCCGGAGGAGACCTCGTCGTTGAGTTCATCGACGGCGAGACTGTGTTCCACGACAACAAGATCGGCGTACTCACAAACTCACCCACCTATGACTGGCATACGACGAACCTGCGCAACTACATCGGGCTGACCAATGTTGAAGACAAGCCGCTCAACCTCATGGGCATCCCTGTTACTCCCACTGGAAATGGCACTGGTCTGCTCGGGATGCCTGGCGACGTCACACCCGCATCACGATTCATCCGAGCCACGGTGCTCACCGAAGTAGCAACATCAGCAAAGGACACCCGCGACGCCATCAATCAAACGATTCACTCCCTGGATCTCGTGAGCGTCCCGCGCTTCCTCGCCGCCTCCGGTGACTACACCCAGTGGTACGTCGCCCGCGATCACGATGACCCCACCTACTACGTGCGCGCCTACGACTCTTGGCAGACTGATGTTCACCGCCTCGCGGACCTCAACGTGAACAAACCAGGCGCCACTTCATCATTGAGCCTGCCGACTGCGTAGCACCGTTTAGTCCTTCCTGCGGTACCTCGCGTAGACCATTCCGTCAGCGAAGCGCCGCTGATCCAAGAGGTCCCAGGCCAGCTTCAGCCCGGGCGGGAATACCGGATTCCCGCCACCGATAACCACGGGCACGGTGAACAATGCGAATTGATCAACGAGGCCCGCATGCAAAGCGGCGGCCGCAAGCGTGGGTCCGCCGATCTCGATGTCGCCGGTGGCCTCGGCCTTCAGTTTCCGAATGTCATCGGGGCGAAACTCACGTTCCAAGCGGGTGCGCGCTGTGGAAACCTCAGCGAGGGTTCGCGAGTAAACGATCTTGTCTGCCGCCCGCCAGGTCATAGCGAAGTCGTACTCGATTCCCGAACCTTCATCGATTGCCTCTGGCGTATCCCAGTAGGTCATCATCTCGTACATTCGGCGCCCGTAGATGCAGGTTCCGATCGGCTCCATCAACTCGTTGGCCAGGGTGTGCGCCTCTGGACTCGGCATCGCCCAACTGAAGTCTCCTTGCTCATCGGCGATGTAGCCGTCCAGGGATGCGAATGCCGAGTAGTTCAGCAATGCCATGGGAACGCTCCAGTTATGTGGTCGTGGTCAGCGGTCGGGGTCACAAGTCGGTGCCTGAAGTTGGTGCGTGATGTCGTTATGTTCGCGCACCTTCTTTGAAAGTCTGCCAGCCCATGTAGACCGCGGCCAACAGCAGCAGGACTCCAAGACCTTGTGCGAAGTTGCCGAGAATCACGGACACAATCGCCATCAGCACAATGAGGATCACAATTGCCACCACGACGTTGGCGATCAGGTGCACGAGACGACCCCGCAGAAATGCCTCGATGACCACCATGACCACGACCAGAATCAGTAGCGCGCCAACGATGTTGCGGTAGCCCAGCAGTAACAGCAGTCCCGCAGCTCCCATAAGCAACGATGCGGAGGCAGCCGCCCAGATTCGCAGCAGCCGATCGCGCAAGCCACGGCTGTCGGCCGCCTCCAGCGGCATCGCCCGATGCCGCAGATGAGAATGCGCAGGTTCGATCACGTCGGGGCGCGACAGCGCGCGATCAACGGCGTCGAGGTCTTCGCCAAGGTCGGTTGCCTGCTGGCGCAATGACTCGACCGCCACGGTCAACTCCGCGACTCGCTTTGACGGATGGCGGGCATCGCGCCCAGCCGTTCGGTCCGCGCTGCGCGCACCACGAAGCCGGTTTCGGGCCGCCTCTAACTCGCGACTTATGCGTTCACTCTCCTCAAGAACGGATTCGCGTAGTGCCTCAAGTTCCGCGGTTGCTTCGTGGGCGGTGGGCGCTTCTTTGTCCAACCCGGCCCAAGCAACTGGCTGCCGCCAGGAATCCCGGACACTCCCGTCGCGGTCATAGCGTGGACCTGCCGGGGCTCGCTCCCCGCCCAGCGGGTCTTGCGTATCCAAGCCCCACAACCCGCGATAGTCCCGGACCCAGGGAGTCTGATCTGTAATGACGGTTGGCGACCAATGACGATCCTGACCGGGCCCCACTGAATCGCCGTCACCGCGTCGATAGTCGATGTAGGGAATTCCAATGACCTCATCACCACCGTCGCCCCAGGGTAGGAGTCGAGCAAGGTTTCGTCGTAGCCGCTCAACAAATCCTGGCAGCGGCAACCCAACCGACGTCACGTATTCACCGGGTAGGTAGGCGCCTGAGTGTGAACCAGCGCCGGCGTACACGACCGGATGCGTGCCGTCGACGAAGCTGATGTCGGGGTCATCCCATCGCCGCCGCAGATCGTCGCCAACCTCGTCATGCGACGAGAACGCCACCCACGCTGGTTCTGGTTCGCGATCCGCACCGTGGTCTACCAGGAAGATGGTGACCTGTTCCCAATCCGCTTCATGATCATTCACTCCCCCGAAGGTGGAGCGCCAGTCATTCATCGCGTACAGATACCAGTACTGCAGCACCACGTAACCGGCATCTCTGGTGACGCGCCCGTAGTAGGCGAAGCTGGACTGCTTACCAATCTGTTGGTGCGCGGCCGCTGCGTAGCCACCAGGAACCCGACCACGCAGTAGCAGCGTCAAACGCATCACGGTGTCGATCAAACGCGACAGCAAGCCCACCGAGGCGAAGCGACTGCTCGCTTTGAACTTCGGACGATCTGTGCCTTTGCGCCATTTCTTGTATTCGCGGCGCGACATCGGTCGCTCCACAAACTGCAGGTAGGTGCGCTCACCTTCAGTTTCTCGTCCTACTTGCGCGAGGCGAACCGGGTCGAGAGTCCCGGCAGGCGCAAGTTGTCGAGCTTTGCGCTTGCCCTTTGTGGTTACAAAGAGCGCGGCGCCGCGCAGGTAGTCCTCCACCGGCGCCGGCAGGAATAACTCACCCTCGGTGTATTTAATGACGGGCTCGAAACGACGCAGCAGTTCGAGGTCGCCCATAACCGGCGATGGTAGTCAGAGCTCAACAAGGCCACACCGGGCAGTCTTGGCTTTCCGGTACCAGAAACTTAGATGATCAGGGGGTTACGCACCTGACCATGTTCGGATAGCCTGCGCTTAGATGATCTTTGGGGGCGCTATGCCGGAAGTGGACTTCCCAAAGTCGGAGGGCATCTACCGCGAATTGTTCGCGCGCGCTCCCGACGGGATGCTGCTTGTCGATAGCGCGGGCGTAATTCAACTCAGCAACCCCAAAGCATCTGAGCTTTTTGGATATCCGAAAGCTGCTTTCGACGGGATGTCCGTCGACGAACTCGTTCCGGAGATCAGTCGTTCTCGGCACGCGACACTGCGAGCCGGATTCCTGTCCGAACCGCGCATGCGGCCAATGGGTTCCGACCTCAGCTTGTCAGCGCTGTGCAGCGACGGTTCGCTCCTGCCGGTCGAAATCAGCCTCAGCCCGATTACCGTCGGAGCCGAGACGATGGTCGTCGCCGTTGTCCGCGATGTATCCGAGCGTCGTTCTACGGAGACCCTCGTCTCCCAATTGCGATCAGCGCTTGAGGATCGCGTCGACATGCTGCAAGCCCTCAACGACGAACTCACGGCGTATCGCGTCCTGGTTAACAGCGCGCCCGACGCGATCTTGCTGGTTGGCAGCACTGGCCTGATCACGCTGGCGAACCCTGAGGCCCACGAGATTCTTGGATACGACACTGGAGATCTTGTCGGCCGCCCTGTTGATGACCTTGTACCCGATGAGATCCGCGCCGGCCATGCGGCGAACCGGGCTTCTTTCATGTCTCATCCGAAGAAGCGGCCGATGGGATCGAATCTGAGTCTGTCCGCGAAGCGAAAGGACGGGACGCTACTTCCGGTTGAGATCAGCCTGAGCCCGGTGGAATCTGAATCCGGGAATGCGACGCTGGCCCTGGTTCGGGATGTAACTGACCGACGCATGTCCGAGGAACTGATTCGGGAGTTAACGGATTCACTCGCCAACCGCGTCGAAACCCTAGAACTGCTCAATACCGAACTCGAGACGTTCAGCTACTCGGTTTCCCATGACTTACGAGCACCGCTGCGAGCGATTGATGGCTTCAGCTTGGCGGTCCTTGAGGATTACTCCCCCTTGTTGGACGACCAGGGCCGGGACTACTTGCGCAGGATCAGAGCAGCCGCTCAGCGAATGGCTCAGCTCATTGACGATCTGCTGGGACTTTCACATGTGAGTCGCTTTGAACTTCACCGAGAATCAGTGTCAGTGTCGGCACTGGCTGCGCGGATTATTCGCGAGCTCCAGCGGTCAACGCCCGACCGACGCGTTGACATCGCGATTGAATCCGACATCACGTTAGACGCGGACCCAGCTCTGCTACGAATTCTGCTGGAAAATCTGATTGGCAACGCGTGGAAATTCACAAGCAGACGCGACAACGCTCGGATCACGGTCAGTTCCGTCACCGTTGGCGGATACCCAGGTCTGCAGATCACCGACAACGGCGCGGGTTTTGATCCCGCTTACGCAGACAAGATCTTCGGGCCGTTTCAACGTTCACACGCGGAGTCCGACTTCCCTGGCACCGGCATCGGCCTCGCGATTGTTCAGCGCATTGTCGCCCGGCACAACGGGCGGATCACCGCCCACGGCGAACTCGGGGAAGGTGCCACTTTCACGCTGACTCTCAGCGCCGGGACCAACTCAAGTGATCCCATTTTGAGGCACTCGACTCGGTCGCCTGAACTTCCGGCTCAGGGGGTGACGACATGATCCTTCTCGTCGAAGACAACGCTGACGATGCCGCCCTTGCAGTTCGCGCGCTGCGCCAGAACGGATTCGCCCACGAAGTCGTTCGGGCGAAAGACGGCGTCGAGGCGCTCGACTTCCTGCACGGTTTTGGCGAGCACGCGTCCCGTGACACTCGAGATCTGCCGATGCTCGTCCTGCTCGACCTCAAGCTGCCACGCAAAGACGGCCTGACCGTCCTGCAGGAAATTCGCCAAAGTCCACTCACTCGACGGTTGCCCGTGGTGATCCTCACATCGTCACGTGATGACGCTGACCTGGCATCTGGTTATGACCGAGGAGCAAACAGTTGCGTTCGCAAGCCGGTCGATTTCACTGAGTTCGTGAAGACGCTGAACACGCTTGCTACGTATTGGCTGAAGATCAACGAACAGCCTCCGAGATCGTGATGGGGGCGACCATGATCAAGGAACCGCTGAAGTTGCTGCTCATCGAAGACTCCGTCGACGATGCAGACCTCACCCTGCGCCACCTGCACGGCGAGGGGCTCACGGTCGAAGCGACACGCATCGACACCCGAAAGCAGCTGCAGGAGGCCATGGCGACCGACTGGGACGCCGTGTTGTGCGACTTCAGCCTTCCTGGTTGGGACGGACTCGATGCACTGAAGGAGATTCGCGCAACCTCACCCGATCTTCCGTTCCTCTTCGTGTCCGGAACCATCGGTGAGGGAGTCGCGGTCACGGCAATGCGGTCCGGCGCGAACGACTACATCCTTAAGAAGGACCTGAGGCGCCTCACGCCTGCCCTCATCCGAGAGATTGAGGCACGTGGGTTTATCCGACGCGCTGAATCCAGCGACAAGGCTCGATTACTCAGCGATGCGCGCTACGAGAGTGTGGTCGCAACTGCGGCTGATGCAATCATCACCATCGACAAAGATCAACTCATCACGTCATTCAACGTGGGTGCCGAAAATATCTTCGGATACAAGTCTCGAGAGGTCATCGGCAAACCGCTCGAGAACTTGATCCCCAACCGGCTACGCGAAATGCATCACAAACACGTCAGCGCATTCCTTGCCTCCGATGTCACGCAGAAGCCGATGAACATGCGTGGGGACGTTTACGGACTTCACGCGAGCGGTTCGGAGTTCCCTGCGCAGGCAAGCATTTCCAAGGCGGGCGAAGGCGATGAGGTGGTGTGCACGGCAATCCTTCGCGACATCACAGACATCAAGAAAGCCGAAGACCAGATCCGGTTCTTCGCACACTACGACCCGCTGACCAGCCTGCCGAATCGCTTCCTGTTCCGCGAGCGGTTGCAGCGTGCCGTTGAACACGCAGTCCGCAACCGTCGCTTCGTGGGAGTCCTTCTCCTTGATCTGGATCGCTTCAAGGTCGTCAATGACACGCGCGGTCACGGAGTCGGCGACGAACTCCTGGTCGCCGTTGGCCAACGCCTGGTGTCTGCGTTGAGGTCCGGCGATACGGTCGCCAGGCTCGGCGGGGACGAGTTTGGGGTTATCTTGGATGACCTCGCCGAGCCGGAGCTGGCTGAACGATTGGCGAACACCGTTCTGCAGACTCTGCGCCAACCGCTCGCAACGGGTGCGGCTCTGATTCACACCTCGGGGAGCATTGGCGTCACGATCAGCCCACTTGATGGGCAAGAACCACAGGACCTCCTAGCCAATGCAGACCTCGCCATGTATCGAGCAAAGGATGCCGGTGGCGACGAGGCCGTCCGCTTCTTCGAATCGATGTCGCGGCGCGAACGAGAGCGCGCCGATCTCGAAAGCGATCTGCTTGAAGGCTTGCAAGCCGGGGAGTTCACAGTTGCCTACCAACCGCAGGTGCGGATCGCCGACGGTCACACAGTGAGGCTTGAGGCGCTAGCCCGATGGCAACACCACAAGCGCGGAAATGTGCCACCAAACCAGTTCATCCATGTGGCCGAGGACGCCGGACTCATTAACCTGCTCGGGATGGCCGTGCTCGTTCGGTGTTGCCAGGACGCGCATCTGTTCAAGGATCGCGATGGTCGGCAGATCAAGATCGCCGTCAACGTGTCTGCCTCGCAGCTACGCCTGCCCGACTTCACAAACCAGTTCCTCAGCACCATCCAGCAATCTGGGTTAGCGCCGTCGGACTTCGACGTCGAGATCACGGAGACCGTGTTTGCCGACGATGACCCCCACTTCCGCAACGCGATCAGGGAATTCGAAGAAGCCGGTGTGAACCTGGCGATTGATGACTTCGGCACGGGCTTCTCGAACCTCAACCGATTACGTCAACTACCGGTTTCCACCCTCAAGCTGGACATCTCGTTGATCCGCGGCTTGCCGGGAACGAAGGATGAGCGCGCGATCGCTGAAGCAGCCATCGCGATGAGCCAGCGTCTTGGGTTCGAGTCTGTCGCTGAGGGCGTGGAAACCAACGCCCAATTGGAAATCCTCACCGATATCGGGTGTGACTCGGTTCAGGGTTTCCTGTTCAGCCGACCGCTACCTGCTGCGGCTATCCGCAACTGGGTGAGCCACCACGACCTCGCGGCTCAATAGGTCAGCGTCGGCTCCCGCACTAGATTCCGCACTCCTTTGAGAAGGCGTCGTACTTGCGCGTCATCGTTGGTTTGAGGAACAGCCTGACGGGTCCGGGAATCATGCCCCACACCTGCGACGAGACCGCTGGTTGTGCCCCATCGCAGATCCAAGGAAGCACAAAGTTCGCGTGTTCACCTTCACGGTTGAACTTCATGAACTCCTTCATGTCCTCCTGCGTGATGTACCGCTGGACAACCTGGATCCCCTGGGTCTCCTCATGTTCACAGTGTTGACTCAATACCGTGAAGAGAGCCTCCAGTTGATCATTGAGGACTACCTTGTCCGTGGCATCGGACAAGGTCTTGAAACCTGTATCTACCGTCGTGAGGATCTCCAGCAATTCACCGTGTTCAGCCTCCATCTGATCGAGGATCGCCACTTCACTCGGATCGGCCTTTGGCTTAACCCGCTCAAACAGGTAAGTGTCTTCGCCCTCGTGGTGATGGTGAAGGGTCTCGGAGAAGAAGTCGTATCGCCTCACCAGATTCGCCCGGGCGGAACTGCTTGCCAGATCTGCCTTGGCTAAGCCTGACTGGATTCTGCGAATTTCACGCTTGAAGGCTGCGTGCATGTTCGTGTTCATGCTGGTGTCGTTCATCGCCGACATTGGAACTCCCTCGCTGTACCGATTGTTGAGTGACTCTAGTCGGCGGATCGAATGAGCCGACACAAGCGTGTCCAACCTCGGCCGGAGCCAATGCGCTCAGGCCCATGGCGGTTAAGCCAAACGAGCGAGCATCATGATCGAAGGTTGCGGCCGAGAACGCACACTGATGCGTATGCGCGCATCCACCCTTCTCAAAGCAAGTGCCGCCGTCGCAGGTGGGCTGCTACTGAGCGCAGTCGCTGCTAGTCCAACGTGGGCGGCTGCGCCGAGCCAGATGTCCAACCAATTCAGCCAGTACGACATGGCCGACATCGAATACTTCAACGAAGTCAATTTCATGGGCGACGTTTCGCTGACAGTCCAGCAACCGACCGCAACAACATACGGGGTACTACTCGTCTGTCCCCCAACTGAATCGCCTTCCTTTCCCCCGCCGACGCTAGATATCAGCCTGGCGACCTCCGGGGGCCAAGCGACCACTAGTTGCCCGAATCCAAAACCGTTGGAAATAAGTCGCGATTCTGCTGACTGCATGCCCACCGGCGCATGCGCTCTGCTCTTCAAGGCATCGAACAAGATGACTGGGTTGACGTACAGCACAACGATGACTGACTTCCTTTTGAATCGGCCAATGACCTTGATCCCTCACCTAAATCCAGCGACGTTGCCGATCAACGGCCATAGCACGCTGCTACCGCCGACGGACACCACTTCAAGCGGCTTAGGGACGTTGCAGTTGTGCGAAGCCTCGAAGGCATGCGACAGCGGTGACACGCCAGCCTCGGGCTACTCGTGGAACAGTTCGGTGTACTTCCAAACCATGATCAGAGACAAGATCCCTAACCAGAGCTAGCTGGGTCCGGACACATCGTGCTGTGCGCGTTCAAGCGCATGGTCCGACAGTTGAATCCGCTGCCACCGAAGCGAACGGAAACCGAACGACCGACTGAGTGGATAGGGTCACGCTGACATCCCACGCCAATGAAAGCGACCCTGCAGTGAACGCCGATCACAAGCGCCTCGTCTTCGCGTTGTGCGTGATCGTTGGCATCTCGTTCGTCGTGGGCGCGAGTCTGAACTTCATGCTCACCCCAATGCTTGACGATCTCGGCCTGACCGAGGCTCAAGCAGGCACCGCCCTGGCCATTCCCAGCATCGCCTCACTACTGATCGTTTTCGTCGTGGGTCGACTCGGAGATCGAATCGGTCATCGCCGAGTACTTGTGGCTGCCAGCGTTCCGTTCATCGCGGGTTCAGTCCTCGTGGCGTGTGCGCCCGGGATGGCAATCGTCAGCCTCGGCTTGTTGCTCACCGGAGCCGCTGCGACGGCAATGCAGATCGTTGCACTCGGACTACTTCAGAAGTCCATCCCGGAAGGCCGCGCGCGCGTGTCCGCCTTCACCAGCTACGGGATGATGTTTCCGGCCGTGTATCTGGCCGTCCCGGTATTGACCGGTTGCTTAGTGGGGGTCGCCCCATGGCGGATTGTCCCCGCCTTGTGGGCAATCATCGGGCTCGCTTTGCCCGTCGTAACGCTGCGCCTGATCGATCGTCCCGGGGAGGCGTCGCGGGTCGGCGAGTTGTGGACACCGATCCTCGCCGGCGTCGCGCTCGCGGGTGCGGTGCAGGCGATCAACAGCGGAAATGACAACAGCTGGACGTCCCCGCAGACCCTGGCGTGGACTCTCGTCGCACTCATATCGATCGGCGCCTGTGCACTGTTGGTGAAGTCGTCACGAAGAACGTCCCTCTCGCTGACTCCCCTACGCAGTCCGATGATGCTGCTACTGCTCGCCGGGGTTGCACTCGTCGCGATGGCGAACACCCTCACCTACGTGATGATCGGCCTTGAGTACCTCTACGGCATGAGCGTGCTCGGCGCTGCGCTGTACCTCGTCCCGGCCCAGGCCGCAGCGGTCGTCGGCTCGAAGGTCGTGGCGAGCTGGCTCATGAGGCGCTCGGGAACTGCCCGCGCGGGACAGGTGATGTTGGCGGGATTCACGTTGTCGCTGCTCACGCTGGTCGTAATGAGCGAGTCAGCGCCGGTGGCACTTCTGGTCGTAAGCTCGTCGCTCTTCAGCCTCTTCGGGTTTGGGTCGATCACGATCGTCAACGCCGCCGTGATGGCCGGGTCGCAGACAGGCCAGTCGGGCATGGTCTCGGCCTATCGCGGCGCAGCGAGTTCGCTGGGAACGTCGCTGGGAGTGGTGATCCTTGGTGCTGCGATCAGCACCGTCGTGCTCGACTTCTCAACTGCGGCTGACGGTCAGACTCCAGATCCGGCAGCACTCGCCGATGGGCTTCAGACGAACGGAGTTGTGGGTGCAATCATTGCCGCAATCGCTTGGATCGCGTTCACCCTTGCTGCCAGGCGCCGAACCTCTGGCCGGACCCCCACTGGCACGAACGCCTAGCTCAGGATTGTGCTGGAGCCAGCCCTAATCCGCGGTCTGGCGCGCTGCCAAGTCCCGGAACGGACCTTCGATCTCAACAAGCTCGTCGAACGTTCCCTGCTGAACGACGCCGCCGTCGACCAAGACGATGATTTGGTCGGCATGTTGAATTGTCGAGAGCCGATGCGCCACCACGATGCAGGTTGCCTGCAGCGCGCCTAGCGATGCGGCAACAGTTGCCTGCGCGGTGTTGTCGAGAGCAGACGTCGCTTCATCCAGCACCACAATTCGCGGTCGCCGAGCCAATGCTCGGGCAAGCATGATGCGCTGACGTTGCCCGCCAGAAAACGTCCCAGCCCCGTCGCTGACGACGGTTTGCATGCCCATCGGCATGGCGCGGATGTCGTCGGCGAGACCAGCTGCCTCGGCCGCGCGCCACGCGTCCTCCTCGGTGATTTCCGCGTGACCACCGGCGATGTTCTCCAGCAGAGAGCCAGTCGCAAGTGCAGCATCCTGCGGCACAACACCGATCTGTTGGCGGACGGCAACCTTGTCGAGTTGCGCCAGTGCTCGACCGTCCAGCAGCACCTGACCGCTGTCGGGGGCTTCAAGGCCAAGCAGCAGCCGCACGATGGTGGACTTACCTGACCCGCTTGGTCCGACGATGGCCGTCATCGTTCCGGGTTCCACGGTGAAGCTGACATCGGTGAGAATCGGTGCGTCTTCGTCATAGGAGAAGCTCAGGTTCTCGACACCCACGGCACCAATGAGCTCACCTGGATCCTCCGCCGCACCGCCAGAATCCTCCGGCTCCGCCCGCAGCACTGGACCCACAGCGATGACGGCAGGCACAAGCGCGATCAAGGTCGCTGCGATCGGCAAGATCACCGTGACGGCTCCGGCAGCTTGCGCTGCCGCTGCCGACACCGTTGTGAAAGTTCCGAGGCCGATCGGCGGCTGCGTCTTCGCCGCAACGAGAACGACCACCAACGACACAACCGCCGCAGGAATCGCCGTAACGAGCGACAACCGAATGTTGACGCCAGCGGATTCGCGCGCCGCCCGCTGTTGGCGCGCATAACCTGCCAACCAGCGTGCGTACATCCTGTTCTCCGCGCCGGCAACGCGGATCTTCGCGATCGCCCCCAACATGGAGAAAAGAGTTCCGGAGAGCTCGAGAGACTCAGCGGTGTATTCACGAGAGGCGCGGTACTGACTGCGCAACAAGAAGCCACCGACGATCACGAATAACGCCGAAACCACAAGGACGGGAACCGCGACGATCGGCAGACGCCAGAACAACACCAGCATGCTGGAGATGAAGAGCGTCGCAGCTCCAATCGCTGCAGGCAGCGCTGTGGCGAGGACATCGCGCAGTGCGCTAATTCCGGCAACTCGCTGGGCAAGTTCACCAGGCTCGTACTTGCGGTGAAACTTGATCGGTAGGCGAAAGAGTCGGTCGTAGAGCGCGGAACTCAATCTCAGGTCGCTTCGAGCCGCCATGCGCTGCGCGACGAGTCCTTGAACAACGGCTATGACCGAACCGATCATGGCGACAACGACCAAGATGATCGCGACGCTGACAATCCGACCGACTTCATCGGTGGGTACGTAGAGCGACACGATCTGACCACTCATGATCGGCGTCAGCGTGCCGAGCACAGCGGCGATCACCGTGCAGCCAAGGATCAGCCAGACGTCGCGATTACCACCGCTGCTCCAACCGATTCGGGTGATGTCGCGTGGTCCACATGCCCGATCTGGCAGCACTGGGGTCACGCTGTACGCGTGCCGGTCGATCTCTTCTGCGCCTTGACGGTCTAGCCGAGTCGCAACACCGTCCTGTGTCAGCACAACGCGCTTGCCTCGGCGCGGAACGATTCCGACCCATGAGCCGTCTTGGCGGGCAACAAGAGCGTCGACGTCGCTGCGCCACCAGCCGGGTCCATCGGCTAAGTCGACAGGGCGGACCGTCAGACCCAACGCCCTGGCAGCCTTCACCACGTCGTCGGGCCATCGTCGCCTAGCCGACGCGATCCGTTCAGGTGCGACGTCAACCTTCAGTTCGTCGGCGCATGCGAGCAGCGCATCCAGGATCTCGTTTCCGGTTGGATCCCGCGGCGGCTTCACCCCTTTGTTGATGCCTTCGCGCAAGGAACGCTCGGCCGCCCTCAGCTGAAGATCGGAGCTTTGTGCGGGAGCACTCATTGCGCACCGACCAATCGCGCGTATTCACCAGCGAGGGCCATTAGTTCAGCGTGCGTGCCACGCTCAACAACCTCACCGTGCGTCATCACGATGATCTCGTCGCAATCGCGCACTGTCGACAGCCTGTGCGCGACGACCAAGACACCCGCGCCGGAATTAATGACTGCGTCCATCACCTTCTGCTCGACGAGTGGATCGAGTGCACTGGTGGCTTCGTCGAGAACGAGGATTCCTGGGTTCAGCACCATCACTCGCGCGATCTCAATTCGCTGACGCTGACCCCCAGACAGATTTCGCCCGCCGTCGGCCACGATCGCGTCGTATCCGCCGGGGCGTCGTTCGATCTCATCGTGAACGCCCGCTGCCTCTGCCGCTGCGCGAACATCGGCGTCAGCAATGCTGTCATCGAACAACGTGATGTTGTCGCGGATGCTTCCGGCGAACAGCACGATGTCCTGATCGACGTAGCCGATCCGCCCCGCGAGAAACCCTGGCGGGGCATCACGCAAGACCACACCGTTGGCGACGACTTCACCTTCGGTCGGCGGCAGAAGTCCGACCGCGATCCGCGCGGCCGTCGACTTGCCACTGCCCGAAGCGCCGACGAGTGCGACTCGGCGTCCTGGTTCAACGACCAAGGACAAATCCGAGACCGCTCGCGGTGAGCCTGGGGCGTAAGAAAACGACACATCGCGCAGCTCTAGGCGACCGCCACCCGCTGGGGTCGCCACGGGTTCGATCATCGCACCAATTTCGGGGGCCGCTGGATCCACGGGGTGATCGAGGAGGTCATCAAGGCGCGCAAGCCACGCGCCGACTTGTTGCAGCGTGCTGCCCATCGAGACCCAGGTGCCCAACGGTGAAAGGAAGATTGGCAACAGCGCGACGACCGCAACGAACTGACCGACGAGTAGGTCCCCCTTGGTCACCATGACACCACCGATGCCGATGATCACAGCACCCGCTGCGGCGGTGACGAACCCGGGAATTGAACCAAGGATGCTGCCGGATTTCAGAAGGGTCTGCTCAGCATCGTTGCGGCGCGCGATATGACCCAAGATGTTGCGCACTGCGGTCTCGTCGCCACCGGTGGCCTTAAGCGTGTCGATCGTGCGCAGGTCGTAGGAGATCGCGCCGGACAACGTCGCTTGCTCTCGACCGAGGCTGATTGCCTGGTCGCCGCGAACTCTGTTCGACGCCTTGAGGACGATCGCAACAATCGCCGCGGCGACGATCGCCACGACCGCAAGTGGCCATGCGTACAGCAGCAACGCCACCGCAACTGCTGCCGATGTGACGAGTCCCAGCACTGCCGGGATCAGCTGTCCGGCGGCAACGTGTGAGACGCTGTCCACCAATTGCAGGCGAGCCGCGATCTCTCCCGAATACCTCTGCGCATAGAACGACACCGGGAGCCGTAACGCGTGCGATACAAGCATCGTCGCCTGCCGCGCCGACAACACTTGGGTCACCTGCCGAGCCACGATTCCCTGGAGGAACGACAACCACAGCATCAGGAACATCGCTACGAACAATGTGATGACCGAAAGTACGGCCCACTGACTCAACCCGTCGACGAGGAATTGGTCTACAAAGGCTTGCAGCGCCATGGGCGACAGCAAGGTGGGCACAGCGATTGCCAGTCCCGCAACGACGAGATATGCCAAACCCTTGCCGCTACCGGCGAAGCGCCACCCCAAACCTGAACGCAGTGATGGCGGTCGACCGCCAGTTTCGAAGTCAGGCCCTGGGGTGACTCGCAAGATCAATCCAGTAAACGATCTGTCTGCCTCTTCCCACGGAACGAGCCACCGCCCCCGCGCCGGGTCATTAACCTGCACACCCTTGCTGCTCGTGCCTTCGATCACGAGGAAATGATCGAAGTCCCAGTGAGCGATGAGCGGAAACTGCTCATCGGGAAGATGGTGCAGATCAATGCTGAATCCGCCAGCCTGCATGCCGTACCGCCGAGCAGCGACGACGACGGACTTTGCAGTCGCACCGTTTCGTGAAACCCCGCACTCAACTCGCAATTCCTCAAGGGGAACCCACCGCCCCTGCGACGCGAGAATCATGGCCAGCGATGCAGCACCACATTCGGTTGCTTCCATCTGCAGGATGGTCGGAACGCGCACCTGCTTGCGTCGCAGGCCGTGAGTGAACTCAAGGTCAGGCGGTTCGCGAGTGGCGGTATCGGAGACCTCGGTCATCAGCCGCCACCGACGAGTGCTTGCCACGGCGTCTGCTCATCGATCTGGATCTGCGTATCGACGATCTCACCGCTGGCAGGAGGTTTGGCAGGGCCCGGGCCGCCGGTCCACACCAGCTTCGTCGGATCACCGGAGACAGTGTCGAGCGTGATCGTGATTTCGTGGACGATTCCGCTTTCCATGATCTGGGCGGTCAATGCCGGATCAGTCACCATTGATTCGACCCGATCTGTCGAGACGGGTAGTCGAGTTACCTCCGAGACCTTGCCCGTGAGTTGCCCCTCGCTCGACGGATCGGAACTGACAGGCGTGATGAAGACGGGATCGCCAATGGTGATGCCCGGAACTGTTGACGTAGGTGCGAAAACAATGCCGATCATTGGCGCGGAATCGTGAGCAAGCGTGACGAGAGTTTCGCCGGGTTGAACCGGCGCATTTGAACTCGTTCCTAGTGCGACCACTGTGCCGGAGATCGGTGAGGGCACTGACACGAGCTTGCCGTCGGGTGTCCTGATCTTCGCGACCGGATCTCCCGGCTTGACCACCCGATCCAACTCCTCCGGTCCGGACTCCACCACGCCATTCACTGTCGCAACGACGTCGACGTTTTCCGGTGGGTTCACGATGACTCCGGAGGCCGGAACCCGCACCGCCACTTGACCGCCAAAGAGCCAGAACGCGCCGCCAAGGATGATCAACAACGCGAGGATTAAGCCAACGAGAGCTGGCACTGACACCAAACGCAGCGGGCGGTCGAGATCCTCGTCGGATCTTTTGGTCATCGCGCGAGCTCGAAACACGGCGTCACTCTAGCGACGAACGAACCGCTGATGCGGCTTCAGAGATGACCCTGACGGTGCCTCCTACGGACCTTGGATTGGGGCCCGCGGATCGCCCATTTCCGCGGCGTCCGCGTCGCAAATCTGCTGCAACTGCGCGTCGGTGCACTCTTGCAAAAACGTCAGCCGGTCGACGTTCGCGCGATAGCTCGCGTGTGTGTAGCGGACGGCGCTGCGCTCGTGCCAGAGGTGGTAGCAGGCACGTTGCGCGTTGATGCCCAATCTCCCGCCGAGGCGTGCGAACTTGACGGAAAGTGCGTCGTCCTCTCCACCCCAACCTGAGAAGCGTTCGTCGTAACCACCTGCACGAGCGAACAGCTCGCGAGTCACGAAGAACAACCCGCCGCAAAATGGCAGGTACTCACCCTGCCCACGCTTGTTGCCTTCAAGATCAGTGGTCGGTTCCGGCAACGCGCCACCTTCGCGGAAGGCAGCCGTCTCCTGCTCGGATAGATCGACGATGCGATCAAAGGGTTTGACCGCGTCGAAATCACCCGCGGCCACCGCGTTGATTGCGGCCGTCATCTCAGGTAGCGACATGATCAAGTCAGCGTCTCCCATGCCGACAACTGGTGCATCGGTGAGTCGGAAACCCACGTTCATCGCCCATGACTTGTTGAACGGACCATCGTGCGCGATGAAGTGGTACTCCACTCCGGCTGGAGCGTCGAAGGCCGGTGAGATGTCTTGTTCGACGACAACAACCGCGACGTCAGGTAGCGCGCTGACGTGGCGGAGCACCGCCGCGAGGTTCGCTGCCCGCGCATCATCGGCGCCGCGCCGATAAGTAATGACGTACGCAGTGTGAGTCACCGAGACAACCTCCTTCTTCGATGCGCCAACCTAGCGCGGCGGCGATACTCCCAACAGTGCAATCAGTACGGATGGGCGGAAACACTGTGCTCCACCCGGGTGTTCTAGCGCTGGCAACAGATCGCGGCGCGAACTAACCTCGTGAGCAACCACAGCGTGACCTAGGGAGACCAATATGGGTGGCAAGGATCAGAACCCGAACCCCGCGATCGACGGTATTCAAGCGATCGATGATGACGCCCTTGAGGCTGCGACCGGCGGCATCCAGCTGTGCAGTAGTCCGACTTCTTGCAGCACACACCCGGGCACGGGCTCGGGCTCGAGCGGGGGCTACACCGTGAACCAGACGCTGTACTTCCAGTGACACCCGAGCCCCAACCAGCCCCAGTCAACGTCTATCTCGGCACGCCAGTTGCAGGTGGTGTGGTTGCTCACGACTACATGCATTCGGTGTTCGCGATTCAGCGACACTTCGACAAGCTTGGTTGGGGCCTGAAGGTCGTCACCCAACCCGACGGACTCGTCACCCGTCCACGCAATGCCTTCGCCAGCGTGGTCGTGCGTAGCGACGAGTTCACGCACCTCCTGATGCTCGATGCGGACGTAGTGATCGCTCCGGAATCCGTGGAACGGATGGTTCGTGCGCAGCACGATGTGGTGGGTGCGGGAGTGCCGTTACGCCAAGTGGACTGGAACAAGGTCCGCGACCACCTCGACTTGATTCCTGCGGCAACGGCGGCCGAACTTCGCGCCGTTTCGCACCGCTTTGCTGCCTGGTTCGAACCGGCCGGTGGCGCTCGAGTTCCGGTGAATGGATTCCTACCTGCCAGAGTGATCGGATCAGCCGCATTGCTGATCTCACGCGACGCGTTATGCCGGATGGTGGAGCTGGATGCAGTCGACGCATTCAAGTTCGGCGCCCACGCCTCCGACGGGCAAGAATCGGGCTGGACCTTCTTTGACCCCTATGTCAGTGACGACGGCGTCTACCTGTCCGAGGACTATGCTTTCTGCGACCGGCTGCGCAGCATCGGTGGTGAGGTATGGGTCGATTTGGAGTCACCGACAACCCACGTAGGGCCGGTACCGATCGAGGGGGAAATCTCAACGACCCTCGCCGCCGCGACGCAGGCGGCACAAGCGCGACGAGCTCGCGGCACGAACTAGGCCGCATCACAACCAGGAGGCAGACATGTTCGGTATCGGCGGATTCAGTGGTGGAAGCGCCAATGGCCCTCACTACGAGATTGAAGTCAACGAGGGCTCAGTCAACATGAAGAGGTTCACGTCTGTCGCCAATGAACGACACGGCAACGGCTATCGGATGGCACACGTCTACATGCAGCAAGGCAACACCATCGTGGTGTGGGAGCGGGTTAGCTAGTCATGCCAGCAACGGCCGCCAAGGCCTGAGCGACTGGCACCCTATTTTGCAGGTGTGCGAGGTAGGCGTTCGGATCCTCTACGCGCAGAGTTGCCGCATCCCAGTGGGCATCGAAGTGAGCAGCATCAAACGTGTTGTTTCCGTGAACGAGGTAAATGTAGAGCTCGGGAAGATCGAGCAGAGCAACCGTGCCTCTAATGACAATCGCCTCTGCCACCGGAGAGTCCTCGCCGCGGCGCAGCGCCGGGTACTCAATGAGCGCTTCGCGGCGAGCAACCATCGACCCTTCCCATAGACGCCGCGTCCCGATGGCGATCCGCGGGCCGTCGGTCCACAAGATGGTCCAGCGTTCCAAGAAGCACGCATCCGCACCGGAATCGTGAAGGACTCCGACCTGCCACCAGAGGCGATCGGGGTCGGACAGATCGTCGTCGTCCCACTGGCACACAAGTTCCCCATGCGCATTCGCGACCGCAGTGTTGCGGAGTTCACCAAGGGTCTTGTCAGTACTCGCGAGCCTCACCATCCGAATGCGTTCATCAGCAAGCCCGGCAACATAGTCGGCGAGATCATCCGTCGGCCCGTCGTCAATGATGACCAACTCGCGGTTGGGGTAGGACTGACGCTGGAAACACTCGACCGCGAGGCGCGCACTGGCAGGCCGAGCAGCCGTCACCATGAGGCCACTGACCAGTGGTGGCGACGACCCGAGTATGGGTCGCGAATGCAGATGCGATGGTTCGGCTCCCTGAGCTGAAATCAGGCGCAGCGGCGCGTCAGATGCTAGGGGTTCGTCGAACACGTCCTCAGCCTGCCGCAGCAATCGGCGCTGTCGCACCTCAGCAAGAGCGCGAGGTCCTCGCCGGAGTTCACCCGTGACGGTGAGTTTGGGCGCCGGGCTCCCGGGTACCACAACGACGAAGATCGCGTCCGCAGACCATCGGCCCGCGAGCGCCTCACTCTAGGAGGTCGCTATGAACACTCTCGCAAAGATCGCACTCGGCACAGTCGCAACCGGAGCAGTGGCCCTCGCAGCCGTATCGCCGGCAATGGCTGCTCCACAGACTCCAGCAGTCGACATGGCAGTCGCAACGCCGACGACCGTCAGCGCACCGGCCCCGGCCTACCTCGCGTCGAATTCCACAACGCAGGCACCTGCGCCGCAACTCATTGGGCACCACAACCCAGCCAAGTTCGGATGCGGCATCTTCACTGCCTGTGGACCGGACCACCTCAACGATTTCTGATCCAAACTTCACAAGTACCGCACTGATCGCAGGTCTCGCTTCAAGAAAGGCGGGGCCTGCGAGTGCGTGCGGCCCGGGAGCCGCTCGAAGGCTCGCCTGCAGCTTCGATGTAGCGCTTGAGAGCACGAAGGCGGCGTCGAGTCTCAAGCTCAAACGCCTTCATCGCCACGGCTTCCAAGGGCCGCGCGAACCAAGTCGGCCGACACCGCAGGTTCAGGGTGTAGACGACTTCACTTTCCGCACCATCTGCGGGATCGGTGCCACGCCCAGGTACCTCGCGATGACGAATCGACGCTGACCAGTTCTCGAAGATGAAGTACGGCTTCACGAGCGTCACGGCAGCAACAACTGGGCGGTTCAAGGTGACGTAGCGAGTCCGAAAAACTAGGCCGCCGAGGTACCAACGCGCGGCACAGACTGCGACTGCCCCCTGTTCGGGTACCCGATTGCCCTCCATCCGCGCGCTACGCAGCAGCGTGTCCCAGTCCGTGCGGATCTCGTAGTCGTGAACGACATCGAAGACCTGCTCCGCTGTGGCATCGATGGTGATCGCGATGACTGCGTGTGCCATCACTGACCAACGCAAGAAGCTGCAAATGCAACGGATGGGAGTTGCGAACTAACGCGCGCAGTCGCAGTCGCGTTGTGCGCGATCGCCTTCAACAGGTACCTCTGGAATCCGCGCAACACGACCCACACCGGGATGCCGAGCAGGGGCGCGAACCGTCGATCGATCGAGTACTCGGTTCCGAGTTGAATGGTGGTCGTTGCACCTTGCTCATCCAGGACGTAATAACCGGTGGCAATCTGCACCACCCCATCGGCAAGGTCGAAGCAGAACACGACCTTAAATCCCGGCTCGGGGTTGAACGTGAACGCGTACTCCCGATTCGGTTCCCACACCGTGATCCGTTGGACGAATCGCTTACCCGTATCGAAGTAGGCAATCCGTTGGCCACCAACACCAGAGTCAATAACCTCAGCTCGCAGCGGATTGGGAATTCCTAGGAATCGAAAGTAGCGCGGGTGAGGAAAGCTGTGAATGTCGACGTTGGTGATCTGATCCCACACGTTCGCGATTGGAGCGCGCACTCTTGCAGAGGAGACCATCGAGCGGAACACGCGCGATCGGTTGGTTCTTGCACTCACGCGAACAGTCTCGCACGACTTTGCTTCGGCCCGGCCCGAGCGAGTTCCGGCCGAGTTTCGCCCCAACACCCATCGCGAGCGACTGGGCCCCGGCGGAACCCGACCGTGCAAACGGAACGATTTGGCGCTTGGTTCTTGGAAAGAAGAAGCGCTAAAGCGTCTGCAGTCCGCGTTCAGTGACGGCGAAGGAGCGATCCTTACGGAACATGACGATCACGGCGATCACAGCCGCGACGGTCACAGCGGCGACCTGAACCAATAGGTTGGTAACGATTCCATTATCGGATGCGGGCAGGAACACCGACATGTCCCACAAGCCGTGGGCAACCATTCCCAACACCAGAAGTCCGCGCCAGCGACGGACTGAGTACAGCAGCACGCCCGCCGTCGACGCGAGTACACACTGGCCGATTACCTGGCCCAGCGGCGAACCATTGGCGAGGTTGGTCGCGTGAAAGAAACCAAACCAAAGGGACGACCACAGCATCACCCAGAATTCCGCACGCATCTTCGTTCGCAGCGATCGAAGGATGATCCCGCGAAAGAGTGTCTCCTCGGCGAACCCCACCAGGACACCGGCCGCAATGATCGCTGCGATCAGACCACCGGAGGGTCCGCCCCACTTGACTCCAATCAAATGTACGACGATTCCGACCGCAAAAAGCACGACACCGACCGTGAGGATCCCGTACATCGGAAGCCTTGCGGAGTCTGTGAAGACGAAGTCCCAGCGCGCCCACCACAGGAAGATGATGAGCACGAGCGATCCGCCGATGAGTGGAATGACCGCAGTCCGGAACGCATTCTCGCCTGAAGCAAACCAGTCGCCGTAAGCGATGCCAGATGACGACGAGAGCCCAATAAAGGCGATGACGTAGGCAATGAACACACCGAGTGCAACCGGCACTGACGGCGCGATCCGCGCATTACTTGTGCGCTGATCCGCAGCGCTGACTGTCTTGGTAGTCATGTGGTCCCCCTGTGCCAGGTCAAGTCAATGGTTGAGGCTACAAGTAACCTCTGCGAGACCTCGCAGTTAGGTAGAAGCTGGGCCCTAGGCGGGCAGGGGTCCTACGGGAGTTTCAACCCAAGTTCCTTGCGAACGGCCTTCCAGTCCGGGTACTTCTTCTTCCCGAAGCGAATGAGTCGACCGTCGAATTTGTCGGCACCGTTCTTCTTACGGTCATCGATGAGGATCGCGCCCGAGTTCAGGTGTTTGTGGTGACTCAGGATCAGGCGCTTGTACGCGACGGTCTTGTCGCCGTCACCGAAGTACCGATGCACCCACAACAACTTGTCCGACCAAGACGTTGAGTTGTGCCACGAAGCGGTTGACAAGATGTAGGCGTCGTATTCGTCACTGCGCTGGAGCGCGTGAAATGACTCGACGGCCCCGGGCATGGGTTCCATCAGGCTAAAGATGCGCGGGATCTCATCCTCACGACCCTTGTACTTCTTGCGCATCTTCTTGCCGACCTTGTCGAGGCCGGATTGAAAGTCCACAAGGACCCCATCCATGTCGACGTACACGATCTTTGCCATGTGCTCATGGTGGCAGGAGGGTGTTGAAGTACGGGAGTGGGCGC
>JAOAUD010000006.1 GCA_030157755.1 Candidatus Nanopelagicales bacterium
CGCGGTGACTTGAAACCCCTCGACAACAGGCTGAGACCGGCGCCCGCCCAACCAAGCCGACCCGCCACCGCAACTACATCACCTGGCCGAGCTCCCGCGCGGGTGACGGCCTCGCGGCCCTGAAGGTCACCCAAAGCCGTCGCCGAAATCATGATGGTGTCCCCCGATGCCAAGTCCCCGCCGACAACCGAGGCGCCGATGCCCTCACATTCGGCTGCCAGGCCGTCGAGAAAGTCCAGTACCCAACCGACTTCCGTGTCGGGCGGCAGTACGAGGCCAACGACCAAACAGGTGGGCATCGCACCCATGGCTGCCACATCGGCGAGATTCGCGCCAGCGACGCGATGACCGATGTCTGACGCAGTTGACCAGGACAACCGGAAGTGACGGTCTTGAACCAGCACATCGGTGCTCACCGCGACACTTGGTTCGGACAGGCTGATCACGGCAGCATCGTCGCCGATTCCAACGAGTGCGGACTGCCCTTGACCAAGTCGCCGGGTGATCTCAGCGATCAAGACATGCTCGCCCACATCGCCAACACGGGCGGTTCTCGACACTTCTGACATTGGCGTTTCTTGACCCTTCGTTTGGTGCGGCTAGGGTCATCTTCGTGTATCGGGCCATCGCAGTGACTGCCGCCCTTGGGCTAGGTCTGCTTGCCGGGTGCGCGGGCCCAGTTGCAGTACCCGCGCCCGAACCCACCAGCACGGCAGTTGCTCAAGCGTGCGAAGGCCTGAACAACTCACTTCCGAGCTCCGTGCTCAACTCGGTGCGCCGAAGCACCGAACCGCAGACTCCCACCACAGCTGCCTGGGGCGACCCGCCGATCACACTTCGATGCGGAGTCACCAAGCCGAGCGGGCTGACCCCAACCGCCACCCTCATTACCGTCGACGGAGTGGATTGGTTACCTGAACAACGGTCAGCCGGCTACGTCTTCACCGCAGTGGGACGTCAGGCCTACGTCGAGGTTGCAGTTCCGAATGCCTACGCGCCCGAGACGAGCGTGCTCCCTGATCTTGCACCGGCGATTGCCGCGAACGTGCCGGTCATTACCGGTTAGACCGCTTTGTCAACGCATTCCCGGTCCACGATCGATCGCAACCTCGATGAGGTGATCGACGAGTTCAGGGTAGGAAAGGCCGCTGGCGTTCCACATGCGCGGAAACATCGAGATCGATGTAAATCCAGGCATGGTGTTGATTTCGTTGATCACGATGTCGCCGGTCGGCGACACGAAGAAGTCCACCCGCGCAAGCCCATCCGCACCCAGCGCCGTGAAGGCGCGAATTGCGATGTCGCCTAGTTCTTTCTCAAGCGCCACCGGGATGTCGGCCGGAACCGTCAGGGTCGCGCTGTCGTCGAGGTACTTGGCGGCGAAGTCGTAGAAGTCGTGAGCATCGGAAACTTTGATCTCAGCGCAGACGCTGGCTCTCGGTGGCTCATAGCCACGTTGCGCCAAAACGCCACACTCGATCTCGCGTGCTTGTTCCACCGATTCTTCGATGACAACTTTGCGGTCTTGTTCGCGAGCGACGTCAATCGCAGTGGCGAGTTGGTCGAACGACTTCACCTTGGTGATGCCGACGCTTGACCCCGCTCGCGCGGGCTTAACGAACACCGGCAGTGTCAACTCCTGGACCTGCTCTAGGACGATCTCGGGATGACTCACCCAATCGGCATCGTTGACGGCCACACACTTGCCAACGGGCAATCCGGCAGCAGTCAACATCAGCTTGGTCGCGGCCTTGTCCATCGTCAGTGCACTCGCCAACACGCCGGATCCAACGTAGGGCAGACCCAGCAGTTCCAATGCACCCTGCATCGTGCCGTCTTCACCGAACGGGCCATGGAGCACGGGAAATACCACGTCGCCGTCAATATCGGTCAGCGCGATCGGTTCCCCAACAGGCAGGACCTCAGGCAGGCGATCGCCGTCGCGGGCCCAATCGGCGGGATCGTCGCTGACCCGATACCACTGACCGTCCCGCGTGATCCCGATGGCGGACACCCGGTATTTCGCGCGATCCAATGCTGCAAGCACGCTAGCGGCCGACAAGCAGGAGATGTTGTGCTCGCTGCTTTGGCCACCAAAGATCACACTGACATCGATCATTGAATCGGCCGAAGGCGCACTCTGCGGCGCTTGCACGGAACTCACGCGCGTAACCCTACGCGCCTGCTCTGCGGATACTCAGGCAGAACTGCCTTGTTCTGCCCGCGGGTCGCGTGACATGAGGTTGCCCAGCATCTCTCGCGGCGACATTCCGTTGTGCACGACCTGCACGACCTGCTCGGTGATCGGCATCTCGACACCGTTGGCCTTGCCGAGTTCCAGAATCGCCTGGCAGCTCTTGACGCCTTCGCAGGTCTGCTTGGTCTGTTCGATCGTCTCTTCGACGGTCAGTCCTCGTCCGAGGTTTTCACCGAAGGTGCGGTTGCGCGAAAGCGACGATGTGCAAGTGGCGATCAGGTCACCAATTCCGGCGAGCCCCAGGAATGTCATGGGGTTAGCGCCGAGTGCCGCACCAAGGCGTGACATCTCTGCCAGTCCACGAGTGATCAGCGACGCCTGGGCATTTTCACCGTAACCAAGTCCAAATGCCATGCCGTTCGCCAACGCGATGACGTTCTTGACGGCGCCACCAACCTCGGTACCGACAACGTCCTCGGTCCAGTACGGCCTGAAGTACGGATTCGTGATCGCAGTTGCGACCTTCTTGGCGTTTTCGACATCGACGCAGGCAACCGTCGTCGCTGCTGGCTGGCGCTGAATGATTTCCCGCGCAAGGTTCGGTCCGGAGATCGCAGCAACTCGCGACGCCGGAACTTCTGCTACCTCGGCGATCACCTCGGTCATGCGCTTGGTCGTGGTCGCCTCAATGCCCTTCATCAACGTGACGATGATGGCGTCGGGCTCGATCAGGCTCTTCCACTCGGTGAGGTTCTCTCGTAGCGTTTGCGCCGGGATCGCCAGAATGATCACCTCTGCACCCTTCAAAGCCGTCGCTGGGTCGTTCGTCACCCACAACTCCGGCGGCAATTCGAGACCTGGGTGGTACATCTCGTTGATGTGGAGCTCATTTACCGATTGGGCGACCTCAGGCTCGCGTGCCCAGATCACAACTTCTCCGCCTGCATCTGTGGCGATCATGCCCATGGCCGTACCGAATGAGCCGCCGCCCATAACTGCTACCCGCGTCATCTGTTGTCTCCCTTGTATCGGTTACTCATGCTGGTGGCTCTTGTTCTCTGGTGCCATTGATCTAGACGAGCGTTAACCGCTGCGACTGCCGTTCTTCGACTGACTTGCCTTCTTCGTGGGTGCCTTCTCTTTGGTTGCCTTCTTCGTGGTACCCGCTTTGCCCGACCGTGACTTTGAGGCGGGCGCAGCGGTTTCTGTCCGTGGCTTGATAGTCCGCTTTACGGGTTGACCTGTTGCTTCGGCCTGCTTCCAGTCACGGAAGTCGATTCGACCAACAGGAGCCTTCTCGCCCCGCAGTTCCTCGAGAAGCTCAGTGATCGCGACCATGATTCGCTCGGTCGCCTCCGCCAGAACTTCCTTCGTCATTTCTTTGCCGCGTAGATCGTCAAGGTCGACTGGTTCTCCAACCAAGGTCTGCATGGTCTTTCGAGGCAGCAGGTTGAATTCCGTCTTATACGGCCGCATCACTTCCTGTGGCCCCCACTGGGCGATCGGGATCACTGGGGCGCCAGTAGTGAGTCCCAGTTGGGCAGCTCCCGTTCGCCCATGCATCGGCCAGAACTCGGGGTCGCGGGTCATCGTTCCTTCTGGATAGATGACAACGCATTCGCCGTTTTCGATGGCCTCCACTGCAGCGCGGATTGCGGAAGCCGGGTCATCGGAGTCTCGGTAGACGGGGATCTGGCCCGCTCCGCCCAGGATTTGACCGATCCCCGGCATGTCAAACAGCTTGTCCTTCGCCATGAATCGGGGCGGGCGACCTGCGTCCCACAGAACGTGGCTGATATTCATCGGGTCGAACCACGACATGTGATTAGCGGCGACCACGATTCCGTCGTTCGGTGGGTAGTCGGCCGAGAGAATCTCAACGTTGCGTCGTTGGGTTCGCGTCCAGATCGTCAAGAACGGTTCAAGCAGAAGCACGGCGAATCGGTAGTACGGCCCGAGGTGTTTTGCACCATGCCGACGTGACGCCACAACCGATACTCCGTTCCAGACGATGACTAACCTCTGGATCTTGCCGCGATCAGGCCCACTGTGTCGATCTGAGCGTCCCTGAAATACCGCAGTGGCGATTCGTGGCACCATGTCGCAAATGAGTCCCAGCGTCGGCCCGTGGACGGTCATCGTCCCGATGAAGGCGCCGACTCAGGCGAAGAGCCGCCTACGGGCAACGGTCCGTGGTCAGCTCCCGGCACCCGACGCAACAGCTCTTGCCACAGCGTTCTTGCGCGATGTGATTGACGCGTCCAGCAGCGCAATGCGGGTCGGGCGGGTCTTGGTCATCAGCCCCGACCCCATTGTTGAGATGGTTGTGGCGGAGTCTGACTGTCGATTTCTCCAAGAGGATCCGCCGACGGCCGAAAGCGCAATCAGTTGCATCAACCGTGCCATTGTTCAGGCTGTGGCGCACGTGCGAAGTGGTCACCCAACAACCTCCGTGGTTGTCCTCACCGGAGATCTCGCAGCTCTGACCAGCGATTCGCTCGATGCCGCACTCAAGCTCAGCGAAAGTTTTAACGGGCCGTGTTTTGTTGCTGACCAACACGGGACCGGAACAACTGCACTGATGCTGCCAGGGGAAGCCTGGACTGTGCCTGCGTTCGGAATCGATTCTGCTGCGGCGCATGTGGCGGCTGGAGTCACCGACATCTCAGGACAGGTTGGGCTCGACCTGCGATCCGATGTCGACACTGCCGTGGACCTGGACGCTGCGATCGAACTCGGCGTCGGAGCGCACACGTCTCGCCTCTTGAGTGAAGCCCCACAAGCCAGTGGCGGGCCACCCCAACTGGGATGACCCGCCACTGGTGTTGCGCAGTCGCGACTATGCGCGCTTCGCTGCGGCCTTCTTGGCCGGTGCCTTCTTGGCTGCAGTCTTCTTGGCTGGAGCCTTCTTTGCAGGTGCGGCCTTCTTCGCGGGTGCCTTGCGCGCGGCACTCGTCGTGGTCTTGGCTGCGGCCTTCTTCGCGGGAGCAGCCTTCTTCGCGGGAGCAGCCTTCTTGGCCGGTGCCGCCTTCTTGGCAGTTGCTACCTTCTTAGCCGCTGCCACGCGCTTCGCCGCGCTTGCGCGTCCAGAACTCACAACCAACTTGAATTCCGCACCTGGGCGGAACTTCGGAACGTTGGTGGCCTTGATCTTGACGATTGCACCAGTCAACGGGTTACGTCCGGTACGAGCCTTGCGCTCGACCTTCTCGAAGATTCCAAAGCCGGTGATTGCGACGCGCTCACCCTGAGCAACAGCGTCAGTGATCGAGGCGATCACCTCATCTACTGCTTCGGCCGCCTGCTTGCGGCTGACTTCGAGGCGTTCTGCCACTTTGTCAATGAGCTCAGCCTTATTCACGTCTATCCTCCGTGGGGTTGTCGGACTTTTCGTCCGCGTTCGCGCCCGAGGCTAGACGTGTTGGACTTGCCGTTGCACGCGCCACGCCGCAGCGATCGCCCGGATGCCAAGGCAAAATTTGCTGAAAACTAGGCGGTTGTCGGCAAATACTCCGGTCGACGCGCTTCGAAATCTTCGATGGCCACTTCGTGCTTGAGGCTGATGCCGATGTCGTCGAGACCCTCCAGCAGTCGCCAGCGCACGTATTCGTCGATGACGAATGGTTCATCGATCCGTTCGGACTTCACCCGACATTCGACGAGGTCGACAGTGATCTCAGCTCCGGGGTGAGACTCCAAAACTTCCCACAGTCGCTCGATGACCGACTCCTCGACCTGGGCTGCAACCAGCCCACCCTTCCCGGCGTTACCCCGGAAGATGTCAGCAAACCGGCTCGACAAAACGACCTTGAATCCGTAGTCCTGCAACGCCCATACCGCGTGTTCCCGGGACGATCCGGTCCCGAAGTCAGGTCCAGCGACCAGGACAGACGCCAGCGAGTACCTAGGCTGATTGAGCACAAAATCGGGATCCTTGCGCCACGCCGAGAACAGCGCATCTTCGTAGCCATGGCGAGTGACTCGCTTGAGGTACTCGGCAGGGATGATCTGGTCGGTGTCAACGTTGCTGCGCCGCAGCGGAACGCCGACGCCAGTGTGAACAGTGAACTTTTCCATCGTGCTACTCCCTTTCCAGGCTCAGGCGTTGACTAGGTCAGCAGGTGCTGACAGATGACCGGTGACCGCGGTGGCGGCTGCAACCTGCGGAGAAACCAGGTGTGTTCGACCCCCTGGGCCTTGGCGACCTTCGAAGTTGCGGTTCGAGGTTGATGCGCTGCGCTCACCGGGAGTCAGCTTGTCGGGGTTCATCGCCAAACACATCGAACAACCCGCTTGCCGCCACTGGGCACCTGCCTGCGTGAAGATCTGATCGAGTCCTTCAGCCTCAGCTTCCAGCCGAACCCGAACCGACCCTGGTACGACCAGCATCGTCACGCCATCGGCGACCTTGCGCCCTTCAAGCACTTGGGCAGCCGCGCGGAGATCCTCGATCCGGCCATTGGTGCACGAACCCAGGAACACGGTGTCGACCGTGATGTCCCGCAGCGGCATTCCAGCCGTTAACCCCATGTACTCGATCGCGCGCTGCGCGGCCGTGCGATCGGCGTCGTTGTCAAAGTCCTGTGGGTCCGGCACCGACGCCGACAGCGGCAAGCCCTGCCCGGGGTTCGTACCCCAGGTGACGAACGGGCTCAGCGAGGAGGCATCCACGATCACTTCTGCGTCAAACGTCGCATCATCATCAGTTGCCAACTCTCGCCATGCTGCAACTGCCTCGTCCCATGCCTGGCCTGATGGTGCCCGTTCGCGACCCTTGAGGAATTCGAACGTCGTCTCATCCGGGGCAATCATTCCGGCCCGCGCACCAGCTTCGATCGACATGTTGCAGATCGTCATGCGCGCTTCCATCGACAGCGCCTCGATCGCTTCACCGCGGTACTCCAGGACGTATCCCTGCCCACCGCCAGTGCCGATCTGAGCGATGACCGCCAGGATCAAGTCCTTCGCCGTCACGCCGTCGGGCAGCTTTCCATTCACCGTGACCGCCATGGTCTTGAACGGCTTCAGCGGAAGCGTCTGCGTTGCCAAGACGTGTTCAACTTCGCTTGTCCCGATCCCAAATGCCAACGCCCCGAACGCACCGTGCGTTGAGGTGTGGCTGTCTCCACAGACGACGGTCATGCCGGGTTGTGTGAGACCAAGCTGCGGTCCGACGACGTGGACGATGCCTTGTTCAACGTTGCCGAGTGAGAACAGCGGAACTTCGAACTCAGCGCAGTTGCGACGCAGTGTCTCAACCTGAGTGCGCGAGATCGGGTCGGCGATTGGCTTGTCGATATCCATGGTCGGAACGTTGTGGTCCTCCGTCGCCATGGTCAGGTCCGGGCGACGCACCTTCCGGTTTGCTGCGCGCAGACCGTCAAATGCCTGTGGACTCGTGACCTCGTGGACGAGGTGCAGGTCGATGTACAGGAGATCCGGCTCACCTTCCGCACGCGCAACCACATGCGATTCCCACACCTTCTCGGCCAGCGTCTTTGCCATGACCAGTTCCCTTCACCCGCTACAGACATTCTTGGTGAGTACAGAGTGCGTCACCCACACGGAAAAGGCGAGTTGCAATCTCATATAGTGAGATGTCAGTATCATCTTATGGACATTTCAAGCAGTGGCGTTGGGGTCATCGACAAGGCGGTACTTATCCTCACCGCGCTTGAATCGGGCCCAGCCAACCTGGCTGACCTCACTGCCGCCACCGGACTACCGCGGCCAACCGCCCATCGATTGGCGATTGCCCTCGAGCATCACCGAATGATCGGCCGCGACGCCAGCGGTCGATTCGTCCTTGGCCCCCGGCTGGGTGAACTTTCATCCGCCCGCGGCGAAGATCGCCTAATCGCAGCAGCGGGACCCATCCTGTCCGGGTTGCGTTCGGCCACTGGCGAAAGCGCGCAGTTGTACCGCCGCCAAGGCGAACATCGCGTATGTATCGCGTCAGCAGAACCGACCTCCGGCCTGCGAGACACGGTTCCAATCGGAACCGTGTTGCCGATGAAGGCGGGTTCCGCCGCACAGGTGTTGCTTGCCTGGGAGGATCCCGCGACCCTGCAACAGGAGCTACGTGGTGCTCGGTTCTCTGCCGCAGCACTTGCGAAAGTGCGCCAACTTCATTGGGCGCAAAGTGTTGGTCAACGCGAGCCAGGGGTAGCAAGCGTGTCAGCGCCAGTGCGGTCCGGCGGGCAAGTGATCGCGGCGATCAGCATCAGCGGACCGATCGAACGCCTCACTCGCTCCCCCGGCCAGAAGTACGGCCCGGCCGT
>JAOAUD010000007.1 GCA_030157755.1 Candidatus Nanopelagicales bacterium
ACCCCGGGTGGGCGTTACCCACCACCTTGCCCTGTGGAGTCCGGACTTTCCTCGATACCCGAATGCCGAAGCACACACGTACCGCGATCACCCGATCGACTCGTCCACGAACAGTCTAGGGGTCGGCCCCCAGCGCAACCTCATGAATCCGCAAACCCCCTTCGTGTTGGGGCTACCCGGCGCAAATCGTTGCAGGTAACCCCAACACGAAGGGGGTTTGCGAAACCGACGGACGGGAGCGCGCGGACGGGAGCGCGCGGACGACGAATCGGGACTGGGGAAAGTGAAGAGCCCCTCCGCCACAGCAGAGGGGCTCTTCCGAGGTGATAAGTGCGGCTTCTCAGCGGCACTATCCCTTCTTTTGAGTCGCTTAGATCATTTCTTAACGGGGCACTCACGCGGCCACGTCTTGAAGTTGATCCAAGACATCTCCGATTAGTTCTACCTAACTTCTCAGTTAAGCGTTCCTAACCCGAGTTTCTGGTCGGACCGTTTGGACATTGCTTTCGCGTTGTCGTTCCCGGGCTTTCCAGGTTTGTTCACTTTCAGATTCCGAACCGCGGCGCATGCAGTCAGGCGATGGTGTCTCCGGCTGTCCATTCGCATCCGTTGAGTTGGATCAACGGCTAGTGCGTTGGAAGCCTCGCAACACTGTCGCCCACCGGTTTCTTTGGTGAACGACATAAGTGAATCGCGAATTCAGAGGTCAGGCAACGCGAATACCGAGCCATTAACCCACTCGGGCTAAGACGGCCCAAATGAAAATTCCGACAGGCAAATCGAGTGTCAGTAAAGGCGCTCGATCGCTCCGTCCGCGCCAACGGCAATCGCGTCGAGGGACTCGTTGACAAGCGCATCAGCCAGTTTGTTCTGCTCGCGAGGAACCCATGTGTACGTCACCTGGGTAGGTGGAAACGCGTCCCGCGCCTGCAATGCCAGCTGCCTCATGTCAGGGTGTTTGATCTTCCAGCGCCCGCTCATTTGCTCGACAACAAGTTTCGAGTCAAGCCTTGCTTCAACGAGTGCTTCAGGATCGAGTCGAGCCACGATCTGCAGACCTGTCACAAGTCCGGTGTACTCGGCGACGTTGTTCGTGGTCTCACCCAAGTAACCCGCGGCCTCGGCCACAATCCGACCGTCTGCCGCATCACGAACTACTGTTCCGTACGCGGCAGGACCAGGATTTCCGCGCGAACCGCCGTCAGCCTCAACGACAAAACGACCCGCCATCAGGACGCTGCCGTTCGAATCAGAATGCGACGACACTCCTCGCATCGCACAACTTCATCGGCTTCTGCCTCGACGATCGCCTTGAGATCGGTGGGCGGCAACTGCATGTGGCAGCCTTCGCACCGACTCCCCCGCAGCGGCGCTGCACCAACTCCGCCGAGGCTGTCGCGCAGCTTGTCGTAGAGAGCGAGCAGATCCGTCGGTACCCGCGCAGCGAGGCCCGCTCGCTGCGAATCCAGGTCCGCTCGGTCCGCGCGAATGACTGTGACTGCCACCTCAAGGGCAGCGCTCACCTTCGCATGTTCCTGCTGGACCTCGCCGATCTGAAGTGAAAGTTCGTCCACGCGCGCCTGCGCGCCTTCGGCTCTTTCCATCACTTCAAGCTGCGCATCCTCAAGTTCGGAAGCGCGACGCAACAGTGAGGTGATCTCATGTTGTATCTCTTCGAGCTGCTTACCCGAGGTGATCGAGCCGGAGTCCAGGAGCTCCTGATCGCGAGTTGTCCGTTTGCGAACCTGCTCAACTTCGTCCTCTGCTTTGCGCACGTCCTGACTTAGGTCGGACAACTCGGTCGACGCGTTCACGACGTCGGTATTCAGTTCGGCAAGCCGGTCGGTCAGCTCGGCAAGTTGCGCGGTCTGCGGCAACGTCGCTTCTTGATGCGCGAGTTGGTCCAGGCGGGTGTCAACGGCCTGCAGGTCGAGCAAGAGCGATTGGTTCTCCGGCGTAGCTTTCAGGACTGGCTCCTCATGTGTTGTGACCAGGGGTCGGTCACGATTTCGCTGACCTTGACGCAAACCGTATCGCTGCCGGATTCGAATGCTCGTTCCAGCCTGTGTGCAGTCGCGCGACACCACGGAAACTCGCTCGCAAAGTGCGCGACGTCGATCACGGCGCACCCTCCGTTTGCGAGATGTTCAGAAACCGCGTGGTGCTTCAGGTCGGACGTCACGTAGACATCGGCTCCGCGTGCCGAGGCGACGGCCAGGAGCGAATCCCCTGATCCGCCGCAGACTGCCACCCGCCGCACTGTTCCTGCCAAGTCACCAGCGATACGGACGCCGGATTGCCCGACCGGAAGTTCCGTCGCGACTACTCGCGCAAATGCCTCCAACGTCGCGGGCTGATCCAACTCGCCAATACGTCCGAGACCAAGCGGGCCAGGGATGTCGGCGAGCTCGACGATGTCGAAGGCGGGCTCTTCATACGGATGGGCATCGCGCAGTGCACTTGTGACGACTGATCGCAGGCGGCGCAGCGCGACCATCTCGAGCCTGGTTTCGGCAACCTGCTCAATCTCGCCCACGGAACCGATGTGCGGGCTAGCCCCCGACTGCGGGCGAAACGTTCCGCGCCCATCGGACTCGAACGCGCATCGATCGTAGTTTCCAACCCGCCCTGCACCTGCCTGGCTCATCGCCTCCAAGACCGCGGGCGCATCTGATTGTGGAACGAATACGACGAACTTGTCCAAGGCCTCACCGACACACGGTTCCAGCGGTTCGGTCTCAAAGACTCCCAGTGCGTCTGCGAGGGCGTCGGAAACCCCCGGCTTCGCACAATCTGCGTTGGTATGGGCAACAAGTAGTGCGATGTCAGCCGCGATCAGGTCATGAATGATTCGGCCTTTGAAGTCTGTCGCCGCCACACTCGTTACCCCACCGAACAGCAGCGGGTGGTGCGCGATGATGAGATCCGCACCCTCAGCAATTGCCTCCGCCACCGTGTCGGGCGTCACATCAACTGTCAGCATGATGGTGGTAACCGGGTTTTGCGGCCGACCGACAACGAGGCCCACCGCATCCCACGATTCGGCCAGTTGCGGCGGAAACCAACCCTCAACCAGGGCGCATACGTCATTCACTGTGGCCACGGGCTAACCCTAGGGCCACAACCGGCTAGGTCGGCAAGGTGGCGCACGCCACACCCTGGACAGTTCGTTCACAGGCAACTCACAGATAAGGCTCAGCCGACGCTCAGGTTCGCCCCGGATGGTCTACAACATGAGTTACACGAACCCGCCGAACCCTCAGCGTCCAGATCCGAACTCACAGAACCCAATTCCAACGGGCAACTGGCAAAACGTTGCCGGGCCGGGCTCCGCACCGCCGAACCCGCCCAAACCACCCCGGCGTGCTGCAAACCGCAGCCAGGACATTCGCAAGCTGAACCGTGCGACGGCAGTCGCCGTGTCGTTGTCGATGGTGGGCGTTCTTGGTCTGGGCACCGGGATTGCCGTCGCCTCCGCAGTCAGCGCGAACGACAAGGCCGTCGAAAGCTCACAATCCTCACTTTCTGGCGGGACGACTCGCAACTTGATCCCTGACACGGGCTCCGACTCTGGCTCCGGCTCCGGATCGGGTAGCAGTGGCGGTTTCAGTTCGCGCAGCACGACGCCAAAGTCGAACTCCGTCCCCAACGGCGGCTTCCAGCGCGGCCAGTCCTCCGGCGGGTCACACGGGAGTAGTGGTGCATCGTGAGCATTCTGTGGATCCTGGCTCGCAGCACCGGGCTTATCGCCACCGTCCTGCTCAGCGCCGTCATGGTTCTGGGCATCCTGAGCTCAGGTGACTTTCGCTCACGCCCTTGGTCGCGCTATCTGACCAATGGCATGCACCGACGAGTTGCCTACCTAGCCTGCGCGATGCTCGGCATTCACATCGCAGCGATCGTCGCCGACAGCTACGTCAGTGTGGACTTGCTCAACGTCGTCGTGCCATTCAGTTCAAGCTACGAACGGTTCGCGGTTGGACTTGCGGCAATCTCCATCGACCTCATGCTGGTTCTGGTGATCACCAGCCTTGGGCGGCGATTCATCTCGTTCAACATCTGGCAGACGGTTCACGTCGTCGCCTACGCCGTATGGCCCTTGGCAATTCTGCACGGAATTCTGGCAGGTACGGACGACTTGCTTGCGTGGTCGATCTCGCTGATCTCAACCCTCGCAGTGGCAACTGTCGCGCTCGTCCGCTTTTTCGGACAATCGAAGAAGCCGACGCGGCGACCCGCAGTAGCCGCGCCAGCGGCGGCATACCCGCCCGCGCCACCGCTGCACCAGCAGGACCGGCCGACGCAGGTTCTGACACCTCAGCGGTAACCAGCAATCAGAAACACGAAGGCTTCGCCAAATCGGCGGGGCCTTCGTGTTTTCTGTGTCGTTGGCAGACTTCATCTCCGCCTGATGTTTATTTCGGCCACTGTCCGGGTAAGCCATGCTCACGAATTGCACCCACCCACAAACGAACGGACAGCCAACATGAATGCGAAGCGCACTACTGGAGTCCTTGCCGGCGCACTGATCGGCACTGCACTACTGGGCGGACTTGCAGCGCCCGCCATGGCTGCTGAGCCAGCACCAGCCCACCATGTGCAGACCGTGGCAGCGCACGTCAGCAAGGGGCCGCAGAGTTCCGGAACCATGACGGTCACAAACGAGACCGACCACAAGCTGACCTTCACCGAGTATGCGTACAACGACGATGACGTCGAGTACCGGTCACTCGTGCCGTCAACACTTGAGCCGGGCAGGTATTTCCAGGATGGCGGAAACGTCAACAACCAAAGCGGGCGACTTCTGCGCGACGTCGTTGATTTCGACAACGGCGACAGCATCGACTTCCGCGTGACAAACCACCGCGGCTCCGCCCCGCTGGTTGAGTTCGATACCGCCCACAAGTACACCAGTGGCGACCACATCAACCTGAACCTCGCGGTGGATCAATCACAAAGCGTCTACATCGCTTCGCACCAGTTCGATATCAAGCGAATCCCCAGCTGCGCCTCAAGCGAATACGTCATGAACATCATCAAGTAGTGCGACCCACCCACCACAAGGAGCCACCCAATGTCAGCATTTGCACGCAGTCGAACCGGTAACAAGCGTCGACGACTCGGATTTGCCGTCGCCGCATCTTTGCTGACTCTCGCGGCCGTCTCGACCGCGCAGACAGCAACAGCTGCCGTCGCCGCACCGACCAAAACGCCGACACAGTCGACCGCCCACGCGACAGCTAAGAAGGACTTCTGGAGCAAGCCCGTGGATGTCACCCTCCACAACAACACGGGGGCCGCGATCACCGTGAATGGGAAGGCTCTAGCAAGCGATGCGAGTTGGCACGACCAGCAAGACAGCGGTCCGGATTTCCCCATCGTGAGAGCAGACGTGGCCATCCCCGGCTTTCAGAAGCGCGAATTGGTGGCCGGCAACCCTGCTGCGAACCAGCCGTACGCCGCCGTCAATCTGTACAACATCAACACCGTCTTCAAGACCAACGTGTTCCGACATGACTTCGGGGACGACACCTACGTCAGCCAGACCGATGCCTCTTCGAATGACCCCAGTGGCAAGAAGTTGTTCTGGAGCATTCACGAGTACCAGAACGACGGACTTAAGAATTTTGACGTGAACCTGTTCATCATGAACTAACGCCGCTTCGCGCCAGGAACATTCATCCGTCTCGATGTTTATTTAGGACGTCGTCCGGGTAACATCCTCTCACTCGCCGATCCACCCCATTTGGAGAAGACAATGACCGTCCAGCACACCGCTCGATTCGCAGCCTTGGGACTTGCCGCAATGACCGTCGGAACCCTCGCTCTTGCAGCGGGCACGGCCCCTGCGAGTGCGTCCGTCGCCACTGCCCCGACCCACACCCAGGTGGCCGGATGCTACACAGAAACGCACATCCAGTGGACCAACAAGTTGGACCGCGACATCACCTTCACTGTCGGCGAGACGCGCAACGAACTCTGGGATGGCACATCTCGTCCTGATGCCCCGGCGCCGCAAGGAATCGCCAACTACACACTGAAGGCCGGTCAAAGCTTCGACGAGCGCCTCAACGTCAATTGTTACGGCGGGGTCCCGTTCTTCATGTTGAGCGTTGCGGATGCCCATGGCGAACTCACCAACTTCACCGTGCAAGGTGCCGACGGGCTCCCCGGCCCCAATTGGCGAATGGACTGGGGAACCACCTCAAAGAAGTTCACCTTCAACGACGCCGCCGGAAACACCCATAACGGCCGGGTCGAGATCACCTCTGCTGGTGACGACGCCTCAGCATTCACCTTCAAACCAGCCAACTAGTCGAACCGACCAACAAGGAGCCGATCATGACCACCAAAGCAAAGACCCGCATCGCCGCCCTAGGACTCACCGTCTTGAGCGTCGCTGGCATCGCAGTCGCATCAGGTGCGAGCGCCGCGAGCGCCTCCGTCGCAAGCCCCACGGCCGCCGCTGCGCCGAACTCTGCGAAGGCACCCGTACCGGCCACACCTGCCGCACCACCCGCTCAGATCGCCGGGCACGCGGACAAAACGGCCCGACCCGCTGCCCCTGCAGGTGTCGAAGGTCGAGTCACGTCTGAGTACGACAGTCCAGGAGTCAACCTCACGGTTCGCAACAACTCTTCGGCCGTGATCGCGGTGCTGTTTCGCTATGACGGAGGTCCGTCGAACTGGACGTACCTGAACCCCGGAGAATCTGCTTCTGATGCCAGCGTCAACAACCAGGGCATCTACAACAGTTTTGTGTACTTCTTCTCCAACAGCACTCGCGTGACCCTGAAGGCCAACATGCCGCCGCCAACGATCGGCTACCGCCCCAACATCACCGTCGATGGCAAGTTCCGCTCGCTGGACTTTGACACCGTGGTCACGGACTCCGCCGCGAACCACAACTACAAGGTGACGCGTCAGAACGACATCGGCGACACCGATCGAGCCGCTCTGACGCTGGAATTTGTCAAGTAGCAGCTAAGACTGCGGGCGGTCAGGACAGGTCGGCTCGCGCCATCCGCCGTGGTGGCTGACCATCTCGTGTGCCTTCTTCGGGCCCCACGTTCCGGGCTTGTAGGGCAGCACCGGCTGAGGCTCATCGAGGATCGGTTGAACGATCCGCCACGTCTCCTCTTCGGTCACCTGGTCGGGGAACAACGAGGCATCCCCCGCCATGGCGTTTGACAACAGAGTCTCGTACGGCAGCGGAACGTAACCCAGCGCGGACTTGAAGCTCACGTCCAACCGAACAGGCTCGACCGTTTCCGCTTGGGGCGACTTGACCTGCATGCTCATCGAAATTCCCGGATCTGCGCCAATTCGAAGAATGACGTCCTCGTAATCCTTACCCACTCGCGAGTGGCCGAGGAACATCCCAGCCATGTTTCGCAGGCGAACGACAACCTCAGTTGCCGTTACCGGCATCTCCTTGCCAGCGCGGATGAAGACGGGAATGCCGCCCCAGCGCAGACTGTTGATCGTCAGCTTCAGGGCCACGAAAGTTTCGGTATTCGACCGTGGCGCAACGCCGTCGACGTCCAGGTAGCCGTCGTATTGCCCCCGCACCACTGAACCGGGATTGGCATTCGGAATGGTCTTGAAGAGGTCGATGCGAGGCTGCGTCAGCGTCTCAACGGGAGCCTCCATCGCGATCAGGCCGATCACCTGCAGCAGGTGATTCTGCACAACATCGCGCAGTGTTCCCACGGCGTCATAGAACGACCCACGGTCAGCGACACCGAAGTCCTCGGCCATCGTGACCATGATGCAATCGACATCGTTGCCGTTCCAGATCTTCTCGAGCAGTGTGTTCGCAAATCGCAGGTAGATCAGATCCTGAATCGGCTGCTTGCCGAGGTAGTGGTCGATCCGGAAGATCTGCTCTTCGCGCATGATCGCGTGAAGCTGTGAGTTGAGTTCCTGTGCGGAGCTCAACGATGTGCCAAACGGCTTCTCGAAGACAACACGTGCGTCACCATGAAGCAAGTTGGCGGTTGCGAGCTGTTGCGCAACCGTGACGAAAAGGCCCGGCGGGATCTCCAAGTAGAAGGTCGGCGCCTTCGCATCCGAAATCGCCGCGCCAACCGCCGCGTACAGCGCCGGATCCTTGAAGTCACCATGGACGTACGAGAAGCGTCCGATCAGCTTGCTGAACACCGCTTCGTCGATCGAGCCTTCAACAGTCTCGATCGATTCCTTCCCGTAGGCGGAAAGCTGATCAATTGTCCAATCATCAAATGCCACACCAAGGATGGGCGTGGTCAAGAGTCCACGCTTCTCAAGGTTGTACAGCGAAGGAAAGGTCATCTTCTTGGCGAGGTCGCCAGTGATTCCGAAAATGACGAGTTGATCAGACTTCTGCAAGGTCATCGAGGGGCCTTTCGGTGGGAGTCCTCTGACCCTAGCCACCCTCCCGGTGTTATTGCTCGGGTCGAGCAGCAACCGG
>JAOAUD010000008.1 GCA_030157755.1 Candidatus Nanopelagicales bacterium
AAGATCTATCGCGCGAAGCGGGGAGCCCCTGAGGTCCGCGCGCTCGACGGAGTCAGTTTGAGTGTGCCGGAGGGAACCGTCCTCGGCCTTCTTGGGCCGAACGGTGCAGGAAAGACAACCACCGTCCGCATCTTGACGACGCTGCTGCGACCAGATGGCGGACACGCGAGCGTCGGTGGGTTCGACGTCGTTGAGCAGTCCAAGGATGTCCGTCGCATCATCGGGCTCTCTGGCCAATATGCGGCCGTCGATGAGAACCTGACTGGCTGGGAAAACCTCTACATGTTTGGCCGCCTTTACGAACTGTCGAAGTCCGAGACAAGGGCTCGCGTTGACGACTTGCTCGAACAGTTCAATCTGACCGACGCCGGGTCTCGGACGATCAAGACCTACTCCGGCGGAATGCGGCGGCGCTTGGACCTAGCCGGTGCTCTGATCGGTCGACCGCAGATCCTGTTCCTTGATGAACCGACGACTGGCCTGGACCCGCGCAGTCGACTCGCAATGTGGGATGTGATCCGAGGCCTGGTTCGTGACGGCACGACTCTGCTGTTAACGACGCAGTACCTCGAGGAGGCCGATGAACTTGCGGACACCATCGCGGTGGTCGACAACGGAAAGATCATTGCAAAAGGCACTGCCAACGAACTGAAGGCTCAGGTCGGTGGGGAGCGAGTCGAGGTTGTGCTTGTAGATGGTGAACAAATCGACCGAGCCGGGGCTCTGCTCGAGCCGTTGAGTGTGGGCCAGATCGAACTCGATCACCGGACAAGGAAGATCGTGTGCCCGAGCCGCGGTGGGTCGAAGAAGGTGATTGCGGCGGCACAGATTCTCGATGACCATGAAATAGAAGTTGAAGACATCGCGCTGCGACGCCCGAGCCTGGATGACGTATTCCTCAAGCTCACCGGTCACCGCGCAGAAGAGATCCCGTCCGAAGATGGAGATACCGCATGAGCGTCATCGAATCCGGTCCAGTCTCCGACGCGCTCGTCATCACGTGGCGCAACCTCAAGAGAATTCCGCGCATTCCCGAACTAGCGATCTTCGCGGTCCTGCAATCCATCATGTTTGTACTGCTATTCGCCTACGTCTTTGGTGGGGCAATTCCGCTACCTGACGGGGGGAGCTACAAGGAATTCCTGATGCCGGGAATCTTTGTTCAAACGATCGCCTTCGCCTCGGCGACAACGGCCATCGGCATTGCTGACGACATGGGCAAGGGCTTGATCGACCGATTTCGCTCACTGCCAATGGCACGGTCGGCAGTACTAACCGGGCGAACCATTGCCGACGTGATCTACCAAGCCGGGATTCTCGTCGTGCTGATGCTCGCTGGCCTCGTCGTGGGGTGGAGGGTGAACAACGGGTTCGCCAAGTTCATCTTCGCAGTCGTGTTGTTGCTGGCTTTTGCTTATGTCATGGCCTGGATCGGGGTGTGGATTGGGCTGTCCGTTCCAAATACTGAAACGGCACAACAACTGACCTTCGTCACGATCTTCCCGCTCACATTCATCTCGAACGTGTTTGTTCCGCCAGCGTCATTGCCCGCAATCTTGCAGCCGATAGCCGAGTGGAACCCCGTCAGCACGTTGACGGCATCGTGTCGGGAGCTCTTCGGCAATCCGAACCCGACGATTGGTACGGCGTTCCCCAGCCAGCATCCGATTGAGGTGACGATCGCGTGGTGCATTGTTCTGATTGCGATCTTCGCGCCGTTGGCAGTGCGCAAGTATCGAAATACCAGTCGATAACGCCAACGATCTTTTCTACAGGTAGCGGAAGATAACCGCTGCGGCCAGCGCAGCAATGATCAGTACCGACACCCAGACGTCGACCCACCATGACAATGCCGGAGTCAGCGCACGCGTAATTCCTGCGCCGAAGTTGCCGTCGAGGATGTTCACTCGCGACATCGACATGAACACCAGAGTGGTAGTGATGGTGATCAACAAACACCACGGGCAGAGCGCGCCGATCACGAAATAGCTCTGGTAGAACAGCCACCACGCGAAGAGGAAGCCCAACGTATAGATCGCTTGCGCGGTTAGCATGAACCAGCGGGGGAATCTCACGCCACCAAGGGCCGCGACCGCGACTGTGATGACGACGGGTTCAGCGATGAGTCCGAGGAAACTGTTAGGCCAGCCGAACAGTTGGGCCTGCCATGTCTGGGCAACCACTCCGCACGAGATCTTCGAACTGATGTCGCAGGACAGCACTGCCGCAGGATTCGTGGCCAGCGTGATCGCTTCGATCGACAAGATGAGGCTCGCGACCAGGCCGATGAGGCTGGAAATGAGCATCTCGACGTAGGCCCCAACGTGGCGATGCTCCGATGGCGGAGCAGCGGAGTCAGTGTTGGTGTCGATATCGATATCGGCCGTCATACCCAACAGTGTGACTGACGACGTTCACGAAGACGCGGCCAGTCGCGGATGGAATGTGTGGGTTCTGTAATCAGCTTGCTTTAGTACGGCGCACCAACAGCCTGTGCCCACGCAGCATTCACATGGAATGCACCATCGGTCACGGCCGTCACGACTACCGTCGCCGGTTCTCGGTTGCCAGTTTTCGACTCGATGGAAACCTTGCCAGTCCACCCTTGCCAGTCTTTCACCGTGCTGAGGTGGCCCGTTAGCGCGGCAGAATCGAAACTTCCGACGGCCTTGGCGCCATCGACGAGGAAGTTGAGCGAGTCGTAGGTGTACGGGCTCCAGGTTCCTGGCGGTTGGTCGAACTGCTTCTGGAACGCGGCGACCTTGTCAGCCGACCCAGAGAAGTCCGCCGGTGCCGGTACACCAACAACGTTGCATCGCTGCGCTGCTGCCGTCCCGGCATTTTGGATGTAGCCAGAGTCGTACGACGCATAGTCAAGAAGGCACCGATAGTTGCTGTTACCTGCGGTCTTGGGCGTGATCTCCTGAGCGATCTTCGCACCTTCGGGGTAGTAGACAGCCGAGTAGATCATGTCAGGATTCTTCGCTTCCACCTGCTGCAACTCTGATGCGTAGGTGGACTTGCCGGGGGTGATCGCCTGGTAGCTCGTCACCTTCACGCCAGCCTTTTGCAACTTGCTCTTGACGGCTTCCGATGTCGACTTTGTGTAGTTCTGACTTGAGTCGTAGATGATGCCGACCGACTTCGCCTTGTAGAACTTCGTGAGCGCATCCGACGTAACGGGAGCGATCTGGCTCGTCATGGGCTGGAGCGTGAAACCCATCCCGTCAGTGGAGTTGTCCGATGTCAAACGAATCGGAACGATTCCCGCTTTTAGGTAAAGCGGCAGCGTCTGCGTTCCCACGCTGGAGTTGTAGGGCCCGACGACTCCATTGAGTCCTGCAGCAATCGCGGCATTCGCAGCTGCGACGCCGGTTGCGGCGTTTGCGGCGTCATCGATCTTGATGATCTCGATCTTTCTGCCGAGCACTCCACCGGCCGTGTTGATTTGGTCGGCAGCGAGCTCAGCGCCTTGCAGCATGCCTAGGCCAAGCGTGCTCTGATCGCCTGTAAGCGGGGCCTCAACGCCGAGTTTCCAGGTGGCACTACTTGTGTCTGACGAACTGTTCGAGCTACACGCCGCCGTTGCGCCGAGGAGGACAACTCCGAGTGAAACAGCGCCCACAGTCTTCTTGATACGCGTCACGTCGTGAGCCTCTCGTGTGTGAACTTAGGGCCGCACACGGTGCCCTGTTGTTCGTTGGCAACACACTACGGCGGCGCACCTCTCGTTGTCGGATTGCGAAATCCGCATGGAGCAGCCACAGATCGCGCCCAAGACACGCTCCCCGCGCCAAGGCGCTGGTTCGCCGGAATCGGCCGCGTTGTGGACCATAGTGACAAACGTGAACTGCGTGCGGAAGGTGCTGAAGCACCGAGACCGTCCCAGAGGTGTGCGTCGCGCGCGCCTGCTCACCGACACTTTCCCTCGCAAGGCAACGGTTCTTTTCTGTGCCGGCAGCATCACCGTCGCCACACTCGCCGGACCAGCAGCCATTGTGAGCAACGCATCTGTTCCGACTGCCCATTCCATGATTTCAGCGATTGCACCGGCCGATGCCAAGTCAGACTTCGAGGCGGCCAAACAACAGCTTGCTGCTGCCTCCGGCGCGGTCCAAGCAGCGGAGGACGCAGCTGACGCCGCGGCAGCCAAGCTCCCGGAAGCGAACAACGCGCTCAAGCGAGCCGAAGCAGCCGTCGCGGATGCCGTTGCCGCCCAGGGACCTGCCGAAAAGGCTCGCGCGGACGCGCTGGCAGTTCAGGCAGATGCGGAAAGAGCGCACGCCGATGCCGAGGCGGCAGTCAAGGCGGCACAAGATGCGGTTGCCAAACAACAGGCTCAAGTCACGCGAGCGCAAGAGCGGATTGATGCAGTCAAGTCCCAGATCGCGTTGCTCGCCCGCCAGAGCTACATCTCCGGCAGCGAAAGTGTGGAGCTGGGAATCCTCATGCAGTCTCAGGATCCCGCACAATTTGCCGATCAACTTCAGGCGATGGCGCGGATTTCGCGGGGCAACTCCACCGTGTTCAAGCAGATGACAGCGCTGCGAGCAGAGCTGGCGGCTCAACTCGTTCAACTCAACACCATGAAGCAGGCGGCGGCAGGGCGCGAGGATGTTGCGCAAGAGAAGGCAGCCGAAGCCGTGTCGCGAGCCTCCGATGCTCAGGACAAGGCAGACGCAATCCAAGCCCTCGCAAACAAGGCTCAGGCGGCCCGCGATGGCGCGGCGAACGCACGGGCAGCCATCGTTGCCCTCGTTGACCAACGCAAGCAGGAAGTTGCGCGAGCGCTCGCGTTGCGCCGCCAGATCAAGGCGACGTACGAGCGACTGCAAGCAAAGCTCACAAAGGCGCAGGGTGTCGCCAATACCCATGGAACGAGGCGCGACGCGAAGGCGGCGCTCGCGTGGGGCATGAAATACGTCGGGTCCGGTGCCAGCTACAACGGGCTCTGTCTGGCATTCGTTGACGACGCCTACAACCCAAGTGGTGGACGCGTCGGAACGGCAATCGCTCAGTGGTACCGCGCGAAGGCAGCCGGGTACGGGCACCCAGGTGATCGCAACCCGCCAGTTGGCGCACAGGTCTTCTGGTGGTCTGGCAATCCAGCGAGGCACATTGCGCTGTACGCCGGTGGAGGCATGGTGTTGACCACCGGTGCCTATGGCGGCAAAGTCGGACTCGTGACGATGAAGCACCTAGATGGCTATGGCCCCTACCTCGGTTGGGCCGAGGCGTACTACGGCTGAACGAGGCGCCACGTTAGCGGTGAGCAGGTTGGCCGCCGTTGGCTGGCCGAGAAGGCCACGAGATCGAAACCTGGATTCGGAACTGGCTCCCGTGTAGGGTCGCCGTGTGGTCAGAGACTTCGACATTCACCCTGACAATCCGCAGGCGCGAACAATCCAGCAAGTTGTCAACCTCGTTCGCGACGGCGGGCTGATCGCGTACCCGACGGACTCCTCGTATGCGCTGGGTTGTCAGCTTGGCAACGCTGAGGGTCTCGCTCGGATGAAGGGCATTCGGCACCTCGATGACAAGCACCACTTCACGCTGGTGTGCCACGACTTCGCTCAGCTGAGCCAGTTCGTTCAGGTGAGCAACGCTGCGTTTCGGTTGATGAAGGCATCGACCCCCGGCGCCTATACCTTCATCCTGCCGGCCACAAAGGACGTGCCTCGACGACTCATGCACCCAAAGAAGAAGACGGTAGGCGTGCGTATTCCCGACAACGAAGTTGTGCAGGCTCTCGTGGGCGAACTCGGGGAACCGTTGATTTCGACCACACTGCTGCTGCCTGGAGATGAGCAACCCTTGTCGTCGGGATGGGAAGTCATAGAGCGGCTGGGCGACCAAGTTGATGGCGTGGTGGATGCCGGCGACTGCGGCACCGAACCAACAACCGTGATCGACCTCTCGGGGAGTTCACCTGTGATCTTGCGTCGTGGATCGGGCGAGACCGACCGATTTGAGTAAGCGCTTCTAGCCCGCAATCGAGCTCCACCTGGCAGGTACCCGCTCCGCACAACAACGACCGGAGGTCAGCATGACAAATGAGCCAACACCCGATCTCAGAATTGGCGTAGCTGAGTCGTCAACCGATCGACCGGATGGCATCGAGCCCCGAGCCGAGTTTGTTTCGGCCTACTTCCACGGCACCCGGGCTAACCTCACAACCGGAGACTTGATCTCGCGTGGCTACACCTCTAACTACGGCAGGCGCAGGGAGGCGAACTTCGTCTATGTGACTTCGAATCTGGGCGCGGCCATTTGGGGCGCAGAACTCGCAGTCGGCACTGACCCCGGGAGAATCTACGTTGTCGAACCGACTGGTGAACTTGAAGATGACCCCAACGTGACTGACAAGAAGTTCCCGGGCAATCCGACGAAGTCATATCGCACTCGTGAACCGGTGCGGGTCGTTGGCGAAGTAACAGGCTGGCGGGGACACAGTGCCGAGGAACTAGCGACGATGAAGGCCGGCCTTGAACGCTTGAAGGAACAGGGCATCGAGCACATCGATGACTAGCGCCTGGAGTTCTGCGGGGATGTCCTCAATCACCTGGGATGGTATCGACAACGACATATGTAGGTTCCGAACCTACATTTCCCAAGGCACCCTCGCCCCACGCTTTTCGGGATATTCTACGTCGGTCTATTCCGCAGCATTTCTCCCAAACCAAACCGGTTGAGTCGGTGCGCAATGTGAGCCGGGGGCCGGGAGTAGTCCAGTGCGTTTACGACAGTTCGCGGGAAAGAATTCCGTTTCGCCGACTTACATAGCTTGTGAACGGACATCCAATGCTCATCCGATTCGGACGAAGAATGTCCCCACGTTTGGACGGCGGCGTCCGGTGAGAAACGTCCGGTTCTCACCGGCTCCGGACAGCAGGTGGGAATCATGACTGCTGATGGTTGGCCTCGTGGCTGGTGGTGAAGTCAGCCGCCGAGAATGGATCGGCAACTAGAGTGACGAAGGAGGCCGGACTTTTGTCGTGTTTGTGTAACAGGAGGGCTTCTCGCGACATTTAATGAGCGTGATGTGTAACCAGACCCGTTTCACGGCCCTATATGAGGATCATTGGCGGGCGGTGTACGCGTACTTGGTGCGTCGCGGGCTCGGCCCGGAGGATGCGGCAGATTTGGTGAGCGCAACGTTCCTCACGGCGTGGACCAAAGTCAGTGAAATTCCTGTTGGATCGTTTGAGTCAGCTTGGTTGATCGCGACTGCGCGCAACCACCTTGCAAACTTCCACCGCAAGTCCATCACGGTGAGCCGGAACGCTTCGCTGTTACCCGAGCCAATGGGAGTTACCTGCCCGTCGGAGGTTGTGGTCGGATTTTTCGAGGAGCGCCGTATCTGGAATGCGATTAGCGGCCTTCCTGAGGCGGATCGCGAACTAATAACTCTGGTCGTCTGGGATGACCTGACTCCAGCGCAGGCGAGCCTGGTTCTGGGCATCTCACGTTCGGCAGGGCGGGTACGCCTCTATCGCGCACGGAAAAGATTGGCTGAATTGCTGGCCAAGGAACCATCGCCGAAGTCCATCGATTTGACGACCCGGAAACCACTCGCATCCGCGGAGGTGGGTAGTAGCCATGAATGACCCCCTGCTGTTAATCAAACAGCTCAATCCCTTGTCGACTGAGGAGCTAGCCGCTTCGGCGCCTTCGCGGATTCACAACCCGCCAGATCATCTACTTCCAGCAACGGATGACAACAAGGTGTCAGCACGACGGACGCGACGCACAGTGCTGGGCACGCTGATCGCAACAGTTGCTCTTGTTGGAGTCGGCGGAACGACTGTCGCGGTATGTAGCCAATTGTCGGATGTCGAACCTGACTTTTCGACCACAGGACCTGTAGTCACAGAGAGAATTGCACCGTCCGACGCCCGCTGGGCTAATCCCGGTGAGCCCGAACTCAATCTGCAAGCACCGCTGATCCACACAGTCTTCCGAAAAGAAACCCGCACTATTCCGCTGCCCCCGGGCGCCACCTACAAGAAGGTGTATGGCAAATGGATCGCCGGTCTGACGTCGCCTGGCATGACACAACACACCCGTACCGAGATCCGGGCCGAAGCAACGCATGAGGCGTTGAATTCGTGGTTCCGTTTCTGGTTATCGGCGACACCGGCTCAACGAAAAGCGACATCACAAGCGATGAAGCAGGTAACGACGTCGCCGTATCTGGACCGGACCCTAGGCGAACCAATCGGAGATACCGATAGCGAACGAGTCCGGAAAATCCTCGTTCAGGCACGTGCAGGAAATCCCGGACCAATGCGGGAGTGGCTTGGGTTGCCTCAGCGTTAGCCCACAACCTGGACCGGCCCGTCGAAACAAGCGGCACACAACTCATTCCCAACAAGGACCGCGAGCACCAAGTCGCGCATGTCCACAACCGAGCGGTCTACGCCGAACCCGCGCCCAAAACTCCGGGGCAACCTTTTTCGGCCGCTGTTGATCTTCCGGCCGACCTTAGACGTCCATTGCTGGCAGATCTCGGCTGCCGACTGCGGAAAGACCCGTTTGTGGGAACTGCTCGACATCCGCAACTCTTTACTTGTACGATTCGTACATGAACAAAGTTGCAGTGAGCGGGGCTCGCGAGCACCTTGCTGAAGTGATCGACGATGCACACCGCACAGGCGACCCGATCTATGTGACCAAACGGGGACGCCCGGTCGCGGTCATCCTTGCTCCTGAGGTTTACGAGAACCTCATAGCCGAAGCCGATGAAGCCATGGACCGAGCCGCTCTCGAAGTAGCGCGGGCGGAGAACGACTTCATCCCTTGGGAGCAAGCCAAGGTGGACCTCGGTTTGGCATGAGCCAGCGTTACGACGTGCAAATTTCACGCCGAGCAGTGAAATCCCTCGCGTCACTCCCGCGCAACGAGCAACTGCGAATTCGCGCGGCGATTGACCTGCTCTCTGATACGCCGCGACCTCCAAACTGCGTGGCAATGACTGGCGAACACGGCACATACCGCGTCCGCGTCGGCAGCTATCGAATCGTCTATGAGGTACACGACGACATCCTGCTCATTCAAGTCATCCGGGTCGGCCACCGGAGGGATGTGTACCGCTGACACATCGAACGACAGCTAGATCGCCGTTAGAACCGCGACCCTAAACGTCCGTTTCCGGCGGCGTCGGACGTTGGACTATCAAAAGGTCCAGTTTTGGAACGCCCCCTTCTCGCTGTATGCAAAGCTCGCAGCGTGAGTGACGAATTGGCGATGGATGCTCCGCCCGGCACGGTGGCCTGGTTGCAGGCGTGGTTCGCCAGCAACTGCGATGGGGACTGGGAACACCAGGAAGGTATCGAGATTGGCACTCTCGACAACCCTGGCTGGCGGGTGAGGATCAATCTCACCGGGACGGCGCTCGAAGGCTGCGTCTTCGATTGGCGCAAACGGGAACGGTCGGAGCACAACTGGATCCAGTGGCGCAGTGATGGCTCGAACTTCGACGCGGCATGTGGTTGTTTGAACCTTGAAGAAGCACTGCATCAGTTTCGGCTGTTTGTGGAACAGCGTCTCTGAAACGGTCGTTTTAGAGAACTCCCGCAAAGGGCTTATGCCAGACCGTCGGGGAAAGCAGCGAGTTCCTGGTCCCAGTTCCTGGTCCCAGTTCCTGGCGGCCTCGCGCAGTGCTTCAGGAGTGCTGACGATTCTTAGGAGGTAGGGATCACCTGCATACCGACTTCGTTTCCAGGGTGGCTTGAACTCAAGATCCAGGCCGATTTCGAGAACCACGCGACCACCAGCAGCAGTCGATACGTCAGCAAAGCTCAGATTCGGTTCCGTTAACGCGGGTCCGACCGGCGGCAATGCTGATGTTGGATGTTCCGCCCAGTCCCCGACGTTTCGCAGCCACGCGGACACCAGGAAGGACTCGTCACAGGTCAGCGCCTGCCACTCGAATTCCCAGGTGCCCTCAGCACAGGTCGCCAGCCCGCAACCATGTGCCAGCTGTAACGCTGCTTTGGGTTCACCGCGTCGGGGAACTGGTAGCCAGTGACCCGGAGATCGAGGGTGTCACCTTCTGCTGTTCCCAGATGCATTTGGCTAGCCTCCCAGAATCGGCCGATAAAGGGGCTCACAGCGGCGATCACACAAACTATGCGACTCACCGTCCCGCAATCCCTGGCCAAAATCGAGGGATAGTCGCCGGGGCGAATCTCGATCGTTTGTCTCGAGTCGTCGCGACCGAAACCTACGCTCAAATCAGTGTGCCACCCTTTTCGGTCGCAGTGGTACTCGTGGCCGAAAACGGGTGTCAGGTCGGTTTCTCCAGTGCTCCGCGGACGGTTGAGCGGCTGATACCAAGCGCCGTCGAGATCACGGTGAAGGTCGCGCCGTTGGCGCGCATGGCGCGGGCGGCTTCTAGTTTCTCCACTGTCATCACGGTCGGCCGCCCGCCTACATGGCCTCGTGCCTTGGCTGCTGCGAGTCCCGCTCGGGTCCGTTCCGAGAGCAGACGGCGTTCCATTTGAGCTAGGGCTGCGAAGATGTGGAAGACCAGCTCACCGCCAGGTGTCGCAGTATCGATCGCCTCGGTCAGGGACCGGAACTGGATACCCCTGTCCGACAGGTCACTGACGAGCTTGATCAGGTCAGTGTTCGAGCGTCCAAGGCGGTCAATGCGCCACACCAGCAGAGTGTCACCTGGGTTGAGGTATTCCAGACACGAAATGAGGGCAGGGCGGTCCGTGGTGGCTCCAGACGCGTGATCAATGAAGATCCTCGCGGAACCGGCAACTGTTAGCGCATCCACCTGTGGGTCAGTGGATTGGTCGGTAGTTGAGACTCTGGCGTATCCAATGTTGTTCGTCATACTTGAACATCGACCGCTCAACCCCACGTGACGCTCGCGGCAAACGAAAGCGTCCCGGTCCGAACGTCCCGGTCGGTCGCTTCACGGCACTATTCGTAGTGACTCCACATCGCGAGCACGCGGACGATCCCCTCCGATTCGAGGACTTCATAGACAAGGCGATGCTGAAGATTGATTCGCCTGGAGTAACAACCATCTAGGTCGCCGACAAGCTTCTCGTACGGCGGCGGATTGCTGAATGGATTCTCCGCTAAAACGTCCAGCAACCGCTGAGCCTGCGTTTGTAGCCCGCTGCGGGCGATCTTCTTCGCGTCCTTTCGGGCGCGGTTGGTGAACGCTAGTTCGTAGGTCACCAGGCGAGGGGGGTGGTATCGATCGGCTCTTGTCGCCCTGCGGTGATGTCTTCGACAAGCCCAGGTACGGCATGCAGTGCAACCGTTTCCATCACAGCGTTCCAATCCTCCTCCGACACCAGTACTGCGTTGCCGTTCTTGCCGGTGATCGTCACAGGGTCATGGCTCGTGTTGACCTCGGATAGAAGGTTGTAAAGCTTCGCTCTCGCGTCAGTCGCGGTGATTGTGGTGGCCATACTCAAACCGTACGGATAAACGTACGAGAATGCAAGGCTCATTCCCTGGGACAACTCAGCGTTGGGGCGTTTCCATCTGCCCCAAAACGTCCATTGGGGGGACGCCTTCTGACGGGTTTTAAGACCAGTCACCTGCGCGCGCAGGCCGCTGGGTCTCCTGCCGTCCCCTCAGAAGGCAAACGAGAACCACGAGTTCCCAGGTTCAGTGGACACCTCACAAGTAACGCGACGCAAGTCGGGCACCCTCGGCAACCCGACGGCAGCGTCGCACTCAATGTCACCGACGATGATCACCTGACATCCCGCCGCAAGCGCAGCTTCGATCCCAGCTTCAGCATCCTCGAACACCACCGCATCGTTGGTAGCGGATCCGAGCAGGTGAGCGGCCTTGAGATACCCCTCAGGGTCTGGCTTTCCGTGCTCTACATCCTCCGCGCACACCGAGACCGCTGGCATCGGCACACCCGCGACGGCCATCCGCAACTCTGCCAACTCGCGAGGCGCGGACGTGACCAAGGCGACGGCCGGAGTGAGGCAGAGCGCGCGCATCAATTCGCCAGCGCCAGGAATCTCGACGATGCCAGCGGTGCGAACAAGTTCGATTGCCGCCAACTCATCGGATACGGCTCGAACGTCGACACCATCCGGCGCATGGTCGCGCACAGTTTCCTCGGTTAGGCGTCCGTGCGCTGTCGACAACACGTCAGTCACCTGCAACCCGTATCGCTCGGCGAACTCTGACCACACTTGTTCAACAACTACCGTCGAGTCCACGAGCGTGCCGTCCATATCGCACAGGACGGCACGGGCATCTACCGTCTGCTTCGTGGGCATGACTCCGATGGTAGACGGTGCGCGCTAAAGATCGCGATCTTCTCACCTCGGCCTGCGTCGCGTTTGGGCGCACCAGAACCGAGCAGTTCTGGCCGGGCTCTAACGCCCGTTTGTCGCCTTGTCCAACGTAGGCGACTACTGCTGGTGCCCCGTAATCAAGCCTTGGGTGACACGTCGCTCAAGCGGCAGTGGCTGGATACAGTCGGTTGCAGCTCACCAGTTGTATGAGACTGCGTCGCTGCTAGGTGCTGCGTTGGAGAGGCCGTACACATCAGCATTCCCGCTGCCCGCGTCGGGTAGCGGCCTGTATGGGTGGGAGTAGATGACGTAGGACTGGTCGAAATAGGTGCCAGTGATGTACTGGGTCTGGTAGTTCTGCCTCGCGGCCGGCGGAGTTTGCACTTCGCTGCCACGTGTGCCGACGGAGCGCGCTAGCGATCCACCGGGTAAGGCCACTCCGGCGATGGAAAAGGTGTCGAGACCCCGGTGACGGGTCAAAGTCTCGACGGGCACGAATTTGCTCTTCCCGTTTGTTGCTGACCTGCGCTTGAGCAAGAGCGTGGTCACGCTGGCCCGCTGCTTCTTCGAGCCGTCGCCCCTTGCTCGATAGCGCTGGGTCAACGCTACCGAGATGAAACGCGCCTTCTTCAGTTGTTGAGCCTTCTTATGCCCAAACGTGATCTTGATGCGGCTGTGTTCGGCGATCGTCGACTTCGATCGCTTGAAAGCTTCGTGCCAACCCTGACCGCTTTTCCTCGTCATGATCGCGAGCGTGTAGTTATTCGCATAACCCGGTCGCCCCCTCAGCCACTGGCTCCAGTCGGCGTAGACCTCGATCCAACGAGATGACTTTGCCAGCCGCGCTTGGGTGAGCTTCACGGCCTTCTTCTCCGACTTCAACCTCGTGGAGTGAACGGTTATCGTGCCGGGCTGACCAGGGCTCAGGTGATACCCGCGCGCGGACTCCGGTGTGACCGCACTACTGGGTCCGATGACGGCCGCTGAAAGTGCAAGGACGACTCCAGCGGTGACCGCTGCTGTGGCCTGACGTTTCGACACGATCCGCTCCTCATGTACCAGCTCCGTGCGCCCGTTCGTAGCAAGTCCCGAGCGCACCATCAAATACAGACGATCGCTGATATACCAACGCCATGCAAACCGATGGTTCACAGGCGTCGCACATGCAAGGGTCTGCCTCGGAGCCCATCACTCAGAAGCGCTCTATCCATTGCCCCCGGCTTGCCGCCCAGGTTCAGCGCCACTTCAGATTGGCACTCCCAAACAGCCATGCCCGAAAGGGAGGGTTTCCCACCGGGAGGATTTCGCGTCGTTCATCTTGACTCGTCGCGACCGAAACCTACGCTCAGATCCGTGTGCCACCTTTTCGCTCGCAGTGGTGCTCGCGGCCGAAAACGTGTGTCAGGTCGGTCTCGCCAGTGCTCTGCGAACGGTTGAGCGGCCAATACCAAGCGCCGTCGAGATCACGGTGAAGGTCGCGCCGTTGGCGTGCATGGCGCGGGCAGCGTCTAGTTTCTCCACTGTCATCACGGTCGGCCTGCCGCCGACATGTCCGCGGGCCTTGGCGGCTGCCAGTCCAGCTCGAGTCCGTTCCGAGAGCAGGCGGCGTTCCATCTGAGCCAAAGCGGCGAAGATGTGAAACACCAACTCACCGCCAGGCGTCGCGGTATCGATTGCCTCGGTTACGGACCGGAACTGGATGCCCCGATCCGACAGATCACTCACTGGCTTGATCAGGTCAGTGATCGCGCGTCCGAGGCGGTCAATGCGCCACACCAGCAGAGTGTCACCTGGGTTGAGGTATTCCAGACACGAGATGAGGGCAGGGCGGTCCGTGGTGGCTCCGGACGCGTGATCAGTGAAGATCCTCGCGGCGCCGGCAAGTGTTAGCGCATCCACCTGTAGGTCAGTGGATTGATCGGTAGTTGAAACTCTTGCGTATCCAATGTTGTTCGACATACCTAGACATCGGCACGATCATCGGGTCGGATCTGCATTCCTAACGTCGGCGGACAAGAGGGCATAACAGCTCTGTTTCTTCCACCCATGTTTGTTATCATCTGATATCAGGAGGTGACGGAATGAGTGACGTACTTATTCGCGACATTCCCGAGAGCGTGCTGACAACGCTGGACGGACAAGCTGCACGATTGGGGCTTTCGCGCACCGAATACCTGCGGAGGCAACTGACGCAGGTAGCGGCCGTGGGTAACGGCACGATTAGCCCGCAGGACTGGGCGAACTTTGGCGAACGATTCGCAGACTTGGGAGATGCAGAAATCATGGACAACGCGTGGCGTTGACCATGTGGTTGGTCGACAAATCTGCACTCGTGCGGATTCCGCAAGGCCACGAAGCGACGGTTTGGTCCGACCGAATCGAGCGCGGTCTCGTGCGGATATCTGCCATCACTCGCTTGGAGATCGGCTACTCCGCCCGCTCGGGTGGAGAGCTTCGGGCTGGCGCAACCTCACCGCCGATCGTTCTGATGCCGATAGAACACTTGACGCCACTTATCGAAACCCGCGCAATCGACGTGCAGCAGCAACTCGCCGATAGGGGCCACCATAGAGCCCCCTCAATACCTGATTTGCTCATCGCTGCGACAGCCGAGCTTGCCGGTCTGACGCTCTTGCACCTAGACAAGGACTTCGAACTGATTGCCTCACTAACCGGCCAACCCACCGAACGGCTGATTCCCGCACCATAATTGTCCACTGTCGGAAGTCGAAAACGTCCGTTTACGGCGCGTGTCACGGTGGAATGCCTCTCTGCAGGAACGGCGGCGCTGCGGCGGTGGATCAGGCACGCAGTGTCAAATTTGCGACGGGCGTGTGCAAACTGAGACTTGTTAGCGTTGCCTTGAGTTTGTAGCTGCCCGCTGGCAGCTGTTCGGGGGCCTTTGTGAGTAGGTGAATTTCGATATCGATGGTGCCTCCTGGCGGGCACGACGCGTTCGGGCTGCTGCTTGATGAGTACGTGACCCATTCCTCGTAAGCGACGGGCTGCTCGGTATCGGAGTCGAGTATCCATCCGACTGCGTGCAGATTGTCCACCTCGTAACGTGGGAACGGTTCCGAGCCATGGTTAGTCAGGCTCGCGATCAACTTCGGCTTGCGCCCTGATTCGGCCTCGAGTGTTTCGGACGGCCAACTGAGTGTGAGAAGCGAAGCTCGTTCAGCCTTGCAAGGGATTGGTTGTCGTGGTGTCGGATCTCCAGCGATAAACCACGCGCCGTCGCGTTGATCTAGCTGAAGCATCACCCACCCATCACCGCTACGCGATGCGAGTATGAGCGAATTCCGGCCGCTGTCCTGGGGCTTCAAGTCCCGCCAGCCCGCTCGCGGCATCGAGGCCAGTACCCGATCAGGGTCGAGCGTCTCGCCGATCCCGTGCGCCTCAAGCACCGAATCTAGAAGATCACCAGAACCTTCCAGCACCCGAGCATCAACCTCCCACCAGCCCAGCTGAACGCACAGATTTCCAACAGTCACGCGTTTCACACTAGCTCACCGACCGGTCGGCGTCCGAGAGCGACAATCGGTTCCGGACTGCTTCCAACGTCCGTTTACGCCACTTCGAGAACGGTTGGTTCAGTGGTCGCTGCTAGCTGCGCTTCATTAATGCAACGCAACTCGCCGCCTGGTGTGGATGTATCAATCGCCTCGGATATGGTTTGCCATGCAAACTAGTCTGCGAATACTCACGGGGTTCGATGTCTGAAGTTGAGTCCAACTCTGCTGCTGCGGCCGCTGTTCTCAGCGATGTCGAGCATCTGCGCGATGAGGCGCGCACGGCGCGGCACGCGTATTGGTTTCCGTTGATGGTGTTCGGGATATTGGTGACTGCATCGGCGCCGCTGTATGTCTCGCCTACGATCATCACCGAGAGTGGGTCATACGGTATCGAGGGGCAGCCGAATCTGGGCTGGCTGCAACAGTCTTTTGTTGGCGCGCCGTCACCGGGGCTTACCGCGTTGTACTGGCTGGGAGCGATCCTCGGCGGAACGGCGATTACCGGTCTTTGGTACGCCTGGTATCGCAAAGTCGCCGGTTTGGCCACCCGCGTCCAAGCGTCACTTTGGGCCTGGCTGGGTGCGACCATTTTCCTAGTGGTCGCGTTGCCGGTACTCGGCCGTCTTTTCACCACATGGCCTATCACCGTGCACGGCACCGTGGGCCTGCTGGTAGTCGCGGTTGGCTTCTGGGTTCTGGCGTACCTGGAACGTAGCGGCGCACTGACCGTAACCGTGATCGTCTACACCGCCGCCGCGATCTTCGGTGCTGCCGGTAACCCCATGAACTGGGTGTATCGCCTCCTCGGCGCATTCGGCACCGCTAACGAGGACATGCCGTTTTGGCTCGATAGTGCAGCCAACGTTCTCCTCCCAGGACTCGTGCTGCTGGTCGGCGGCATTGTTGCGATCACGTCTGATTTGCGAAACCGATGAGCAGCCCAACGAACCGTATGGACGACCTCGTGCACCAACGTCACAGGCTCGGAATCTTGAGCATCGCCGCCGAGACCCGCGACGTAGAGTTCGGCTATCTGCGAGAGGTCCTGGATCTGACACCCGGCAACCTCAACAGACACCTGGCTGCACTCGAAAATGCTGGCCTCATCAAAGTAAAAAAGCAGTTTCAAGCGCGCAAACCCAAGACGTGGATCGCCATCACAAAGCGAGGATCGACAGCTCTCTCGCACGAGCTAACCGCACTTCAAGACCTCATCACACGGCACACGGAAGTGAACGAAGACCGGTAGCTCTCCGTCGGTTGCGAGAGTCGAGCTAAATGAGCCCCGTTTAAACGTCCAGTTGTCGTTGGATCTGCAGCTCGGAATGGTCGCTGACGCCATGAACCGCAGACGAGTCGTCGAAGGGGACAACCCGCCGCAACTGCCTGGTCGCCTAGTTGGGGTTCAGCGCCGACAGCGGGATAATCAGAGTCGTCAGACTCGGATTGGATACCCGCGGGCTGGAAATCTCCACCCGAATTGCGCTACCTGCGGCTTGTACTACCGCAAAGGTGACGGCGTCATGGACCGTGTTCTCGTTGACGTATTTTCCGGAGCGCAGATCCTGGGCTCGCTCTAAGAACTCCGTGCGGATCGAGACGTCTTCAAAACCTGGGAGCAGCAAATACTGCTGCGAAACGGTCTGCGAGGACTTTCCAGCAGCGGTAGAGCCCGACGATGTCGCCAGTTGCATATCTCCCAGTGTCGCTCCGAGCGCTTCAGCCACTGATTGGGAAACGGCCCTCACCTTCCCAATATTGGGATAGTCGGCGGCTAGGTCAGTCGTTTGGCCTGAGCCTCCGCGAGTAGGGGCTGGAATCTCGGAACCAGCAGGAATCTGCGCGGAAGCAACGGCTGGCCCGACCCCGCAAATCGCCGGGGCCACAAGTAACGCAGCCGAGAGGAATCGAAGTCGCTTTAGTCCCTGGCCGTTCCGTTGAAAGCTCATCCCGTGATCGTGTCACGGGATTCAAGAGTCCGGCCGCAAGACTCAGGAGACGGACAAACGTTCCCCGACACACACCAGAACTCGATGGCTGATTCCGGGAGCAGTAAACAACCGCCTCCCACAATCGAGCAGTTCTGGCCGGGCCCTAACGTCCTGTTGTCGCCCGCGCGGTGTTTGAGTCGTCGAGCACTCGAACCGAGGCGAACCTTGTGTAGGTACGAACCGCGCACCCATGCGGAGTTCGCGTTCCAACGTATAGTGCTTCGAACGCCACTTACCGGCGGCACGGCAGGAGGATGACCTCATGGGCAGGCTAGTTGTGACCGAGTTCATGACGCTGGACGGAGTAGCACAGGCACCGGGCGGGCCTGACGAGGATCGCAACGACGGGTTCAGCTTCGGCGGATGGCAGGCTCCGCTGCTGAACCAAGAGGCTGGTCAGGCTGTCTTCGAGCAAGCGAAGACCATGGACGCACTACTCCTCGGCCGGAAGACCTACGAAATTTTCGCCAACTACTGGCCCACAGTGCCTCAAGAAATCCCGTTCGCCGCCCTGCTCAACGCGGTTCCCAAGTACGTGGCTAGCCACACGCTGACCGAACCCCTCAGTTGGAACGGCGCAAGACGTCTCGACGGCAACCTGGTCGAGAGCATCACCGAGATGAAGAACAGGCATGATGAAGTTCATGTCATCGGCAGCCTTGATCTCGTGCAATCACTGCTGCGGCTAGGTCTCGTGGACCGATTGGATCTGTGGCAGCACCCAGTCTTGCTCGGCACTGGCAAGCGCGTGTTCGGTGACGGGACTGTTCCCGTCGCCCTGGAATTGACCGAGGCGGTCATCCACGCCAGCGGGATACTCCAGCTCAGCTACACAATGATCGGGACGCCCACCTACGGCGAGATGGCTTAGGCGCCCCACGAGTGCGGAAACCAACCTCGGGTTGGTCGATTTCCGCGGCCTGCTTGAGTGACCGACCAGCCCGACATCCACGCAGCAGTAACCGTTGCTTGGCAGCAGGTCCAACCCGTGGCAGCGATAGCCAAGGTGGCCATCGGCTACGCAGTATCCGAAAGTGAAAAGTAGGTCCGGAACCTACACATACGACAACTACTCGTGCGCCATGTCCACAAAACGTGAGTAGTGACCCTGGAATGCCACGGTGATCGTCTTCGTTGGGCCGTTGCGGTGCTTGGCAACTATGAAGTCGGCCTCACCAGGACGTGCCTCGCGGTCGTAGGCATCCTCACGGTGCAGCAGCATGACCATGTCGGCATCTTGTTCGAGGCTGCCGGACTCGCGAAGGTCACTGATCATGGGCTTCTTATCGGTTCGCTGCTCGGGCCCACGGTTGAGCTGACTGATCGCGACAACCGGAACCTCGAGCTCCTTGGCCAGCAACTTGAGCGACCGGGAGAACTCCGAGACTTCCTGCTGACGACTTTCAACCTTGCGACCGCTCGTCATGAGCTGCAGGTAGTCAACGATCACTAGGCGCAGGTCGTGCTTCTGCTTGAGTCGGCGACATTTCGCCCGGATCTCCATCAGAGTCAGGTTCGGTGAGTCATCGATAAACAAAGGTGCGCTCGACAGCTCACTTTGAGTTTGGGCGATGCGCATCCAGTCTTGATCGGATAACCCGCCGTTGCGCAAGTGCTGCAGCGGAACGCGGGCCTCAGCCGACAGCAACCGCATGATGATTTCATTACGCGCCATTTCGAGTGAGAAGATCGCACTCGTCAAACCGTGCTTGATGCTTGCTGACCGCGCGAAGTCCAAGCCGACGGTCGACTTACCCATCGCGGGACGTGCGGCAACAATGATCATCTGGCCGGGATGCAGGCCATTCGTCAAACTGTCGAAGTCTGTGAAGCCAGTTGGGACACCAACCAACTGACCGCCGCGAGAGTCGATGGCCTCGATCTCTTCAATCGCTCCCTGCATGAGGGCCTCGAGCGGCTGGTAATCCTCAGCACCGCGTTCACCCGTGACGTCATAGACCTCGGCTTGCGCTCGGTCGACGAGCTGATCAACTTCACCTTCAGCCGCGTACCCCATCTGCGCAATCCGCGTGCCGGCCTCGACGAGTCGACGGAGCACTGCCTGCTCGGTGACGATCCGTGCGTAGTACCCGGCATTCGCGGCGATCGGAACGCTGGCAGTCAGCGTGTGTAGGTAGGGAGCACCGCCGACGCGCAACAACTTGCCGCTCTTCGCAAGGTAGTCCGCGACCGTGACGGCATCAACAGGTTCGTTCCGACCATAGAGGTCGAGGGCCGCCGAAAAGATCTCTTGGTGCGCTGGCTTGTAGAAGTCGATTTCGCGAACAGTCTCAACAACTTCGGCAATTGCGTCTTTGCTCAGCAGTAGCGCGCCAAGCACACATTGCTCGGCCGCGATGTCTTGCGGAGGCGTACGTTCGTGAGTCGTCGACCGCACGTCAGCGACGTCGGAGCCCGACACGTCGGCAATGCTCATTGCGCCTCCACGATCCCTGCCAGCTTTGCAACTGACGCAACTGCGATTCGTAGTTGCAGGACTCTTATTACCGTGCCGGTCTGACGTTTCGTGGCAACTCCGCGCAACTAGTGCCGGGTGGCGCATCGGTCCTGTGGATGCAGCTGTGCATGGGCTGTGGAGGACACGCTTGATGTTCATCCACAAAGGTGTGGACAACATGGGGATAGACCCTAGTCTTTGTGCCCGACTACCCCTCTGACCTGCGAAAACGCAATTCCCGAGCTGTGGGTGAAAAATAGTTGGGCAAGTCACGTTCAGGTTAGCGTTCGGTAAACACACGATTGACGCCTAATCGGCTCAGGAGTTGAGCGTGCCGGTCCCAGGGTTCCCTACCCTTGAGCCATGATTCGACCGCTTGATCGTTACCAGATCGCGGTCGTCTGCCTGGGCAATATCTGCCGATCCCCCATCGCTGAAAAGGTCCTCGAACAGCGGCTGGCTGTGGCTGGCCTCGACCGCATTGTGTCTGTTGAATCTGCCGGCACAGCGGGTTGGCACGTAGGCAGATCCGCTGACCCACGTTCGCAAGGAGCCCTGCGTCGTGCTGGCTATTCATACGGGCATACCGCTCAACAGTTCGAACCTGGATGGTTCGACCGCATCGATCTCGTGCTGGGCATGGATTATGACAACGTCCGAGACCTGCGCGGAATGGCCCCCGACTCCTTGCAAGCCGGCAAGGTGCGGATCTTCCGGTCGTTTGATCCAGCGCTCATGCATCTGCCTGAGGACGATCCCGCTTTGGAGACCCCGGACCCCTACTACGGAACCGATGCCGACTTCGACGCAGTTGTGGCGATGGTCGAACCGGCGGCCGACGGAATCATCGATCACGTCCGCCTGGAGCTCAGCGAAGCCCCTTGGGGCGTCGCTAGCGATTGACGTCGGGAACGTACCCGATTGACCAGCGAGCAGCCTTAGCCCACCGCTTGACTCGTTTCGTCGTGACCTTCGCTGGGAGCTCCACCGTCAGAGCGGCACCGGCTTGTGATGTGTTGAACCACCCCGCGAGGGTTCCGCGACATTCGCCCAGGCAGTCGAATGACTTGACCGGAAGCTTCATGCGCGCGGCCAGACCTTGCGTCAGGCCCGCATTCTTCTGCCGGTAGCTATCAACACCGTTTCCGTGCTGGTGGTAGATGAGCACAACGTCGGGCTTGACCGATTCGAGGAACGAAATGTAGGCCTTTGTCTCCGGCTCTGATGCCGGTGAAGGGCCGGGGTAATACTCACGGCTGATTCCCTTGGCTTGCCAGAGGTACGTGCCGTTTCGGTTGAGGTCTACCTTGTTGGCGTTTTGACGTGTGTTGCTTCGTGCGCCATCCGGATTCAGATTGCGAATGACCCACATGGCAGTGCCATTCGGGGCACCCAGCTTCTCGAGCCGCTTGGCAACGGGAACACCACCAGGCTCATTGCCGTGCATCGAACCGATCATCACCGAAACCCGAGTCGCATCGGGTGAGCCGTAGAGGCGCGCCACAATCTTGCGGCCCTGGACGGAGTAGCCAATCGTGCGGGCAGCAACAACACCCGCCGACCTCTCCGCCGGAGTTGGCGGACCCGACACGGGCATCATGTTCGTCAAGATGAACTGAGCGCCCGCCGCGGGAATCGCCACCGCTGCACTCGCCGGAACGGCGGCCGAAGCCAGCAATCCACCAGTAACAACAAAACCCACGCCGATGCGAAGCAAAGTTCGCGGTGGCGTGGGCGTTGTCATGAGGTAACTCTAAGCAGCAACCACATCGATCGTGACTGATGCGGAAACTTCTGGGTGAAGTTTTACCTGAACCTTGTGCTTCCCAGCGGTCTTGATCGGGTTTGCCAGGGTAATCGAACGCTTCTCGAGCAGCGGTCCACCGTTGGCGCGAACTGCGTCGGCGATATCGCCAACGTTGATCGAACCGAACAGCTTGTTGTTGGCACCAACGCGAGCCGGAAGCTTCACATCAAGGCCTTCAAGCTGGTTCTTCACTTCGTTCGCATGAGCCGCATCCCTGATCGCACGGGCATCACGTGCACGCTTGATCTGAGTGATCTGCTTCTCGGCGCCCTTGCTCCACTGGAACGCAAGGTTGCGAGGCACGAGGTAGTTACGGCCGTAGCCGTCTTTGACCTCAACGATGTCACCGGGTGCTCCGAGGCCATCGACTTCCTGGTTGAGGATGAGTTTCATCTTCTAGTCCTGTTCGATTCGCGGCCGCGACTAGCGGGCAGTCGAGGTGTAAGGGAGCATCGCCATTTCGCGGGCGTTCTTAACCGCAGTGGCGATGTCGCGCTGATGCTGGGTGCAGTTTCCGGTGACCCGACGGGCACGGATCTTGCCGCGATCTGAGATGTACTTGCGGAGCAAGTTCAGATCCTTGTAGTCGATGTGGTCGACCTCTTCGCGGCAGAAGACGCATGCCTTCTTCTTCATCGGCCGGGGTGGTGGTTTTGCCATGAGTAACTCCGAAAATTTGTAAGAGACAGAAAGTTGTTATGGATTAGAACGGCGGTTCATCCGCTGCAGCTGGACCAGTTGCCCATGGGTCATCGTTTCCGGTGCTGCGACCGGTGGAGCCGGAATCAAATCCGCCCCCGCCGCCGCCAGCGCCGTTGCGGCTGACCTTAGAGATCTTGGCTGTGGCCGACCGGAGCGCGGGGCCCACGTCTTCCACGTCAATTTCGAACACGGTGCGCTTCTCACCGTTGTTCGTTTCGTATGACCGCTGCTTGAGACGACCGGTGACGATCACCCTGGTGCCCTTGGTCAATGACTCAGCGACGTTCTCGGCATATTGGCGCCAGACGGAGCAGGACAAGAACAGCGACTCGCCGTCCTTCCACTCGTTTGACTGGCGGTCGAATGCACGAGGAGTTGACGCAACTCGGAAGTTAGCGACAGCAACTCCGCTGGCAGTGAATCGCAGCTCCGGGTCGTCGACCAGGTTTCCAACGATCGTGATGGTGGTGTCACCAGCCATGATGTTTTGTCCTTTCTAGCGGCAACGCCGCGAGTTTGTCGCCGACCACGCAGTGCGAGGGCGTCGGATGAATCGAAGACTAGGCAGCGTCTTTCTTGATGACCGGTGCCCGTGTCACCTTGGTGCGCAGCACAGCTTCGTTGAGGCTCAGTTGGCGATCGAGTTCCTTGACAGTCTCGATCTTGCAGTTGAGGTCAATGACGACGTAAATGCCGTCAGACTTCTTGTTGATTTCGTAGGCGAGCCGACGACGGCCCCAAATGTCTACGTTGTCGACGGTTCCACCCTCGCCACGGACGACGTTGAGGAACGTCTCCAGGCTTGGCTGAACTGTCCGCTCTTCAAGATCCGGGTCAAGAATGACCATCACTTCATACTTACGCATGCTTCAGACCACCTCCTTTGGGCTAAATCGGCCACGGACGATCCGTGGCAGGAGGTCACACATGTCAACGCACATCAAGATTGAGCTACCCAGAAATTCCAGATCCCCAGACGCGATTGCGTTGCTTAAGAGTACCTGCTTGCGATCAAGCAGTGCAGGGGCTATCCCCAATTGCCGTCGAGCCCGCGATTCGGTGGATTTTGCTGCTCTAGTCGCCAGATCCACCGAATGTTCGCTCGAGGCCGCTAATAGCTCGCTACAACAGGCTCACAACGCCGCATTCATCACTCGGGCGACCTGATTGAGTCGCCGCTTTCCGATGGCCTCGGACTTGTTCCGGTTCGTCAGGATCGCCATCTCGTACTGGCCTCCCGTCTTGGGACGCACCACACCAATGGAGTTCACGATGTAGCCCGGTTGACTCTGCGAGGGCCCCCATCCACCCTTGAGGGCGAAATACGTTCCGGGCGGCACTCCGATTCCGACTCCCCAGACTTGCTTGTTGATCAAGTTGTGCATCCGATCAATGAGGTACAGCTTGCCCGACAACGGCAACCCCCGATTGGTGCCATCAGTGAGTCCCTGGAGGAATTTAATGTGCTGCGCAGCACTCAGCCGGGTGTTACCCCAGCGGCCGTCTCCGGAGTACTTGATGCCGTTGACGCCGAGGCTCAGGAACAGATTTCGCAAGGGCGCGTCGCTACCGAGTCGGTTGTAGAGGGCTTGTCCCGCGGCGTTGACTGAGCGAGTGATCGCCGCGTTCATGTACGAATATTCTCTCTTCGTCACCGGCCGACCTTGTTTGTGACGCATGCGGATCAGGGCTGCGGACAGCGCCACCTTGATGACGCTGCGCGTGTAGATCCGGGACTGCGCCTGGTAGCCACATTCGACACCGGTGCGCCCGTCCCGCAGCGCGATGCGCAAGGTGGATGGCTTGCGATCGTTCGTAACTGCCGTCCGCATTGCCTTTGTCAGCTTCGCTCGAGCACCGGATGTTCCGCCGACACACGTCACTGGCGCAGCGGATGCCGACGATGGCGCCGCCACGATTCCCGCACACACGCCTACTAGTAACAGCGCGATGCTCACCGCACGCTTCACGGGCCGATCCGCTCGCGAAGCAGTTCGATGTCAACTTTGATGCCGGGAAATGGCGTCTCACAAATCACCGACGCGTCTGCTGCGCGAATGCATTCCACCAAGGCATCGACTGCAATGGTTCCGTCCCCGAAGTTCGCGTGACGATCACGCCCGGAGTCGAAGCCACCCTGCGAGTCATTGGCGTGCACGAGGTCGATACGGCCGGTAATCGCCTTGATCTGCTCAGCGGCCTCCGGCATTTCAATTCCACCGGCCCATGCGTGGCAGGTGTCCAAACAGAATCCGGCATCGAACCCATCGAGGGCATCCCACAGCCGGGCGATGGACTCCAACCGACGAGCCATCGAGTTGTTGCCGCCCGCGGTGTTCTCAATGAACACCGGGCATTCAAGGTCCATCCGCTCGAATGTCTTGCGCCAGTTGTCGTAGCCGATTTCAGGGTCATCGTCCTTGGTGACGTGCCCACCATGGACGATGACGCCAGCGGCTCCAATTGACGCCGCCGCACTCACCTGCTGTTGCAGGATCTTGCGACTCGGAATGCGGATGCGGTTATTGCTGGTCGCGACGTTGATCACGTACGGCGCGTGAATGTAGATCCGCACCCCGGCCGCTTCGGATGCAGCCTTCAACCCCTCGGCACCGTCTGGATGCGGAAACTCTGGCCCCTTCCAACCCTGCGGGTCGCCCAGGAAGAACTGGACGCAATCGGCACCGATTTCAGCGGCCTGGCCAATGGGATCGTCCTGGCCAACATGGCCACCGAATAGACGTGGGAGCTTGGTCACGACGATCAGGGTACGCCGCACCTAATCCGAGGACGTGGACGTCGCTGCCCGCCCGTGGCTCGCCGCCGACATAGGCTGCGCAGGTGCCATTGACCGTCAAGCCCATCTCAGTCGCCGAACATCTGGCGTTTATTCAGCAGCAACCACGCGCCTCGTTCCTGCAGACGCCGTCGTGGGCGGGCGTGAAGGCTGAATGGGGCAACCTTTCCCTCGGCTGGTTTGACGGCGATGAGTTGATCGGCGTCGGCCTCGTGCTGACTCGCCAGGTACCGAAGATGAAGAACTTCCTCGCGTACCTGCCAGAAGGTCCGGTACTGCCCTGGAGCATCAACTCCGCACCGACGACGGCTCAACTGCTGCCTCCGATGCTTGCGTACCTGAAGTCGGCGGGCGCTTTCATGGTGAAGATGGGCCCGACGGTCGCCGTTCGCAGCTGGAGTGCCGCAACCCTCAAAGACGCGATCGCGGCCGGAACCGCAAGCCGACTTCGCGATGTTGCGCCTGACGAGACCTACGACGATGGCTTGCAGCTGATCGAACAGTTGCGCGCATCCGGCTGGACACAGCAGCCCGACACTGGCGCGGGATTCGGCGACGTCCAACCGCGGTACGTGTTCCAAATCCCCCTCGCGGATCGTTCCGTCGACGACGTCTTCGCAGGCTTCAACCAGTTGTGGCGGCGCAATGTTCGCAAAGCGGAAAAGCTCGGTGTCACAGTCGAACGAGCCGACCGCGACGGCCTGGCGGAGTTCCACCCGATCTACGTCGAGACGGCGGCGCGCGACGGATTTGTCCCTCGCGGACTGCCCTACTTCCAACGCATGTGGGACGCCATGAGTGCCGAGGACCCGGATCGAATCCGGTTGTACCTTGCGCGCCACGACGGTGCCGTCCTCGCCGGAACGACGATGGTGACGGTCGGAGATCACGCCTGGTATTCCTACGGTGCTTCGGCTGACATCGGCCGTGAGGTCCGGCCATCGAACGCGATCCAGTGGCAAATGATCAAGGACGCGATCGCCGACGGCGACTCCGTCTACGACCTGCGCGGCATCAGTGACACGTTGGATGAATCGGATCCCCTGTTCGGACTGATTCGGTTCAAACTTGGAACTGGCGGCCGAGCCGTGGAATACGTTGGCGAATGGGACTACGCGCTGCGTCCAACGCTGGCGAAAGCATTCAACGTCTACATGCGACGCGGCGCGATCAAGCAGTCCGTCAAGGCACGTATTGGTCGGTCGGACAAGGCGCCGACTGATGCTGGTTCGAAATAAGCAAGGGGCACCGATTCGATGACATTCAGCCTTCACGTAGACGGCGACCGTTGGCGTCAACACCTCGCAACTGTCCGCGACGATGTTCGCGAATCTCTCCACAATGGTCGGGCGGGCGCACGCTTCGGGGACATCGTCCCCGTCGCCAAGGGCAACGGTTACGGCTTTGGAATCGCCAACCTCGCCGTTGAATCAACTCGCCTTGGGCTTGATCGTTTGGCTGTCGGAACCCCACATGAAGCAGCCGTCGCTGCCGCCTACTTCCCTGGCCAGATCCTCGTCATGCAGCCCTGGGATCCGCGCGACGTCATCGCCAAAGAGGTGTGGGACTTCATCGAGACTCGTGACTTCGCGAACCGAGTCCTGCGCACTGTCGCGAGCGTGGAGGCGCTGCACGGACTGGCGACTAGTGGCCTGTCCGGCGCTTCACCAGACCGGCCCGTTCAGATCGTCATCGAAGGGCTCACCTCGATGCGACGCTTCGGCCTCGCTGAACCGGATCTCGACGCATTGCTCGCCGACGATGCGATCCGTGAGGCGCTTCGCAGTCGGCGCATTGATCTGCAGGGGCTGGCGCTGCACCTGCCGCTCGTGCAGCCGCTGGCACCGCACGTCGAAACGCTGGAATCTGAATTCCACGACACCAACGTCACGCCAACACTGGCCAGCGATGCCAGCGGCCGCGTGAAGGAGGCGTGGTCCTGGACGCTGACCTGGATTCGCGCCCTCGGCGCACTTGAAGATGCGGGGTGCATGCTCACCGATGACGCTGCGGCGGTGTGGGCTTCTCACCTTGACGATGAGGAACTGCGCCAACTCCGAAGCGCTGTACCTGAGATTCCGCTGAGAGTGCGAATCGGAACCCGCCTGTGGCTCGGTGATCACGAGGCGATGCACGCGCGTGGCACCGTCCTCGCAGTTCACCAAGTCGCCAAGGGGCGCGCAGTTGGTTACCGCCAGCGGCGCGCGCCAAAGGACGGCCTGCTGGTGGTCGTCGGCGGCGGAACAAGCCACGGCGTTGCACTCGAAGCGCCTTCGCCGGCGTCGTCGTTGCGGCAGCGCGCGGTAGCCGCCGGTACCGGTGCGCTGGAAGCATCCGGACGAGCCCGGTCTCCCTTCACCTGGGACGGGAAACGACGCTGGTTTGCCGAGCCGCCTCACATGCAGGTGTCGATGTTGTGGCTGTCGGCCGAAGACGTTCGGCTCGCGGTTGGCAAGGGCGGGCGCGTTCCCGCGGTGGGAGATGAGATCGATTGCCGCGTCCGTCACACCACCTCTGCTTTTGATCGCATCGTGGGACTGGACTAGCAGCGATGTCCGATCCGACGGTGGTCGTTCCCACGCGGGATGATCCGGTCATTGCCGGCAACGCCGAGATCGTCGGCGGCGACCTCGGCAAGCACGCGTACAGCAGTTGGCGGTTTTGGGGGCCACTCCCGATCCTCGTGATCTTCGCCCTCGGCGGGTTTGTGCTCGGCTTGCTGAGCAAGACTCCCTGCACAGTCAGCGGCTGGGTCGATCCGGGCCGATACACCCACCTCTGCTACTCCGACATCCCTCCGCTCTACAGCTTGCGCGGATTCGCCGACAACGTGATTCCGTACGTCCAGAATCCATTACCTGGCCAAGAGCAACTTGAGTACCCGGTGCTGACCGGACTGTTCATGACGGTCGCCAACTGGCTGACCCCGCACGATGACAACGGGACGTTGTGGTTCTTCTACGTCAACGCCGTGATGCTTGCCATCTGCCTGGTAGTCGCGGTTGTTGCCACCGCCCTAACCGTCCGCCGCCGACCATGGGATGCAGCAATGGTCGCGCTCGCGCCGGGAACCATCCTGTGCGCGACGATCAACTGGGACCTGCTGGCAGTAGCGCTCGCCGCGGTTGGAATGGCGTTGTGGGCACGTCGATATCCGACCTGGGCGGGTGTGGCAATTGGCGCAGCTGCCGCCGCGAAGTTTTATCCATTCCTACTGCTGGGTCCGTTATTGGTGCTCTGCTGGCGGGCGGGCCGAATGAACGCCTTCGCGCGGGTGTTCGGCGGCGCGATCGGAGCCTGGCTGGTTATCAATGTGCCGTTCATGCTGATCAACTTTGATGGCTGGGCTCGCTTCTACACCTTCAGTTCCGAACGGGGCGAGGACTTCGGATCCGTCTGGCTGCTGATGACCAACATTGGGATCGGACTACCCGCAAGCGTGCTGAACAAGGTGGCGACAGGGCTGTTCCTCCTACTGTGCGTGGGGATTGCCGTGCTTGCATTGCGAACCATCCGCCGACCCCGGTTTGCGCAGTTGGCGTTCCTCGTCGTGGCGGCCTTTGTGATCACCAACAAGGTCTACTCACCGCAATATGTGCTGTGGCTGATCCCGCTCGCTGCCATGGCTCGCCCGCGGTGGCGCGACTTCCTGATCTGGCAAGTTGGGCAAGTCGTCTACTTCGCGGCGATCTGGCTGTACCTCGTCGGATACACCAGCGACAACAAGGGTTTGCCGATCGGTTGGTACAGCGTCTCGATCATCGTGGCGATCGCGTCAACCTGCTACTTCGGGGGCATGGTGATTCGCGACATGCTGCATCCCGAACATGATCCAGTTCGGACCGACCACTTCGAAGAGGATCGCGACGACCCAGGCGGAGGTGTCCTTGATGGGGCACCTGATCGTGGCCGTATCCAGTCAGTGGCTGACGGCGCGGCCGGCGCCGAAGTGGCTGAACCTACGGTGTCGGCTTAGCGCTTGCTTTGGGTTTGCCGGAGGCTGACGCCGACGATGACGCCGAACCCGAAGGCTTAGAACTCGAGTTGCCTGAGCCACCCGGGGAGCCTGACGATGAGCTCGACGGCTTGGACGACGGCGAACTCGGTCGCGAGTAGTTGTTGTAGTTGCCGTAGTTGTTGTAGCCGGAGTCATTGCCGTAGTCGTTGGAACCCTGGAAGTCCTCTGAGTCCATGTCTGACATCGCAACGCTCATGTAGTCGGTCCAGATGTGCGCCGGGTAGTCAGCACCGTGAACCGAACCGCCACCGCCAGTTCCGTACAGCGAGATGGCGTTGCCCTTCGAGTCCTGCTTGACCAGCATGACTGCGGTGGCAACCTGCGGTGTGTAACCAACAAACCAGGCCGACTTGTTGTTGTCCGTGGTTCCGGTCTTGCCGGCCGCTGGGCGACCAATTCCGGTAGCCGCGTAACCGGTTCCGTTAGTGACGACCTTCTGCAAGGCGTAGTTCACTTCGTCCGCGATCTCGGTATCAAATGCGCGCTGCTTAGTGGGGTTGAGTTCGTACTCAACGGTGCCGCCACGAGCGATCTCCTTGATCGTGGTCGGTGTAACCCGCTCCCCGCGGTTGGCGAAGGTTGCGTAGGCACCGGCCATATCCATCGTGGTTGGTGACGCAGTTCCGAGCACGGTTGTTGGGTCAGCAACCAAGCCGACGGTGTTAGCCGGAACGCCTGCGCGGATTGCGGAATCCTTCACCTTGTCGACTCCGACCTTGCCGGCCATGTCGACGAACACCGTGTTCACGGACTTCTCAGTTGCGGTCAACAAGCTGATGTTGCCGTAGGAGACGTTGCCCTCGTTCTTCAGCTTGTAGCCGCGGATCGTCCGCGGTGACGAACCATCCCACGTCGATGACAGGTCAATGCCATCTTCGAAGGCCGCAGCAAGCGCAAACGGTTTGAAGGTTGATCCGGCGAGACCAACGGCCTGATCAGCATTCGACAACTGGTTCTTCAGATAGTCAGCGCCGCCGTACATGGCGATGACTTCACCGGTATCGGTCTTGACAGAGGTCAGACCGATGCGCAGGCCCTTCTCGTCTGAGACCCCGCTGCTCTTGACGGACTCAACCGCTGCGGCCTGAGCGTTCTTGTCGAAGGTCGTGACGATTCGGAAACCGCCGACGTTCAGGTCGTCTTCGCTGTATCCGCGACGAACCATCTCGCGCTGAACGGACTCCAGGAGGTAGCCGTTGGTGCCGGCCAGGTAGTTCTTCGCCGACTTGGCCTTCTGGAACTTCGGGTACTTCGCAGCCTTCGCCTCGGCCTGCGTGATCCAACCCTTCTGGACCATGCCGTCGAGGACGTACTCGTAGCGGGCTTGCAGCTTGTCTTGGTTGGTATCTGGATCGAAGCCACTTGGCGCCTGGATGATCGCTGCAAGCGCTGCCGATTCGCTGAGGGTCAGCTTGCTGGCAGGTTTGCCGAAGTAGGCCTGGGATGCGGTTTCGATTCCGTAAGCGCCACGGCCGAAGTAGATCGTGTTCAGGTAGTCGCCGAGGATCTCGTCCTTCGATGACTCGGTCTCAAGCTTCACCGACAGAACCAGCTCGCGTGCCTTTCGCACAAGGGTCTGTTCGTGGCTCAGGTATGCGTTCTTCGCGTACTGCTGAGTGATGGTGGAACCGCCCTGGGTGTCTCCACCTTGCGCGTCGTTCCAGGCTGCGCGGACGAGGGCTGCAGGGTCGAATCCACCGTGGTCATAGAACTCGCGGTCTTCGGCGGCTAGAACTGCGCGACGCAGCGAAACAGGCATCTGGTCGAACTGAATGTTGATCCGGTTTGCCTCACCCAGGCGACCGATTTCAGTCTTGCCGTCGTTCCAGTACACGATCGTCTTCTCCGAGCGGGCCAACTGGCTGGGCTCGGGGATATCGGTAAATGCAACGGCAGCGGCGAATCCGCCAACCAGGACCAGGAATCCGGTCACGATGCCGCCGAGGATCAACCGCCAGGACGGGATCCAGCGACGAACACCGGTGTACTCACCTCGCGGGTAATCGATGAAGCGCTTGGGGCGACGTGGAGCTGCCGTCGACGTGTCGGGATTGGTTCCCCGTCGCGTTCGCTGCCCTGCCATATGTCCCGCCCCACGATTGCCGCTGATCAATTTCCAGTGTTCCTGCGCTTGGCAGGATTACAAGAGGTAGTCCAACGATTCTTCGTCACACTACGGCTCGTTCCCCCAAAGCCTTGGTGTGCGCACGCCGTCCAAACGGCCGATTCTTGCCCGAATTTTCAGTCGAGCATGTCTCTAGTTGCCCGCAATGCCGGACGTGGGACACCGTCGCCTAGGACGTAGCTGCGGAGCAAATGGTTCCAACCGCAGGATCTGCACACCTCAACGAGGTAGACCCGGAATCGTCCGTGTTCGGTGGCCATTCGTGCCAATTCGGCCTGAGTGCGGAGGCGTCCTGAGTACGGGCCGAGTTCATCGCCGTACGCATAGTTCAGCGTGGCCAGGTCATCTTTCGACTTGCACCACGGGCAGGGTTCGCCGGCTGGAACACCGTGATTGCGCGCGGCCCGCAGTAGGTGCGGGTGGGGGTCAAGGTGATCGCTCGCACCCGTCGCCACCAACACCAGACTCCCGAGCGCTGCCCGTCTCTGCAGCGTGTAATCGATGATTCCGCGCGGTGCATGAGGGTCGGCTACCTGTTCGGGTTCGGCCAGTTCGGGCCTGGCCTGCGGTGGTTTCGATGCCGCACCAGGCGCACGAGTGCCGCGCGGGTTGCCACCACCTCGAGGAACAGCCATCCGCCAACCGTACGCGGCCAATCCGCCCCACACCAGTGGTCTCGGCCCAGGATTGTGGCGGTTACCTGCCTCTAAACGACGAAAACTCCCCCCATTGCTGGGGCGGGGGGTCAAACCGCGGAGGTGAGCGCGGCTAGTGGGGTAAGTCACGGCGTGGCGCCGGGTGAAAGTGCTTGTGAGGAGGTTGGGTGGCGTGTACCTTGATGTATCAGTTCGATATATCAAGGAGTTACCTCGAAATCGAGGTTCGACTCGTAGAACTTAACCCACGAGGGGGTGTCAGATGGCCAAACGATCCAGCGTTTTGGAATTCGCCGTTCTCGGCCTCCTACACGACAACCCCATGCACGGATACGAACTTCGCAAGCGACTGAATGCAGTCTTGGGCAGCTTCCGCGCCATTTCCTACGGATCGCTGTACCCCTGCCTCAAGCAACTACTGGCCGCGGATCTCATCCGCGAGGTTGGGCCCGCTGACTCGGGGGCGCCAACCCTCAGTAATCGCCGAGCGAAGATCGTCTACCAGTTGACGGCTGAAGGGAAAGAGCGCTTTGAGGAGCTGCTCGCCGAAACTGGTCCCGATGCTTGGGATGACGAGCGCTTCGGCGTTCACTTCGCTTTCTTCTCGCGCACGGATTCCGAAGTTCGGATGCGAATCCTGCAGGGGCGTCGTAGTCGACTCGAAGAACGGCTGTCCGTATTGCGGTCTTCGTTCACCAGAGGCACGGAACGCGTCGACTCCTACACAGAAGAACTCGCGCGCCACGGACTTGATGGCGTCGAACGGGAAGTGCGGTGGCTTTCAGAGCTGATAGCCGCAGAACAGACCAGCACCGATTCCCCCGGTGCAAAAACCACCCAACCAGTTGACTCCGGCGGCACGAGCCGATCCGGGCGAATCTGACAAACGAAAGGGAATTGACAAATGAGTTCGATTCGCACAGCGATCGTCGGCGTCGGGAACTGCGCCTCTTCATTGGTTCAGGGCATTGAGTACTACAAAGATGCGGATCCACAGGATCGCGTCCCCGGACTGATGCACGTTCAGTTCGGTCCGTACCACGTCCGCGACGTGGAATTTGTTGCCGCGTTCGACGTTGACGCCAAGAAGGTCGGCCAAGACCTGGCGCACGCAATCGTCGCCAGCGAGAACAACACCATCAAAATCTGCGATGTGCCGCCAACCGGTGTCACCGTCCAGCGCGGTCACACCCTCGACGGCCTCGGCAAGTACTACCGCGAAATGGTCACCGAGTCCGACGACCAGCCAGTCGACGTTGTCGCTGCGCTGAAGGAAGCTCAGGTTGACGTCCTCGTCTGCTACCTGCCCGTTGGTTCGGAACAGGCCGCGAAGTTCTACGCACAGTGCGCAATCGACGCTGGTGTTGCCTTCGTCAACGCGCTGCCCGTGTTCATCGCCGGTACGCCGGAATGGGCCGAGAAATTCGAGAAGGCCGGCGTCCCGATCGTTGGTGACGACATCAAGAGCCAGGTCGGCGCCACCATCACCCACCGCGTGCTCGCGAAGCTGTTCGAAGATCGCGGCGTGACCGTCGATCGCACATACCAGCTCAACGTCGGCGGCAACATGGACTTCATGAACATGTTGGAGCGCGAGCGCCTCGAGTCGAAGAAGATCTCGAAGACGCAGTCCGTCACCAGCCAGTTGCAGGAAAAGATCGATCCTCGCAACGTGCACATCGGCCCGTCGGACTACGTCGC
>JAOAUD010000009.1:0-18147 GCA_030157755.1 Candidatus Nanopelagicales bacterium
ATGCCTTCGGTGACATCCTCTATAACCTCTACGGAAGCACCGAAGCGGCATTCGCGACGTGTGCTGCTCCTGATGATCTTCGCGCAGACCCAGGGACAGCTGGCAAACCGCTGGCAGGCGTTCACATCGAGGTCCTCGACCTTCGTGGACGCCGGGTCGCAAACGGTGTCGATGGTCGGATCTTCGTCGGAAGCCGCACCACATTTGACGGATACACCGACGGCACCGACCGCGAACGCACGCGGGGGCTCGTCTTCACCGGGGATATCGGCCGCCTCGATGAAGAAGGCCGCTTGACGATCATCGGCCGAGCAGACGACATGGTGGTCACCGGTGGCGAAAACGTCCACCCGACTGAGGTTGAAGAAGTTCTGCGACAGAACACCGACGTCGCCGACGTGGCAGTAGTGGGAGTGCCCGACCCCGTATACGGCTCATCCTTGGTGGCCCATGTTGTACCGGTCGCAGGAATTACACCGCACGCGGACATCCTGCTTGCCTGGAGCCGCGATCGCCTCGGACCCAACCATCGGCCACGCCAGATCGTCTTCCACGACGAATTACCTCGGAATCCAACCGGGAAAGTGCTCAAGCGTGTGTTGATTGGTGACACCAGCACTGAAGTCGACGACGACGAAGACCAGGTCGACTAACTGTCCAAGCAGGTCAGGCGGCCTCGAAGTCTGGTCCAGGTACTCAGACGCGAAGCGTCGCACCGAAGTCAGCAGCTACCGCATCGATCGCAGCGTCTCGTGCTGCTGTGAGTTCGTCGACGCCAAGCGTTCTGTCGGCGGCGCGGAACCTCAACGAAAATGCCAAAGACTTGTTGCCTTCGCCGACCTGCGGTCCTTCATAGACGTCGAACAGGCGGATCGATTCAAGCAGCGGACCCGCACCTCGCGACAGCGAATCGGCGACCGCGCCTGCGGACGTACCAATCGGCACAACAAGGGCAACGTCTTCCTTTGCCACGGGCATCGAATAGAACTCTGGCCCCTTGGGCACGTAGCCAGTGGCGAGTTCGATCACCATGTCCAAGTCGAACTCAAACGCGCAAGTCCGCGGTGGCAAGTCCCACGCCGCGCAAACTCGAGGATGCAGTTCCCCCGCATAGCCCACGATCGGATCTACCTCGCTGGACTGCGACGTCAGCGTGAGGACCGCACATCGACCTGGGTGGAATGGCAGGAAATCAGCTGCATCCGTGGCAACACTCAGACCAAGATCATCGATGATCCCAACGGCAGCTCGAATCGCATCGGACCACTGGGCATTACGCCCGGTCCCCCACCACCCACGCCGCTCAATTGGACCTGCCAAGACAGCGCCTAAGTGCCGACGCTGTGTCGGCAGCGCAGACATGAGCTCATTGAGTTCGGCGTCTGAAGGCCGACGATCGACGGGAAGCCGCGGTGGTACCTGCGGGCCCCCAGCCAACGGAAATGCAACAGCGCCCGTTTCGAATACTGCAATGGAATCGGCACCCCGTGCGGCATTTCGCTTCGCGGCGTTCAGCAGCCCCGGCAGCAGGGTCGTTCGGATACCGGGTTGCTCATCGGACAGTGGATTTGCCAACACAACGAGATTGCGCCGCGGATCGTCAGAAGGAATCTCACAGCGATCCAAATCTGCAGGACCGATGAACGGATAGTTCAGAACCTCGGTTAACCCGAACGCCACTGCGTCGCGACTTGCTCGCCTGCGAAGCGCCTGCTCACTCGTGAGTCCACGCCCGGCAGGGGCGGAGGGCAGACGCGACGGGATGTGGTCATAGCCAATCAGCCGAATCACTTCTTCGACGAGGTCCGCTGGATCGGTCAGGTCGGGGCGCCAGCTTGGTGCTGTCACGACCAATGATTCGTCAGCGATCTCAACATCACAGCCAACCGCGCGCAAGGAACTAATCGTGGTGTCTGCGTCGATCGGCATCCCCGCGACCCGTGCCGGAAGGTCCGCCGACAGCGAGATCGAGTGCTGGTCAAGTGGAGCCTCTTCGCCCGTGAGACCCGTGCTGTGCCCGCCTGCCAGCTGGATGATCAGCGATGCGGCCAAGCCAGATGCGTAGGGCGCAACGACGCGGTCGACGCCACGTTCGAAGCGCCTTGAGGCCTCACTCGACAACTTGTGACGCCTCGACATCCTCGCGACCACAACTGGATCGAAGTGCGCGGCCTCCAACAGAATGTTGCGACTGCGGTCATCGATCTCACTCGTGACGCCGCCCATCGTTCCTGCGAGCGCGAGCGGACCAGAATCATCGGCGATCACCAGATCCTCAGGGTCCAGGTCGCGAACCACGTGGTCGAGAGTTTCGAGTTGTTCGCCCGCGCGCGCCCGCCGTGCGACGAGATCGCCGGACACCCGATCGGCATCGAACGCGTGCAGGGGTTGACCTGTCTCAAGCATCACGTAGTTGGTGATGTCAACGATCAGGCTCACAGGGCGCATCCCCGCAGCGAGGAGTCGTTGTGACATCCACAGCGGAGTTTGTGCCCCAGGATCGACGTCCACAATCGTGCGCAGGGTGAAGACATCGCACGCATGCGGGTCTTCGAACCCACACCCCCGTGGGACTGCATCTGACTGGGGCGCGGGCAGATCCGCAAGCTCAAGCGCTTTGTCGGTGAAGGGCAGTTGATAGGCAAACGCGGCCTCACGTGCAATGCCACGGATCGAGAGGGCATAGCCGCGATCAGGGGTCACGGCGATGTCGAGGACTTCTTCGCCAAAGCTGAGCAGTTCCGACGCTGCCCGTCCTACGTCGGCCGAACCTGCTGCCAACACCATGATCCCGTTGTGATCGTCACCGAGATCGAGTTCCCTCGCCGAACAAATCATTCCGTCCGACGTTCGCCCGTACGTCTGCCTCGCGGAGATCTCGAATCCGCCCGGAAGCACCGCGCCCGGAAGTGCGACCACCACAAGGTCGCCTACCTCGAAGTTCGTTGCACCACAGACGATCCCGCGAACGCCACCGTTGGCTTCGCCAACATCAACCTGGCAGAACCGGATGGGCTTCTTGAATTCGCTGAGAAGCTCGATCTCGTTGACCCGACCGACCACAACCGGCCCGGCCACGTCAGCGACGACGTCGACGGTCTCGACCTCGAGTCCAAGCGCTATGAGGGCAGCTGCCAAGTCGCGGCCACTGACATCGGCCGGCAGTTCAACAAATTCGCGCAGCCAAGAGATTGGTGCTCGCATCCTTAACCCTCCATCCCGAACGCAGCACTGAATCGCATGTCGCCTTCGACCATGTCACGCATGTCGGTGATGTCATGGCGGAACATCAGCGTCCGCTCCAGCCCCATCCCGAAGGCGAACCCGGAGTAGCGGTCGCTATCGATGCCGCACGCTTGCAAGACCCTGGGGTTCACCATTCCGCAGCCACCCCACTCAATCCAACCCTCACTTCCGCACGTTCGGCACGGCGCTTGCGGATTGTTCACGCTCGCACCACGACAGGCGAAACATTGAAGATCGAGTTCTGCACTTGGCTCAGTGAACGGAAAATACGATGGCCGTAGGCGGGTCACTAGACCCTCACCGAACACAGAAGCGGCGAGGTGGTCAAGGGTTCCCTTGAGGTCAGCCATGGTGATTCCTTCATCAACCGCAAGGCCCTCGATTTGATGAAAGACGGGGGTATGCGTGGCATCGAGTTCGTCGGTGCGAAATACCCTCCCAGGACATACGACGTAGACGGGCAAGTCACGCTCAAGCAGCGCCCGGATCTGCACTGGAGACGTATGCGTCCGTAGGACCACACCGCTGTCGGGTGAATCTACGAAGAATGTGTCCTGCATCGTCCGGGCAGGATGATCCGGTGCAAGGTTCAGCGCGTCGAAGTTGAACCACTCAGCCTCGATCTCCGGCCCCTCCGCGACCTCGTAGCCCATCGCAACGAAGACATCTGCGAGTCGTTCGGAAACAGTTGACAGCGGGTGTCGCGAGCCGAGGAGTTGCCGATCGACCGGCAGGGTGACGTCCACGGACTCCTCGATGAGCACCCGGGCGTCACGGTCGGCCTCGAGTTCGACCTGGCGGGCCTCAAGCGCCTGCTTGACCGCCCCGCGCGCTTTGCCCACCCGTTGCCCCGCTTCAGCCTTGGCTGCTGGGGGCAAAGCCCCGATTTCACGGTTGGCCAACGCGAGCGCGGAACGATCGCCGGAATGCTCGATACGAGCTGCCTTCAACTCGTCCAAATCACCCGCAGCCGCGAACGCCGCAACTGCTGCCTGCTGCGCGGCATCAATTGCCGCTGGGTCCAGCGCGCTTACCTCCACCGGGTCGTACTCCTTATTTGGCGCGGACATGGGCTCCTCATCGCATCGACGTATCAGCGGCAAGTCTATGGGCAGCGAGTTTCGGCCTGTGGCGTAGTTGCCGTCCACGATCGGGCAAACTTCCCGCCATGGCCAGTTTCCCAGTGCCGCAGCGACTCCGTGTTGCCGGGCAGCCCCCTGGGCGCCAGGCATTTCGTGCCTGGCTAGATGAGCTGCCACGGGTGATCGCTCGCGCTAGTTCCGAATGGGATCTCGAGGTTGGTGCCCCTTACGAACCTGGCGGTCAGTGCGCATGGGTCGCACCGGCGCGCGATCGAGATGGAATCCCTTACGCCCTCAAAGTGGGCTGGCGCCATGCTGAGGCGAACGGTGAAGCGGCGGCGTTGCGACTTTCAGGCGGCAACGGAACAGTCAACGTCATCCGATGCGAAGAATCCCCAACTTCGACCCTGCTCCTACTCGAACGCTGTGACCCTGGCAATTCGCTGTCCGCCACCATGCCTGAACCTGCTCGCGACGTGGTTATTGCCGACCTTCTTCGGAGGTTCTGGCAGATTCCCACCACTGATGGTCAGTTCCCGTCGCTGGACGCGCTATGCGGCCGTTGGGAGGCACAACTGGCGATGAACGAGTACCCGACGCTCATAGATCCTGGCCACATCCGCGCAGCGCGTGGCCTTCTGAGGTCACTGCCGAGTGACGCAGCCGATCAGGTCCTGCTGTTCACCGACCTCCACGGGGACAACGTCTTAGGTGCCCAGCGATCACCGTGGCTCGCGATTGATCCGAAACCACACATCGGCGATCCTGCTTTTGATCTGGTCATGCACATTGGAACGTCATATTCACGGATGACCTCAGACCCCGCAGCGCTTGCGGCCCGCATGGCGGCGCTGACTGACGTAGACGCATCTCGCGTCCAGCTGTGGTTGTTCGCGCGGGCGGTTGCCGAGCGACCCGGCAAACCATGGCTTCAGAAAGCGATCACACAACTCGCGCCCTAGTCGGGCTCGAAAGCAGGCTAGGGCGCGAGTTGGAAAGATTCGAGGACTACGCCTCCGACATGACCTCGGGGACTTGCTCCTGCTGTGCACGTTCCGCCGCGCGACGTTGCGCCTCCGCCAATTCGTCGGCGGGAACAGGCGGGGAATCAACGCGGGTCACCGGGTGACGAGCTGCGATCCATTCCTCTAGACCTGGCGCAGATTCCCATGACGTGATGAGGCAGTACCGCGGCTTGTCGCCTGGGTGCCACACCGCGTGATACAGCCGCTGAGTGTCGATGACGGCCTGAGTACCAGCAGGCAGTGGTACGCGTGTCTCGGTTGCCGGGTCGTTCTTGTCTTCACGCAGGATCATCACCGAATCCTGGTCATCGGTGAGGTTGAAGAACGAGCGAACAATCCAGCCTGTGCCCTCCGGATTCAGACGGTTGTTGTCGTCGATGTGGAGGTTGTGAATCGCATCTGCGTAGGAGTTCGGCTGCAGTTCGATAACGCGGCAGCGGCCGATGTTCACACCCGGTTCCTGTGCCCTCGCTACCAGTTTGGGCGCCTTCGCAACGTTTTCGTCGACCCAAACGCCGTCCTTGTCCGTCTTCGGCGGAGTGTGGTTCCAGAATCCGTCGCACTCGAGGTCGCCGTAAGCCGACGCCAGTGGCGAGAAGCGCGTGTCGCCGGAGGACTTCCAATCGACGTATTCGATGTCGAGCCACTCCGCGGGATCGCTGGCTTGGTCGTAACTATCAACAACGACGAAACCGCTGTCATCGAGGACTGGCATCTTGTAATAAGACATGGATTCTCGCTTTCGTGCGTTGGACGCGAAGCTTCTGCAACGGTCAGGATTCAACGTGGCAACTGTGCCACCTCTCGTGGCTCGCGCGTCGCCGCGACACTCTTCGGTTGAGCGATTTACTTAGGATACCCTAACTTTCGGTGGACACACCACGCTGCGCCCTTGCTGAGGCGTAAAGGCACACGGCAGCAGCGATTCCAACGTTGAGGCTTTCGGCTCCCCCAAACATCGGGATGCTGACGAGTTGGTCGCACGCCTGCTTGGCCGAATCGCTCAATCCGTTGGCTTCGTTACCGAACATCCAGAAGGTTGGCGAGGACAAGTCGGTTTGGCTGTCTGAAAAGAGCGTGACGTCACCGTCGGCTGCAGTTCCTCTCACGACAAGACCGTGGCTTCGGGCCTCGCCTGCTGTTGTCTGCATGGACTCAACACGCAGCACCGGGATTTGGAAGACCGATCCAGCACTGGCGCGAACGCTCTTGGGGCTGAAAGGGTCTGCGCTTCCGGGTCCTAGAAATACAGCGTCGGCCCCCGCGGCATCTGCTGTGCGCACGACGACGCCAACGTTGCCTGGATCTTGGGCTTGCTCTAACCCGATAACTAGGCGCGGGTCCGACGTCCAGATTTCCGTGCGCGGTGCAGGCATCCGGGCAACCCCAACAAGTCCCTGCGGCGTGCGGGTGTCACTGATTCCCGAAATGACTCGGTCGTCAACAACAAGCACGTCAACCCCGGCGGCCAGCACACGGTCCACCAGTTCAGGGAATCGCGCATCTCCGGTGGGCGAAACGAATACCCGTTCAAGCAGATTGGCCCGCAATCCGTATTCCACGGACTGCGGGCCATCGGCTAGAAAGAGTTGCTCGGCTTCACGAACACTCGTCTGGTGGAGCTTTCGGGCTGCGCTTACGACGCCAGAAGACTTCGAGGCTGGGCGACGAACGCCCCCGCCCTTCGGCCGCTGACTCACTTATGCAGCCGAAGAATCCGTCACCACTGCGTCGCGAGCCACGCCAACCAGCACGGCAAATGCAGCGGGATCGTTCACAGCCATGTCCGCCAGCATCCGGCGATCAACTTCGATCTCAGCGGCGCGTAGGCCCTGGATGAAGCGGTTGTAGGTCATCCCGTTCGCGCGAGATGCCGCATTGATCCGCTGAATCCACAGGCGACGGAAGTCACCCTTGCGCGCGCGACGGTCACGGTAGGAGTACACCAATGAATGCGTGACCTGCTCTTTGGCCTTGCGATACAGGCGCGAGCGCTGCCCGCGATAGCCGCTTGCCCGCTCGAGGGTTGCCCGACGCTTCTTGTGCGCATTGACTGCGCGCTTTACGCGTGCCACTTACTTCTCCTTGCGTTCGTTGCCCAGTGACTCTTGACCACCGGGAAGATTTTCGACTGACTCACACCAGTCAGATGGACGATTGGTTGGGTGTTAGCGCTTCCCGAGGAGGCGCTTGACCCGCTTCTCATCGGCTTTGGCGACAGGTGCGTCGGCCATCAGGCGACGCGTGCGCTTCGAGTTCTTCACCTCGAGGAGGTGGCGACGGTTCACCTGCTCGTGAGTCAGCTTCCCGGAACCGGTCGTCTTGAACCGCTTCTTTGAGCCGCTGTGCGTCTTCATCTTTGGCATCGGTACTTCTCCTACTGTTCGGCCGCAGGTACATCTGCGGAAGCTTCAATGTCGCCGAGCATCTCTTCTTCAAGAGTCTTGGCGGCCGTGTCCTTGTCATGCTTAACGTCTGACTTCTTCCGCAGCGGCGCGATGACCATGACCATGTTTCGTCCGTCCTGCTTTGGGGTGGACTCAACAATGCCGAGATCTGCAACATCCTCGGCGAGCTTCTGCAGAAGACGGAATCCAAGTTCGGGCCGCGACTGCTCGCGCCCTCGGAACATGATGGTCACCTTGACTTTGTCGCCCGCTTTCAAGAAGCGTTCGATATGGCCCTTCTTGGTGCCGTAATCATGAGGATCGATCTTCGGCCGAAGTTTCATCTCTTTGATGATGACGTTGGTTTGATTCCGGCGGGTTTCCCGCGCCTTCATCGCTGCTTCGTACTTGAACTTGCCGAAGTCCATCAGTTTGCAGACTGGGGGCCGGGAGTTCGGTGCAACTTCGACTAGGTCGAGGTCTGCCTCCTGGGCAAGCCGCAATGCGTCCTCAATCCGGACGATTCCAACTTGTTCACCGGCAGGTCCCACGAGTCGCACTTCCGGGACTCTGATCCGCTCGTTGATGCGGGGTTCGACGCTGATGGCGCCTCCTTCTGTCGTCGGTCAAGGCTATTTCGAAGCGCAGGAACCCGACGCACCAGAAGGCATCACATACGTGAAGCTATGTGGTGACCTGACGCGACAAAGTGCCGGCAGGTGGGATCTCTCCGCTTTCCAAGATGAAAGGGTAGCAGCATGAGCAACGGAGCTGAGCCAGCGAGTGATCCAACAAACACTGCCGCACGCGATATCGCGGATGTTCCGGCGGTTGAGGTTGTCACAACCGTGGCCGTGCACCTGATGAGCGCCGCGGCGATCAAGTGTGGTCTTGCCGAGGACGAAGACACGGCCGCCGAACAACAGGACCTTGCCGAAGCGCGCATCCTGATCACGGCACTGGCCGGACTGATCAAGGCAAGCGCCCCTGATCTCGGTACCGCGCACGCTGGACCACTCCGCGATGGACTCAAAAGCCTGCAAGCAGCGTTTCGAGAGGCATCCGACGTTCCTGACGCACCAGGTCAGGGGCCCGGCGAGTAGTAAGTCAGGGCTCGGCGGTGGAGACTAATCCCCCGCTGGGCGTGACCCAAGTTCCACGCCTCGCGAGAGGCGACTTCGCAAGACGTCACTGCCGGACAACGCTGCCGCGACCTCCTGCATCACTGCCGGAGTGTCAAGGCTGGCAGGGGCCAACAACGTCAGTCGAATGTCGGCTTCCCCGCGAGGTTCCGACAGCTCAAACTGGCAGGAATACCGCTGGGCAAGTCCAGCAACTGCATCCATCACCGCCGCCTGAATCTGCGGGTCTGTGATCACTGATCCCACTGTCTCGCCAGCCGAGATGGATTCGAGAAGCGCGGAATCCACAACGAACATGTGGTCGCTCCCGGAATCGATGATGAGCGCGTCAGCACCTTCGTCAATGGCGGCGGCAGCGACCATTTGTGCTCGGGCTGCCACAGGTCGCGCGTCGACATCCCAACTCGACATTGCGGCCACTGACGTGAACGCCAAGAGACCCCGTCTGCCATCGGGGATCTGCACTGAGACCGTCGCCATGTGGCTGTCCTTCTCAACACGATGCCCATCATCGGTCGTCTCAGTACTGTCCAGCACGGCTTTCACGGGGACGAAGAGGCGACCGCTCGCGATCGCATTGGCAGCCTGACTTCGTGTGCCGACGCCGCTATGAAAATCAACCAAGGCCTGGACAACGGCCGGGTCTGCTCGCCCGTCGTCATCAGTGAACTCGGATGTTGGGATTGACTTACCATCGAATCTTTCCTCAATCGACATCTAAACCACCTCGATAGCGGGCAGTGCGCGTGGACAGCCGCGTCACTTCGTCACTGCGGATGAGATCTGCCAGTGCCGTCGACACCGTGTCCGAGACCCTTCGACAGAACTCCTCCGGCTCTTGCGCCGCGTCCGGGTATTCAGGAACGACAACATCAACGATGCCTGATTCGGCAAGTTGCCATGCGGCAACCCGTTGACTGCGAGCCATGTCAGCCGCGCGGTCGGGTGTTCGATACCTGATCACCGAGGCACCCTCCAGGGGTAGGGGTGAAACCCACGCATGCGCGGCAGCCACCACCCGGTCGGCAGGCAACAGCGCGAGAGCACCACCGCCGCACCCCATGCCCAGCAGGACCGAAACCGTTGGCACGGGCAACGTCGTGAGTTCGGACAGGCATCGCGCGATTTCTCCCGCCAGGCCTCCCTGTTCGGCTGCAACAGAAAGTTCTGCACCGGCCGTGTCCACGATGGTGATCAGGGGCAATCGGAGCTCAACAGCCAGCGCGAATCCGCGTCGTGCCATCCGAAGCGCGCCAGGGCCCAATTCGGATCCATCGTTTTGAGCGGCTCGATCTTGGGCTACAACGACCGCGCCGATGCCATTCCACTGGGCGAGGTAGAGGCCAAGAGCGTCACTTCGCTCCCCCTGACCGGTGCCGACCAATCGCGTTGCGTTGGTCAGGCTGATGGCCAGCAAAGTTCCGGCAGTGGGTCGCAATGGGTCGCGCGTGCGTACGACGGCATCCCAGGGGTCAGGGTGCGGCATCTCTGCGGTCACCACCTCCGGCGTCGCGGGCGCGCCGTTGGCATCAACGGTGTCCGAGGACTGCGTCACCTGCAGCACTGCGCTAACGCGTTGCCGCAGGTCCGGCAGCGCGACCACACCATCAATGACGCCATTTTCGGCGAGGTTGTTGGTCAGCTGCACGCCTGTCGGAAACTGCTCGCCGGACAACATCTCGAAAACGCGCGGGCCAAGGAACCCAGCCAGCGCGTCGGGTTCGCCAAACGTCACGGTCCCTAGCGAGCCCCATGTCGCCATCACCCCGCCAGTGGTTGGGTTACGCAGCCACACGAACAACGGGTTCCCACCTGCACGAAATCTGTTCACTGCCGCCGCAACATCAGCCATCAACACAAATGCCGCAGTGCCCTCCTGCATCCGGGTGCCGCCGGAAGATGGGCTCGCGAACACCGGCAGACCCAGCGTTCGGGCACGATCAAAGGCCGCGATCACAAGCTGACAGGCGACCGAACCGACTGAACCGGCGAGGAAAGCGAAGTCGCTGGCTATCACCACAACAGGGATACCGTCGATGGTTGCGGACCCAACATCCACTGACTCAGCAGAACCAGATCGCTGCCGAGCAGTCGCCAATTCCTGCTCGTATTCCTCGCCGTCCACAGCGGACTGCTCGCCGATCCCGAGTTCCTCTGGAGTCCACGCGGTGAAGCTGTCGGCATCCACGAGCGCATCAAGTAGTGCAGTCACTGAAATATGTGCCACGAGTGGCACGCTAGCGTGCCGGGTAATGACCACAACGAACCTGGGGCAATTGCGCACTATCGGTGGCGAGCAGCTTCGCGTCCAAGTCGCCAATCCGGGCCCAACTCAGGTGGCGATCGTGTTCGTAAACGGCATGGGCGTTTCGCTGGACTATTGGGATCCAGTCGTAGAGCTACTGCCCGAATTCACTTGCATCAGATTCGATCGACCGGGAATGGGTGGATCGCCAGACTCCGGATGGGACTCCACCGACATCCGCACCGAGGTCGACAGGATCTTCCGTGTCGCCGATGACGAGGTCGGACCGCGTTGCCCACTCGTGCTCGTTGGTCATTCGTACGGAGGAATCATTGCCGAAACCGCCGCACGCTTGGAACCGCAGCGGACCATGGGTCTCGTGCTCGTTGACGGGACGGATCCACTGCAGCACGCCAACGATGACACGCGACTCGAGGCGGTTCTTGCACCGGCCTTAGCCCTCGCAAGCTCCATTCCCGGCTTCGCATCGACGGTCGGCGGTGCGGTGGAGCGGATCGCGACATTTGCAACAACGGTCAATCCGGACGGACCACGGCTGACCCCTGAGCAGCGATCGCTAGTGAGGTCGCGCACACACGTTCGCAACCTCCTGCGGGAGGATCTACGAATTCCTCACCACTGCCGTCAAGCACTCGAAATTGCGCGAAGTGCTCCGCTGCCTCCCATCCCGGTGACGCTGCTCGTCAGCAGTGAGGAACGCACCCTCATGGGTACTCGGCGTGCATCAGACTGGATCTCTCGCAACTTCACACGAGTCGGGCAGTTTGGCGAGCTCGCGAAGCTGCAGATTCTGCGCGCCGGCCATCTCATGATGTTTGATGAGCCAGTCGCTGTCGCAGCCGCAATCACCGACGTTGCAGAAGGAGGTCCACGTTGACTTGGGACTCGCATGCACTCGCTGGGCGCCTCAACAGTGCCACCCGCGATGTCGAACCTCCGTTCGCGATTATCGATCTGGGCTCGTTCGACGCCAATCGTCGCGACATCGCTAGACGGGCAAGCGGAACCAGGGTGCGGGTGGCGAGCAAGTCACTTCGCACGAGGTGGGCCATAAATGAAGTGCTGAGGCATGCGCAATTCGCCGGGGTGCTCGGATTCACCCTCCCCGAGGCGTTGTGGCTCGCGAGTGACTCCGGCGGCGTCGCGCCTATCGATGACGTCGTCGTGGGATACCCGACGGTCGATCGCCAAGCTATGCGCCGCCTCTGCGCGGACCCCGAACTGGCTTCACGCATCACACTCATGATTGACGATGTGGCGCACCTTGAACTGATTGGGGAAGCTGCCCGCGGAACCGACGCCGTGATCCGCGTCTGTATTGACGTGGACTCGTCGTGGCGACCACGAACCCCTGGCAAGGGGCGGGCGCCTCACATTGGCGCACAACGATCACCACTTCATACCGAGGAAGATGTCCTCGGGTTTGCCGCGCGAGTTGTCGAGTCGCAGCAGGCGAACTTGGTCGGGCTCATGTTCTACGAAGCCCAGATTGCCGGCCTTGGCAACCAACCCCCTCGACACGCTGTGCGCGCCCGAGCAATCAGCGCGATGCAGTCGGGCTCCAAGCGTGAACTGGCTCGTCGGCGGCCACGCATCGTTGCGGCCGTCAACAACATTCTCAAGGATCGCCAAGGCACCAGCCTTGAATTCGTCAACGCTGGCGGAACTGGCTCATTGGAGTTTTCAGCAGCAGACCCGAGTGTGACTGAAGTGACGGCTGGCTCCGGGTTCTTTGCACCCACACTGTTTGACTCGTACCGGCACTTTCAACCTGCACCCGCCGCGGCATTCGCGCTGCCCGTTGTGCGACGGCCGAACGCCGACACGGTGACGGTCCTCGGCGGAGGTTACGTCGCCTCGGGTATCGCGGACATCTCTCGGTTGCCCACTCCTTGGCTTCCTGAAGGTTTGACACTCGACAGCCAAGAGGGCGCTGGCGAGGTCCAAACACCCCTTCACGGCGCAGCCGCGGGCGGATTGGCCCTCGGCGACCGCGTCTGGTTCCGCCACGCAAAAACCGGCGAACTTGCTGAGCGCTTTGAGGAGTTCCTCTTGGTGCGCGGCTCCGAAATCGTAGATCGAGTTCCGACCTATCGCGGTGAGGGCAAGACCTTCCTGTAGGTGCCTCGAAGTAGCCGTTATGACACCGATTCAGCCGCCCTTTTCCGATAGCGTGCGCTCACCTCGCAGCCAAGGAGCGCCATGAGCAACGAAGCGGCACCTGACACCAGCACCGCGAATACCGGGTCATCAACTAAGTGGATCGCCCTCGCAGCAATGATGTTCGCCGTGTCGATGATGTTCATCGACCAGACGATCGTCTCCATCGCGATCCCCACCATCCAAACCGAGCTGGGCCTCAGCGATGCCGGAGTCCAGTGGGTGATCAACGGCTATCTGCTTTCGCTGTCCGCGTTCTTCGCCCTCGGTGGCCGACTTTCGGACATCCTTGGACACAAGAAGATGGTGCTCCTGGGCGTCACGATCTTCGCCGTGTCATCAGCGCTTTGTGGCGCAACTCCCGCATCGAGCGCCGCTGAAGCGTGGCTGATCATTTTCAGGATCGTGCAAGGAATCGGTGCCGCACTCCTGTTCCCAGCAGCACTGGCGATTGTCGTGTCGGTCTTCCCACTCAAGGAGCGCGGAAAGGCGCTGGCGCTGTTCTTCGGCATCACCGGAGGGCTCACGGCGATCGGGCCGATCCTTGGTGGCTACCTCAGCGAGTGGACCTGGCGGGCGATCTTCTGGGTCAATGTCCCGGTCGCCATCATCGCGATCATCCTCACCCTGATCGCAAAGATCCACACCAAACACAAGAAGGAACCGCTCGATTACAAGGGTGCAGTACTCATTGCACTTGGTATGGGCTTCAGCGTGTTGGGCCTTCAGCAAGCCAGTTCGTGGGGCTGGGGTTCGTGGAAGACGATTGGCTCAATCGTCTTGGGGCTCGCTCTGCTCGTGATCTTCGTTAAGGTTGAGACCAAGGTGAAGATTCCTTTGATCAAGGTCGAAATCTTCAAAGACCGCGCCTTCTTCGTTGACAACGCAGTCTTGTTCTTCGCGATGATGGCGTTTGTTCCGGTGTTCTTCTTCGGCAGCGTGTACTCGCAGGCCGTTCTTGATTACAACGCCTCCAACGCCGGGCTCTACCTCCTGGTCTTCTTCGCAGGATTTGCGCCCGCTGTCCAAGTCGGTGGTCGAATTCTGGACAACCGAGGGGCCCGAGGCCCCGTCATCGTCGGCTGTGCGGTCGGCGCGGTTGGCTTCTTCCTCTGGGCAGGCAAGTTGACTGACTACAGTCTCAGCGCCCAGTGGCCATTCATCGTGATCGCTGGCGCAGGGATCGGGCTCTTGTTGGGCCCAGCAAGCACCGATGCGGTCAACCGCGCGATCAACGCCTCCTACGGTGAAGTAACGGGGATCAACCAGACGATCCGAAACTATGGGTCAAGTCTTGGTTTGGCTATCTTCGGAACGCTGCTGATCAATGCGAACGCAGCGAAGATCACCGCGACGCTTACCGGTTTTGGTGTGCCGGAATCGCAGGCCACGAACCTTGGTCAGCAGCTTTCCGAGGGCACTAGTTCCGGCGCCTCTTTCCCAGCAGGAATCCCACAGGCGGTGCAGGAGCAGATTGCCTCGGCAATCAAACTCGATTTTGCGCAGGCAAACCAGGTTGTCTACTACGGGATGTCTGCCGCGCTGGTAATCGCCTTCATCGTGTCACTCTTCCACCCCGGGGGCAGAGTGACCGAGGAAGTCATCGAGGTAGGCGGCTCCGGGCCAGATGCGCCGACCGCCAACGATCCACTTCCAACCGGCGGGCACTAGTCGCAATCGTTGGCCGCAGCGTCGGAGCTACAGCCGACAGGCCAGGATGTCCGTCACAAGGATCCCCCGGCCACCGAGTTCGTAGAGCGAATCCATAACCGCGTGAACTTCAGCGCGCGAGACCATGGCTCGGACCGCCACCCATCCTTCATCCCGCAGCGGTGAAACCGTTGGAGACTCAAGTCCAGGGGTGATCGCGGCGGCCGCATCGAGTTGTTCGGAGCGGATGTCGTAGTCGACCATCACGTAACTGCGGGCAGCAATGACGCCCTCGATCCTTCTGATGAACGTCGCTGCGGCCGGGCTTGGATCCGATGCCTCTGGGCGCACGAGCATTCCTTCGCTGTGTAACAAGGGTTCACCCACGACCACGAGTCCTGCCTTGCGCAAGGTTGTCCCGGTGTCCACCACATCGGCAACGGCATCTGCCACGCCTAACGCCACTGCGTTCTCAACAGCACCATCAAGCTTCACAATTGATGCGCTGATTCCTGCGCGATCGAGGTCTCCCTGCAAGATGCCTGGATAGGAGGTAGCGATCCGAAGGCCAGCCAAATCTGCAATTGTCGAGGCGGTTCCGACAGGGGCAGCGAGGCGGAACGTCGACCCACCAAACCCGAGCGGAAGCACCTCCGCAGCGCTGGCCTTCGAGTCGAGCAACATGTCGCGACCGGTGATCCCGAGGTCAAGCTGACCGGCGCCGACATAGACGGCAATGTCGCGAGGCCGCAAGAAGAAGAACTCCGCGTCGTTGTCAGGGTCAGCCACGACAAGCTCGTTGCCTCGGCTGTTGCGCAGATACCCGGCTTCATTGAGCATCCTGCGGGCGGGTTCTGACAGCGCCCCTTTGTTGGGAACGGCTATGCGTAGCACCGGAAACCTTCCGTCTTGGATGTGTGACCCTTCGATGGGCTGCGTAGACAGCCTAATGACATCTGAACTACAGCTGCTCGTAGATGTCCTCGGGTGTGATGTTGCAGGCAACCATCATCACAGCTGCGTGGTACAGCAACTGGGATATTTCCTCGGCCGCTCTCTGCTTTCCTTCATACTCTGCGGCCATCCAGACCTCAGCTGCTTCTTCGACAACCTTCTTGCCGATCGAGTGGACGCCGCCATTGAGCAACTTGACTGTGTTCGATTCGGGATCACCGGAATCGGCGCGGCTGCGCAACTGCAGGTAGAGCTCATCGAAGTTCTTCATCTGGCAAAGCCTAGACCGCTACCTGCTACCCGCTGACGCAAGTCCTTGAGAGTGAGCGCGGTGGTAATCGCAGCCAATGCAGCTTCGCGTCCCTTGTCCTCACTTGAGCCCGGCAGCCCGGCCCGATCGAGTGCCTGCGCCTCGTCGTCGCAGGTGAGCACACCGAAGCCCACTGGGACTCCAGTATCAAGCGCGACGCGGCCAAGGCCGTCGGTGGCTGCTTGGCAGACATAGTCGAAATGCGGGGTGCCACCCCGAATCACAACACCGAGGGCGACCACGGCATCGACGCCCGGAGCAGCGCTCGCCGCGACCACGGGAAGCTCGAAAGTCCCGGGCACCATGATGACTTCGTAATTTGCACCGGCCTGGTCAAGCAGTTTCGTTGCACCAGCGATCAACCCACCCATCGCCTGCTGGTGCCAACTGCTGGCAACAACGGTGACCTTCAAGTCCGTGTTTGTTGGGACCGGAGCTTCCGGATCATTGTGAGCACTCATACGGTGTCCGAATCCTTCTCGAGAGGTGAGTCAAGGGTGTCCGTGGCAGTCAAATGGTGGCCCATCCGCGCTGCTTTGGTCTGCAGATAATGGGCGTTGTGTTCATTCGGTTCGATCTGAAGCGGCTCTCGGTCGGTGACGCGGATTCCGTAGCCGTCCAGGCCAGCAAGCTTCGCCGGGTTATTCGTCAACAGCCGCATGCTCTTGATCCCCAGATCAACAAGGATTTGCGCACCGGTCCCGTAGTCGCGCGAATCCGATGGCAGACCAAGGAGCAGGTTGGCGTCGACAGTATCCGCGCCCTTGTCTTGAAGGTGGTACGCGCGCAGCTTCTGCAGCAGACCAATCCCGCGGCCCTCGTGCCCGCGCACGTACAACACAACTCCACGGCCCTCATCGGCAACGCGCGCCAACGCAGCGTTCAACTGCGGACCACAATCGCAGCGCAGCGACCCCATGACATCACCTGTCAGGCACTCCGAGTGGACCCGAACAAGCACGTCCTCACCATCGCCGATGTCCCCGAACACCAGAGCCAGATGTTCGAGCCCCTCCATGGTGTCGCGGTATCCAATCGCGGTGAAGTCCCCATGCTCGGTGGGCAAATTCGCCTCCGCGACCCGCTCGACGAAGCTTTCCTTGTGCCGAATGAACGCGATCAGATCGGCAATCGAAATCATCGACAAACCATGCTCATCGGCGAACTCGCGGCATCCCGGCGCGCGCATCATCGTGCCGTCATCGTTGACCAGTTCACAGATCGCACCGCCCGGCGGCAACCCAGCCAATCGGGCGAGGTCAACGGCGGCTTCGGTGTGCCCGGCCCGGCGAAGGACGCCGCCTGGAACTGCACGCAACGGAAAGACGTGGCCGGGGCGAGTGATATCGGTTGCCTCAGTCGCTGAATCGATGAGGACCCTAATGGTGTGAGCTCGATCCGCTGCCGAGATTCCTGTCGTCACACCGTCGCGAGCATCAACACTCACCGAATAGGCGGTCTGCTTGCGGTCTTCGTTCACATGGGTCATCGGAGGCAGGCTCAAGCGATCAAGGTCCGGCCCGCTCATCGGAACACACACGACCCCGCTCGTGTACCGAATCATGAATGCCACTAATTCCGGCGTCGCCTTACTCGCGGCAAAGATCAGGTCGCCCTCGTTTTCGCGATCCTCGTCGTCAACAACGACTACTGCCTTGCCCGCTCGGATATCACTGAGCGCGCGGGTGACTGGGTCCAGTCGAACTCCGCCACTGGTGGGCTCGATGGTTGGCTGATCTGTATCCGCCTGAGCAGCGGACTCTTTCGATTGCTCATCGTCGGAACCGAGGAGTTCATCTGCCGGGATCATCTGTCTGTGCCGTCCTCTAGCAGTCGTTGAACGTACTTGGCCAAAACGTCAGTCTCAATGTTCACTCGTTGGCCAACCTCGAGGCCTCCGAGGGTGGTCTCCGCAAGTGTGGTGG
>JAOAUD010000009.1:18157-33831 GCA_030157755.1 Candidatus Nanopelagicales bacterium
CAATCAGTACCTGTGTCGGTCTGCCCAAGCCCACTGATCGTAAGGGAGACCCCGTCAATGGTGATCGAGCCTTTCATTGCGATCTGTCGGGCATGATGCCGATCAACCGAGAATCGAATGACTTCCCAGTGTTGCGACACGGTGCGTGCCAGCACGTGTCCAACGCAGTCAACATGGCCCGAAACAACATGTCCGCCGAGTCGACCGTTTGCTTGAACCGCGCGTTCAAGGTTCACCCGATCACCCGCGAGTCGCTGCCCAAGGCTCGTGTGATCGATCGTCTCGGACATGACATCAGCCGTGAACGATTCATCATCAAATTCCGTCACGGTCAAACACACACCGCTAACGGAGATGGAACAACCCAATGTCGCATCGCTGACCACGAGTGGACCAACGACTCGAATTCGCGCCGCATTCCCAGCAAGGAACTCAAGGGAGGCCAGCGATCCCACTTCTTCGACTATGCCCGTGAACACGTCAGTTCCCACCTCCTTTGATTCCTTTGGCAGGGGGTGCCATGTCGACCCGGATATCCGCACCCACTCGGGTCACCGATGTAACGTCGAAACGTTCCACCTCAGCAATTGTCGTGATACCGAGGTCTCCGACTGCGGGCAACCCCCCACCGATCACTGTAGGCGCGATGTACCAAATCACCTGATCCACGAGTCCGTCTCGCAGAAGTTGGGTAGCGATCGTCGGACCACCCTCTACCAAGACCGTGGTAACCCCATGTGCGAAGAGCTCTCTCAGGGCTTCACGAAGATCATGTGTCCGCAGTTGGAGCGGCTCGCGAGCAGCCAATTGACTCTTTGCGGGAACCTCGCGCCGACCGACGACCACTGGGATCGGCTGATACGACGCCCCAGGTCGTCGATCCGTCAGCACCGGATCATCGGCAAGAACCGTGCCGATTCCCACCAGGACGGCCCCAGACTGCGCTCGCAAAGCGTGCACCTCTTCGCGAGCCTCTTCCCCGGTGATCCAGCGACTGGTGCCATCACGGGCGGCGATCTTGCCGTCCAAACTCGCGGCGATCTTCAACGTGACAAACGGCCAACCGCGAGAGACGGCGACGCCCCATCCGGCATTCAGCTGTTGTGCCTGCGCTTCGAGCACCCCGGCCTCGACATCGACACCAGCGGCTCGTAAGGCCTCTGCTCCCCCAGCCGCTTGCGGGTTGGGGTCACAAACAGCGAAGACCACCCGAGAGACGCCGGCATCCAGAAGCGCCTCGGTACAAGGACCAGTCCTGCCCGTGTGCGAACAGGGCTCGAGGGTGACTACAGCGGTCGCCCCGCGCGCGGCCGCGCCCGCGGCCTGTAGCGCGACGACTTCGGCGTGCGGTGTTCCCGCACCTTCGTGGGCGCCCGAACTGACCTGGCTGCCGTCAGGAGCGAGAATGACGCAACCAACTCTGGGGTTCGGTCCGGGCGGGCATAGTGCCTGCTGCGCAAGAGCGATTGCGTCCGTCATCGCCTGCACTTCAGCAGTGCTGGCCATGGGAGCCTCCCGGACTCTGGATATCGTGTCGCCTCAACGATTCGCTTCATTCGAACGAGTTCATGCAACTTCAATCATGATCGTCGAATTCGGTTCGAGACGTCGTACCTTTCCGCCAAGTGGCTTGGGTCACCCACCGGCAGCAATGGCCGCGGCCCGAATGTTGTTGATTGCGGCAATTGGATCGGCAGCGCCGTACACCGATGAGCCGGCCACGAACACGTTTGCTCCGGCCTCCGCCGCGATCTCCACGGTTGTGTCGTCGATGCCACCATCAACCTGCAGCCAGACATCCGAATCCGGCCCCAGCAATTCGCGGGTACGGGCGATCTTCGGGACAACAACATCGAGGAAAGACTGGCCTCCGAATCCCGGTTCGACCGTCATGAGAAGGACCATGTCGAGCTCACTAAGCATGTCGGCGTACGGCTCAATTGCGGTGGCTGGTTTCAGGGCCATGCCAGCACGGGCTCCCGCAGACCGCAGCGCTCGCGCGAGTCGAATCGGAGCGTGCGCGGCCTCAACGTGGAAGGTGACACTTCCGGCCCCCGCCTCCGCATACTCCGGCGCCCATCGATCTGGATCCTCAATCATGAGATGGCAGTCGATCGGCGTCGACACGGACTTCAGCAGCGCCTCAACGACTGGCAGACCCAGAGTCAGGTTTGGGACGAAGTGGTTGTCCATCACGTCCACATGAAGCCAGTCAGCCGCACCGGCGACGCGTTCGCATTCGGCGGCCAGTTGGCCAAAATCGGACGACAGGATGCTGGGTGATATTTGTACGGACACACCAAGAGGCTAGTGCCCGAACTACCTGCGACGCATCAGGGAAAAGAACATTCCGTCGGTGCCGTGCAGATGCGGCCAGAGCCGCACATTGGGGCCGTCGCCGAGGTCCGTGACTCCAGGGAACAGCCCCCGCGAATCCTCGACCACTACGTCATCGCGTCGGCGAACGACAGACGAGACAACAAGTTCGGTCTCGGCGATATGTGGTGAGCAGGTCACATAGGCCACAACTCCACCTGGGCGAACCAAATCGAGTGCCGCGGTGAGCAACTGCGTTTGAAGCTTCTTGAGCGCGGGGACATCACTTGGCGTCCGACGCCATCTCAACTCAGGTCGCCTGCGCACCACGCCAAGGCCAGTGCAAGGAACGTCGAGCAAGACTCGGTCAACGCCAGGGCGGATAGGTGGCTGCCTGCTGTCGCCAACCACGACCCCCGCGAATCCGGGCACTCGCGATACGGAATTGACGATCAGTTCCGCACGGTGAGGGTGAAGCTCGACCCCCACTGTCGAAGCCCCGCGAAGCGCTCCCAGCGCAGACAGCAGAGCGACCTTTCCCCCAGGGCCGGCACACAAGTCAACCCAGGTGGTGTCGGCACCTTCAACCTCGGCGTGGGCCAGAGCGGCGGTCACCAATTGGCTGCCCTCGTCCTGGACTCCTGCACGCCTGTCACGAACGGGTGGAAAGCTGCCAACGGGTCCACGGGGCGCAACTGCCGCATAAGGGCTCCAACGACCCGGGGACGCTCCTGCAGCCAACAGGTCATCTGCAGTCGACAAGCCGGGACGTGCTGCCAGGGTGACGGACGGCGGTTGATTGTTCGCCGCGAGCAATGCGGGCAACTGATCGGCACGCTTCGGCCCGAGTGCGTCGCGCAGAGCAGACACGATCCACGTCGGATGGCTGAACTCGAGCGCTAGCTGCTCATCAGAGCCGGGTTGCTGGGCCGACAACTTCTTCAACCACTGTTGATCGGTTCGTGTGCTGACCTTTCGCAACACGGCGTTGACGAGTCCCGCCGGAGCCTCGCCAGCGACGCTTCGTACCAGGTTGACTGACGTATCGACCGCTGCATAGGCATCGGTGTCCATGAGAAGCAACTGGTAGGTACCCATCCGAAGTACGTCGAGAACCCGCGGATCCAACTTGTCGATGGGGCGGCCGCTCGCCTCGGCGATCACCGCATCGAGTAGACCTCGGTACCTCAGAGTGCCATTCACCACCTCGGTACAGAACCCGGCATCACGCACCGAGAGCTCGTGGCTGCGCTGTATTTGAGAAAGCGCCAGGTTCGCGTAGGCGTCAGCGCTCCCGACCTCATGAAGAACGTCGTAAGCCGCTCGCCGGGCAGCATCCACGGGTGCCTTGCGCGGCCCGCGCGCACGCTCGTGAGAACTCACGTGAGCCGCTCCCCCGACACGATTCGGGCTCCGCGCGCCCAATCTGGTGCGGGCATATCCCGCTTGCCCGGCGCACGAACAACTCCCAAAGCGACCGCGTGGGTCGCAGTGCCCACGAGTACCTCGTTCTTCCCCACGGCGAACTCGCCGCTCGACAGATTGCTGATGTCGGGGCGAAGAGTCACCGGACCGAGTTTCAGGCGATCGTCTCCGCGAGTCGTCCAGGCCCCAGGCTGCGGCGTACAGGCGCGGATCATCCGATCAACAGCGATGGCCGGGACGCTCCAGTCAATGCGGGCATCTTCGGTAACAATCTTGGGTGCATAGCTCACACCGTCCGGCGGCTGTGCGACAGGCGATGCCTCGCCAGATTCGATCGCGTCAAGGGTTCGGACCATGAGTTCGGCACCGGATTCAGCCAGCTCCACGAGCAGCGTGCCCGCTGTATCGGACGGCCGGATCGGCGTCACGACGGTCCCAAACACCGGCCCCGTGTCCATACCGGCTTCGAGTTGAAAGGTCGTCGCACCCGTGATGTCGTCGCCGCGCCAAATTGCGTGTTGAACGGGCGCCGCGCCTCGCCACGCTGGGAGCAGCGAAAAGTGCAGGTTGATCCATCCAAATCGCGGGATATCGAGGACCTCCTGCGGGAGCAACGCCCCGTAAGCGACCACTGGACATGCATCCGGGGCAAGCGATGTCAGCTCGGCGAGAAAATCGGGATCAGAGGCCTTCTGCGGCCGCAGGATCGGAATTCCACTTTCCTCGGCGAGTTCGGCGACCTCGGACATGGCCATTCGGCGGCCACGACCAGTTTGAGCATCGGGGCGCGTGACAACCGCAACGACATCGTGGTGCGAATTGATGAGGGCCGCGAGCGTTGGAAGTGCGGGCGCGGGTGTCCCGGCAAAAACGAGGCGCACCCCTAAAACCAGCGATCAAATTGGTGGGGGCTGACCTTGACCATCGGCGGCTCCGCACCAAACCACTGAGATTCGCGAATCTCCTTCATGGCCTTCTTACGTTCCTCTTTGCTGAGTCGATCGATAAACAGCACACCGTCAAGGTGGTCAGTCTCGTGTTGCACACACCGTGCAAGAAGTCCACTGCCTTCGAGGACCACAGGTTCACCGTGCATGTTGAACCCCTTGGCAACCGTCCGCAAGGCGCGAGGTGTGTCATAGACCAGGCCCGGCAGCGATAGGCATCCTTCCGGACCTTCTTCTTGCTCAGAAGAAAGATCCAGATCAGGATTGATCAAGTGCCCGACCTCGCCGTCCACGTCGTACGTGAATACCCGCAGGGATACCCCTATTTGGTTTGCCGATAGCCCAGCACCCGGGGCCTTCAACATCGTCTCCGTCAGGTCCTTGACCAATACCCGCAACTCTTTGTCGAAGGTTTCCACCGTCGCTGCGGGACTGCGAAGCACTGGATCGCCAAATAGTCGGATGGGCTGGACAGTCACAGCAGAGGGCCTTTCATCGATGGGTCAGTCTGGGGTCAGTCTACGCAGTTAGAGGACGCTCGGCGGATCCATGCGAACCACAACCCGCGACTCGCCAGATCCGCCAGCGCCGAGTACCAATGCCCCCTTGACTGCCTGGGCCAACCTGGCGCCCTCGCGGTGGGGCGCGAGGATGACACAACGGACGTGCTGATCATGCTTGCCCCGCCCCTCGATGGGGCTCGGTCCGAGTACGCGCCAGCCAGCGTCGAGGTCACAAGCCTGCACGAATTGCGCCACACCATCGGCAGGGCCCGTGACTGCAGCACAGCGACTCACGGGTGGCAGCCCAGTCGCTTGGCGTTCACTCAGCTCTCGCTCCGCCCAGCCCGCAGGGTCGGACCGGACTAAAGCTTGTACGGCCCGGTGCGAAGCATCAGCAGTCACTGCCACGACGCCACCATCTGACTCGCCCTTGACTAATGCCGCGGCATTGAACCAGCGGCGGACTAGTTGTTCCTCGCTGCGCAGGTGTGCACCGACGAGCTGTGCATCTCCGTCTAGGAGAACCGCTGCCTGGTACCTACCAACGGCGTGGGGTTCGGCACCCACTGTCGCCACAACAATCATCTCGGTGGTGCCAACGCTCGTTTGAACCCCGTTGATGCTGTCGCTGACGATGACAGGAACATCCGGGAAAGACGCCCGCAGTTCCTCAGCTGTGCGCTCGGAACCAATTCGGACAGCGCGGAATTTTGTGCCCCCGCACTCCGCGCATGCCAGGTCATCACTTGGATGGCCACACCAGCGACATTGGAATCCGGCATTCCTGGTTCGCTGACCCATCGGCCCTTCACACATCGTGCACTTCACGATCGCGCGGCACTGCTCACACGCAAGTGCGGGGACGTACCCGGCTCGCCCCACCTGAACAAGGACGGGTCCCGCAGCGACACCGCGTGAAACTGCCTCCCATGCGAAACGCGGGATCCGACTGTGAGCTGCCGGATCATCGGCCCGGCCACTGGCAGAGGTGAGTACGCGCGCAGACCTGCGCCTCGCTTCACGCCCTGGCTCGACTGAAACCAACCACCGCTGTTTCACCATGCGAGCGGCCTCAGCACTGCGTGAGTACCCCGCCAGTACGACCGACGTGTCGTTCTCAAGTGACCGAAGAGCCGCAACTTCGCGCGCGTGCCACCCGGGAGAGCGCGCCTGCACCAAGGACTCATCACCGTCGTCCCAGACAACAATCAGCCGCAAGCCGGCCACTGGGGCAAAGACGCAGTTCCGCGTCCCGACGACCACGGTCGCCTCACCTACGCGTACACGAAGGAATGCCTCGTATCGATCTTGGGGCTTCTGATCACTCGTCAGGCGGGCAACGCGGCCTCCGAACCGCCTACCCATGACCTCGGCGAATCGGTCAACGTCTGCCCCGTCGGGTACCACGACGATCGCCCGGGCATCTGCTTGCGCAACCAGATCGGCAACCAGATCGGGTCCTGAATCTGCTAAGGCTGCGATCAGCGAGGCTCGAACGACACGTCCAGTGGCCAAGCCCTCGATCAGTTGCACTCCATCTTCGTACCCTGCCCAGTCGAGAGTGGCCGGGACCGATGGTTCCTCAAGCTCCGGTGGGTTCCCGTTGAGCAGAGCACCACTCTGCTCAACAAACTTCGCTTCGGTTCTTGCATGGCGCGGCGGAACAGCTTCACGAAGTACCTCATTGGCAGTGCCTGCATATCGATCAGCGACTGCCCGTGCGAGTTCAGCTATCTCTGGGATGAGGACGTCTGGTCCCAGCACCTTGTTGATAGCGGCAAGCTTGCCGACATGTTCGGAAACGGAACGCCTGCGAAGAACAAATCCGTTGACCAGCCGTCCAGCAAATCGAACACGCACCCGGCATCCCGGCACGACCGCTGAATCAAATTCGGCAGGAACGAGGTAGTCGAATGTGTGATCCACCGCGGCCGCGTTGACGTCCACGAGGACTTCGGCTACCGGATCTTGCTCCGAGATCGCCTTCGCAACCTTTGGGCGCGGCCTACCCTTTCTCCTCGCACCTGCAGTCGGAGCACTGTCGTCAACCGCAATGGCCAGCTGCTCCATAGCGCCCCGGACTTATGTCTTCCGCGTGGCGGTCAGAACCATGCCCGCTTGATTGGTCAAGTAGAGCGAAGTCCCGTTACAGGTGTAGGCGACAGTCCCAGTCGTGAAGCTGACCAGCGGCTCGTAGGGCTTCACGTCCTTGATCGTCCGCGTGACGCCATTAAGGGTAGAAGTGGCAGTGAGCGAAATTGCACTGTTGCCACCGGACAACGACAGAGTCGAAGGATTGGCGGTGTAGGTCGCTGTGGAACCGCCCCTCATTTCCACTGACAAATCGCTGACCGTCTTCGCGGCGCTGTCCGGCTGCTTTGCGGTGAACTGCGCGTTGTAGGTAGTTGTGAATTGATCTTGGGTGAACCCCAAGCCAACCTCGCCAGTCAAGGTTCCGTTGGCGGTGGTTGTGAGAACGTCATCGGCAGCGTCAGCGAACAAGCTGTTAGTGACGGCCCAACTACCAACGAGACATGCCGCTGGATCCGTCGGGCTCGGGGTCTGTGATCCACTGTTATTCGCGGACGAACTGCATGCCGTGAGAGCTAGCGCTCCCGCAGCGATTGCAACCCAGACAAGACGCTTCACGGGCACATCCAAGAACTAGTTAAGGTCAGATTCCAGCAGCCGTGCGAAGGTCATCAACCCGGTCAGTCCGCTCCCAGGTGAAGGATTCATCCTCGCGACCGAAGTGACCGTAAGCAGCGGTCTTGGCATAGATCGGGCGACGAAGATCCAGCGCCTGAATGATTGCTGCTGGTCGCAGGTCGAATACCTCTTGCACGGCCTCTTGGATTCTGGCGTCAGGCAGGATCCCCGTGCCGAACGTCTCAACGAATAGGCCGACGGGACGTGCCTTGCCGATCGCATAGGCGACCTGAACTTCGCACTTACGCGCGAGCCCTGACGCAACCACGTTCTTTGCCACCCATCGCATTGCGTACGCCGCAGAGCGGTCGACCTTCGACGGATCCTTCCCAGAGAAGGCGCCACCGCCGTGGCGGGCCATTCCGCCGTAAGTGTCAACGATGATCTTGCGTCCGGTCAGACCGGCATCGCCCATCGGGCCGCCGATCTCGAAACGACCGGTCGGGTTCACGAGTAGTCGGTATCCGGACGTGTCCAAGCCGAGATCCGCAAGTTCCGGCTCAACGACCAGTTCACGGATATCCGGTGCGAGCAGCGTCTCGAGGTCGATGTCGGCAGCATGCTGACTCGAAACCACAACAGTGTCGAGGCGGGCTGGCTTCTCACCGTCGTACTCAATCGTCACCTGAGTCTTGCCATCCGGGCGCAAGTAAGAAACCTCGCCGGAGTGACGCACGTTCGAAAGGCGCCGAGCCAGCCGGTGGGCGAGCGCGATTGGAAGCGGCATCAACTCGGGTGTGTCATCGCAAGCAAAGCCGAACATGAGGCCCTGGTCACCTGCACCCTGGCGATCCAGTGGATCGTGTGACCCCTCCGAGCGCTCCTCAAAAGCATCGTCCACACCCTGAGCGATGTCAGGAGACTGCTTTCCGATCGCGATCGAGACACCACATGACGCGCCATCGAAACCTTTGTCGGAGTGGTCGTAGCCGATGTCGAGCACCGTCTTGCGAACGATCGCGGGAATATCAACCCACGTTGACGTCGTCACTTCGCCCGCAACCACAACTAACCCGGTGGTGAACAGGGTCTCAACCGCAACCCGGCTCGCGGGGTCATCGGCGAGCATCGCATCCAAGATTGCGTCGCTGACCTGATCGGACATCTTGTCGGGATGTCCCTCAGTGACAGATTCAGAAGTAAACAGTCGGCCAGCCATCGAAAAGCCCTTCATTTCCACTAGTGAGTGCGCGTTCGGTCGAAAACCTGAGCAAAGACTAACGATTGCGGAGAATTCCTAATCGCCGGCACGCGGCAAATGCTGCAAAACAACGTCCCAGACGGCATTCGCCACCCCCGCCTTTGAGGTTGAGGCAACATCCCGCTCGACCCCATTCTCCGAAACAATCGTCACAGCGTTGTACGAATTTTCGAAGCCGCGGTCCACCCCTACTGAGTTGGCGACAACTAGGTCGGCCCCCTTGGCTGCCAGTTTTGCGGAAGCCAATTCGAGGAGGTTCGGCCCCGGCTCTACGGTCTCTGCGGCGAAGCCAACTAGTAGTGGACCTTCGCCCTTGTTTGCGCCGAGTTCAGCGAGCACGTCAACCGTGCGCACCAGTTCAAGTTGTGGCACAGACTGATCGTCGGTCTTCTTGATCTTGCCGACCGAAACCTCGGTAGGTCGAAAATCTGCCACGGCAGCCGCCATCACAACCACGTCGGCACCGCTAGCTCGTTCGAGGATTGCCTTATGCAGTTCTTCGCTGGTTCCGACCTTGACAACGGTCGCCCCCGCCGGATCAGCAAGTTCAACGTTCGCGGCAACTACTTGCACCACAGCACCGCGAGCTACGGCCGCCGCTGCCAGTGCCCACCCTTGACGACCGCTGGAACGGTTTCCCAGAAACCTCACTGGATCCAGGGGTTCACGTGTGCCGCCGGCGCTGATCAGAACGTTCTTACCCGCCAAATCCGCAACGCCGGTTCCACGATCTAGTACGGCTTCGCATACCTCCGCGAGTGCGGCTGGCTCAGGCAGTCGACCCTGCCCACTGTCGGCACCTGTGAGGCGACCAGTCGCGGGTTCAATAACCAACAGGCCGCGGGCACGCAGGGTTGCAACGTTCTGCTGAGTTGCCGGGTGGTTCCACATCTCCGTATGCATTGCTGGAGCGAACACCACTGGTGCCCGTGACATCAGCAGTGTGGAGGTCAACAGATCATCGGCAAGGCCATTCGCCGCCTTTGCCAAAAGGTTCGCCGTTGCTGGGGCAATCACGACTAACTTCGCGTGCTGAGCAATGCGGACGTGAGCAACTTCGTGAACGTCGTCAAAAACCGTCGTGGTCACTGGGTTTCCGGAAAGCGCTTCCCACGTGGCACGCCCGACAAATTCCAGCGCCGACTGTGTAGGAACAACTCTGACATCATGCCCAGCTTCGCGCAGCCTCCGGAGCAATTCACATGCCTTGTAGGCGGCGATTCCGCCACCTACTCCGAGGACGATGTGTTGATTCAGCGGACCTTCTCCACTGCACCTTCGACTGGCTCTGAGTAGAGCAAGCCTGCATCGATTTCTCGCAGCGCGATCGACAGCGGCTTCTCCTGGAGATGGGTCTCCACGAGCGGACCGACGTATTCCAGGAGTCCCTCGCCAAGCTGCGAGTAGTACGCATTGATTTGACGGGCACGCTTTGCCGCGTAGATGACCAAGGAGTACTTGGAATCAGTCTTGTCGAGCAGCTCGTCGATGGGCGGATCGGTGATGCCCTGTGGATCTGGTGCAGTTGACACTGCGGTTCCTTCCGGTGGTACCTCGCGCAGTTGTGTGGCGCAAAGAGTTTTTCGAATTGGTCGTAGCGTGCACAGAATCAAGCGTCAGGCCGTGCGGTTATGGATCCATGCTAGCAACTGCTCCGCAGCTGTATCGATATCCGCATTCACAATCACACAATCGAACTCCCCGGCAGCCTGCAATTCCTCATGCGCTACCGCCATCCGTCGCGCAATTGTTGCTGCATCCTCGGTACCTCGGCCCGCAAGTCTGGTGGCAAGTTCTTCTTCTGATGGCGGAGCGACAAACACGGTTCGTGCACCCGGCATGTTGTCGCGGAGTTGCCTGACGCCCTGCAGGTCGATCTCGAGCAGTACGTCTGTGCCATGCGAGATCTTTTCGAGAACGGGCAATGCCGGAGTGCCGTAGTAGTTGCCTGCGAACTCGGCCGACTCAAGGAATCCACCTGACTCCACCAGACGGGCAAATTCGGATTCAGACAGGAAGACGTAGTCCCGCCCGTCAACTTCTCCCGGTCGCGGCGCACGCGTGGTTGCCGACACTGACAACCATAGGGAGGGATCCTGTGCCAACACCTTCTGAATCAGCGTGCCCTTGCCGACACCTGACGGTCCCGCCACAACAATCAGCGATCCGGTGGTCATCCAAACTCCCTCGTCAGAGCTTCCCGTTGATGTTGGCCGAGACCCCGCACCCGCCTCGACACTGCAATGTGATGACGCGCCATGATCGTTGCGGCCTTTGCCTTTCCGACGCCGGGCAGTGCCTCGAGTAGCGACACCACCTTGAGCTTTGCGATCGCCTCATCGGCGGTGGCCCGCGCAATGACTTCACTGATCTTGATGTCGCCGGACTTCAGTTCGGCTCGCACAAGCGCTCTGGTGCGCCGTGCCGCCGTTGCGCGTGCAGCTGCGTCAGCGCGTTGTTCTGGCGTCAGTGTTGGCAGTGGCACGCCACGGAAAGTAGCACCGCGGGCGCCAGCTTTTGTAGCGCGCAACGCAACTAGGAACAATCACACACCCGAGATCGTCGCTGCGATCGCCCGAGCGGCCGCGCCTGGATCAGGCGCCGCAGTGATCGGGCGCCCAATCACCAATAAGTCGGCCCCGTCGGCGAGCGCCTGCTCAGGTGTCGCGACCCGCTGCTGGTCCCCGAGGTCGCCGCCTGCCGGCCGGATTCCTGGAATGACCAATCGAACGTCAGGACCGACAGCGGAACGCACCGCAGCAACCTCGAGTGGTGAACACACCAAGGCTGTGGCTCCCGCATCAACGGCAAGCTTCGCAAGCCGGACAACCGCGCTGAGCGGATCTCCCTCAATTCCAATGGCGGCTAGGTCCGCCGCAGTGAGCGAAGTCAGAATCGTCACCGCAGTGATCGAGGTGCCTGGAAGCGCGTTGACTGCCGCCTCGATCATCGCTGGACCACCCGATGCATGGACGGTCAGCAACGATGGGTTCAGAGCGGCAACCGAACGTGCTGCCCCAGCCACGGTGTTCGGAATGTCGTGAAGCTTCAGGTCCAAGAACAGTTCGACGTTTGGCCCAGCCGCCTGCCGAATCGCACCGACACCAGCGGCGCCGTCGCGGAGGTAGGTTTCGAGCCCAACTTTCAAAAAGGCAACCGAATCATTCACCTGTGCTGCTACTTCAGTCGCAGACGCGAGGTCCGGTAAGTCGAGCGCGACAGCTATCGGTGCGCGAGGTTCGGTCATCAGGAAGGCACTTCCTCTCTATGTGCGTATCCGACTGCATCGGCAACGCTGCGGAACCCTCGGTCCGCAAGTGCGGCCGCAAGTTCGTTATGGATGCGCCAGGGCGCCGATGGATCGTTGAATACAGCGGTTCCGACACTGACAGCGTTTGCACCGGCTAGGAGGAACTGCAGAGCGTCGAGCCCGGTTGCGATGCCGCCCATTCCGAGGATCGGAACATCAGGGAGTGCTTGGCGGACCTGCCACACGCACCGAACAGCCATCGGTCGAATCGCCGGTCCGGACAAGCCGCCCGTGATGCCAGCCAATGCCGGTCGCATCGTGTCGGTGTCGATCACCATTCCCAGCGTCGTGTTGATCATCGACAGCCCATCTGCGCCCGCGGTCACACAGGCCCTCGCGATGTCTGCAATGTCTGTCACGTCTGGCGACAGCTTCGCGAAGATCGGGGTCAGCGCACTCGTATGGCGACGAACGGCGTGAATCACCGAACCTGCGGCGCGCGCGTCGCAGGCAAAGACTTGGCCGCGGCTTTCGACGTTTGGACACGAGATGTTGACTTCGATCGCGGCTATTCCCTCCTCATGGCGCAACCGGTTGGCGAGTTCGGCAAATTCGCTGACCGAACCCCCTGCGATAGACACCACGGTGCGTGCCCCGCGCTCGCGCAACCACCGCAAATCCTTACGAATGAATTCCTCGACGCCAGGGCCCTGCAACCCAATGGAATTAAGCATCCCGGCGGGAGTCTCCGCCATTCGCGGAGTTGCGCGCCCAGACCGTGGGGCAGTCATGATGCTCTTGGTCACCACGGCGCCGATGGCTGTTACGTCGAAGAACCGGTCAAGTTCACGACCGGCCGCCGCGCAACCCGAAGCCGTGAGTACCGGCGAGGGCAGAGCCGCGCTTGCTAACTGGGCACGCATGTCAACAACGTTGCTCATCGTGATGTCGCCCCGCCCTCAACCACCGGCGCTCCGAGACAGTCCGCTGGAACCGTGCCTGCTGCATCCCAGCGGACTTGGTCCCCAAAGAACACCGGGCCCTCAGTGCACGAACGCGTCATCCGCGTCACGCCATCTTTGCCGACGACTGGAAGCACACAGGTCATGCACACTCCGACGCCACAAGCCATCGCTTCCTCAACTGCGCACTGGCTCACGATGCCGCGTTGCTCGGCGACCTTGGCCAAACCGGCCAGCATGCCCATCGGCCCGCAGCCGTAGATCACTTGTCCGCCATGTTGATCAAGAATGCCGTCGAGGACATCCGTGACTCGGCCTCGCACACCCAACGAGCCGTCATCGGTCGTAATCGTCAGGCTCGATGCCCGGCGTCGCCCATCCACGACGCCGAACAGTCTGGACTCCGTCGCTGCCCCGAGAATCAGATCTACACGACAACCACGTTCGCGCAGTCTGTCCGCCAGCATGAAGAGCGGAGCAGAGCCGTAGCCTCCACCGACGAGCACACACGGGACCGGATCCTTCGGCAGTGAGAACGGGCGCCCGAGAGGTGCAATCACGTCGAGGGCATCGCCTTGCGCACGATCCACCAGCCACTTTGTTCCCGGCCCGTGAGCATCAACCACGATCTCGACCGTCCCGCCGAGGGCACCGGCTGTGTCGACGTGGTGGATTGAGAAACACCGCCTCAACAACATCGCAGTTGGTTGTCCACCCACAGCGATAGCCACGAAGTTGCCCGGCGCAGTCAGTTCTGCAACACCGGGCGCCGCGAACACCAGAACGTGGTAGTCACCGCTGCGACGTACGGCAAGTACCTCGCCGCGAACTTGCAGCGGCCCTGGCTCTGCCTTCGTCGGGCGACCGAATGTGCTCATGAGGTGAGGCCTTCACCAGAAGCTGCCTGCGCGGTCCGAAGAGCGGTGAGGTCCGCGGCATGTTGCTGCAGACTTCGCACTGATATCTCACCGGCCAACATGGACTCGATACCTTCAACCGCAGCTGCGAGGCCCTGCGCCGTTGTGATGCATGGGATACCGAGTCGCACCGCCACGGTTCGAATTTCGTAGCCATCGACACGTGCTCCCACGCCATACGGAGTGTTCACCACCATGTCGATCTCTCCGGCCTCCATCGCGTCGATCGTCGTTGGCTCGCCGTTGGGTCCTAGACCTTCGAAGTGCTTGCGCAACTCGGTGGTCTTGACGCCATGGCGGGCAAGCACGGCAGCCGTGCCCGGTGTCGCCGCAATCTCAAAACCTAGGTCCGCCAGACGCTTCACCGGGAACACCATCGACCTCTTGTCGCGATCTGCCATCGAGACAAATACGCGCCCCGAGGTCGGCAAGCCCGAAGAGAACGCGGCGGACTGCGACTTTGCGAACGCCGTCCCGAAGTCGTGATCAATTCCCATGACCTCGCCGGTGGAACGCATTTCCGGGCCGAGCAAGGTGTCCACCCCGTGGAACCGTCCAAATGGCAGGACGGCTTCCTTCACCGCGACGGGTCCCCCTACTGGCAAGGTCCCGCCATCGCCTTGCGCAGTCAGAATCCCCTCTGCCCGAAGTTCAGCGATCGTTGCGCCGAGGGCGATGCGAGCGGCAGCCTTCGCCATCGACACTCCCGTCGCCTTCGAGACGAAGGGCACTGTGCGCGATGCTCGAGGGTTGGCCTCAAGAACGTAGAGCACTCCCCCGGCAAGTGCGTACTGCACATTGAGCAATCCGCGAACACCGACGCCCTTGGCGATGGCCTCTGTGCTGCGACGAACCCTCATGATCTCGGTGCGGCTCAGGGTGATTGGCGGAAGTGCGCACGCTGAGTCTCCGGAGTGAACTCCGGCCTCCTCGATGTGCTCCATGACCCCACCAAGAAACAGCTCCTCGCCGTCGTACAAGGCGTCGACGTCAATCTCAATCGCGTCATCGAGGAACCGGTCAACGAGGACGGGGTGCTCAGGGCTCGCCTCCGTAGCGCGCTGTAGGTAGTCGGCGAGCATCGCATCGTCGTAGACGATTTCCATCCCGCGACCACCGAGTACATACGAAGGCCGGACCAGAACTGGGTAGCCGATCCGAGCGGCAATCTCTTGGGCCTGATCGAAACTGCTGGCCAATCCATGGGCGGGCGCCGGAAGTGATGCGTCATCAAGAACACGTCCAAAGGCGCCACGTTCCTCCGCCAGGTGGATCGCCTCGGGGCTCGTGCCGACGACGGGGACTCCAGCATCCTTCAGTGTCTGCGCCAACCCGAGCGGCGTTTGCCCACCGAGCTGGCAGATCACGCCCGCAACCGGGCCTGCGGCGACCTCAGCTTCGTAGACGGCGAGGACGTCTTCGGCGGTCAACGGCTCGAAATACA
>JAOAUD010000010.1 GCA_030157755.1 Candidatus Nanopelagicales bacterium
TCCTGGGATTCATCGTCGGGTGCGAGCTCTGCATAGTCGGCGGCGACCGCCTTGCCGCTGTGTAGGACGTGTGCGAATTCGGCTTCTGCGCCAAGGGGTCGCCAGGTTTCCAGATTGTCGCTGGCGTCAGGCCGCAGCTCAACGAGTTCGTCGAGCGCGTCGTCAGCCGCTGTCGGAGGAATCCGGAAGATGTGGTTTCGTTCGACCTCGATCTCGGCAGCCAACTCCAGCAGGGGCCGCACAGCGGGCAGGAAGACGGTCGCCATCTCCTTGGGTCGGCGGGCCCGGACCACACGTCCAATCGCCTGGGCGAAGAACAGCGAGGTCCGATAGCTGGTCATGTAGGCGATGGTTGTCGCTCGTGGAATATCGCAGCCTTCCGAAATCATTCGGACGCAGACGGCGTACTTGTTGCTGCCGTCACGGAATCGACTGATCTTGTTGGAAGCGTCGGCATCGTCGGACAGCACGAGGATTGGCTTGTCTCCAGTGACCTCTTCGACGATCGCGGCGTAGGCCCGCGCACTATCTTGGTCGCTTGCCAAGACGAGGCCAGCAGCGTCAGGGATTCCATGGGAGCGCTGATGGTTGAGTCGGTCGTCCATCGCGGCGATGACGTGCGGCACCCATTCGCCCTGCGGGTCCAATGCGGTGCGCCAGGCGAGTTGTTCAATTGACTTCGAGTTTGCTTTTCCGTCCGATCCCTCACCAAGTCCGGTTGCCACCACCTCGCCGGCGCTGTTGAGCCAGCGCGCCTGGCCGGTGTAGGCAGCAAAGACGACCGGCCTGACCACGCCGTCGGCAAGTGCCTCCTTGTAGCCGTAGGTGTAATCGGCCTGACTCTGGAACGTGTCGCCGTCTTGTTCGTAACGGACAAAGGGGATGGTTTCGCCAGCCTTGGTACGAAACGGAGTGCCTGACAAGGTCAGCCGCTTCACGCAGTCAGCGAACGCATTGGCAACGGCGTCGCCCCAGCGCAACCCGTCACCGGCATGGTGGACCTCATCGAGAATCACCATGGTTCGTTTGTTCTGCGCCCGCAGTTGGTGGCGTTTAGGAGCAGAGGCGATTTGAGCGTACGTGGTCACGTAGCCGTGGAATCCGTTGCGCACCTGGCCTACACGATTGGACAGCGTCGGATCAAGCTTGAGGCGCTGACCGATCGCTGCCTCAGCCCACTGCGTCCGTAGGTGGTCGGTCGGCGCGACCACGATGAGTTGATCGACGAGGTCGCGCTCAAGGGCCTCCACGGCCACAGCAATTGCGAATCGAGTCTTGCCGGCCCCAGGTGTTGCAGTGACCTGAAAGTTGTCGCTCGAGTTCGCCCAGAACGCCTGTCGGGCCTCTTCCTGCCAGCGCCGCAGACCTCTTCTCACTCTTGATCGCTCGCCTCTCGGGTTCGTCGGGGAGGCCAATGATGCACCAGGTCCGCGCATCATCCGGGCCGTGGGGGATCGCGTCGCGGACGTTTTTCCGGCGTGGTAGATCAACACCGAAATTGATCAGAAAACACGCCGGAGCAGGTTCTGGACATTCGCCAAATGTGGCGGCGGCTACTCGGAGCTTGTGCTCGAATCTGACTTGGGTGCCGCTGTCGCGTCGTGTCCTTGGGGATCAAGCTTCTCGCCGAAAAGGATCATCGCGGCGACAGCTGAAACGATTGGTGTGCTCGCGACAGAGTGCGTGCCGACGGTCAGTAGTTCGCGTTAGGAATCGTCGCGAAGCCGTGTTGCAGCGGCGTAACAGTCGTTCGCCTTCGCAACGATTGACTTCCAACCGAACGCTGGTTCGATGGTCCGATTGTGTTCGGCGATCTTGTTTCGCAGCGCCGAATCCGTACTCAGGCGGTACAACGCATCAACGAGGCCGTCATCATCGGGTTCGAGAAGTCCCTCAACGCCATCGTGGATGAATTCGTTGGTTCCGGAGTCTTCAAGTGCCACCACGGGCAGGCCGTATGTTCTGGCCTCGAGCGCGGCGATGCCGAATGATTCCAGGCGTGACGGGCTGATGTAGATGCTAGCCCGTTCGTAATGGGCGCGAATCTGGTCGTGGTCCTGCCAGCCGACGCAATCGACCCAGTCCATGTTGCGGCGTTCCAACGTGCGCTCAATCCGCGATCGGTCGGGACCGTCGCCGATGAGGACGGCCCGGATTTTCTTGCTTGCAGGGATCTTGGCGCGGGCCTGTTCGAGAATGTCGATGAGGGCCAGCCCACGCTTGCGCACGGCAAGTCGGGCAACAGACACGATGACGATCTCGTCGGGGTCAGTATTGGTCGTGGCGGGTGGGCGCCAACCAGCCAGGTCGATTCCGTTGTGAAGCACTCGGACTTCACCATGGCCGCCGAGCGCGTCACGCAGGGGAGCTGCAGCCACATCGCTGACCGCTGTCCACAGGACGGGCCATTTGCGCCAGTTTGAGACCAAGTCAGCGGCGGCGAACGCCCGCGACCAACCCGCCCAAACGGAGTGCACCGAAACCACAGCAGGCAGACCCGCTTTGACTGCAGTGCGTAAAGCGGGCCAAGCAAAGACTGAGACCAGGCCGCCGTGGACGTGGACAACATCTGCAGTGTCAAGCAGTAGATCGCGCAGTCGCGCGCCCACGTACGGGCTGATGGGAAGACCGGCCGGGAGGTCAAGCGCGAGTCGATGGATCGGGACGCCTTCGTCTGTTTCGCCGGGGATTTGGGCTTTCCCGCGAGCGGCAGGCGTGGCCGTGATGATCTCGGGGGACTCGCCCGCCGCGAGCTGGGCTTGGGAAAGTCCGCGAACCTGCAGTTCGATTCCACCTGTACGGGGCAGGTAGCAATCGCTTATGTGGGCGACTCGCACTCGGTTACCTTCTCACTGATCGAACCTCAATGCTCGATTCTGTGTCGGACATGCTGCAGACGGCGAAACACTACTAGTCCTGAACCCCGCTAGCCCGCCACGCGACCTCCCTCGTCGGCTTCCGGGCGGTCACCTGCACCGGTAGTCGGCGCATGTGGGCGACTCGCGCGGCGCTTGGCTGCCTGATCACACCTAAATGCCCGATCCTGCGTCAGACTGCCATGCGTGCCAACTGTCGTCTTCGTTCACGCCCATCCCGATGATGAAGCGCTCCTGACATCCGGGACGATGGCAAGGCTCAGCGAGCGTGGCTATCGCGTGGTGCTCGTTATGGCCACGGACGGTGCGGCAGGTCTCACCTCGCACGAGATTTCGCACGACCACAACCTGGCGCAAGTTCGCGCATCGGAACTCACTGAGTCCTGTCGAGTGCTGGGCGTCAGCGGGTTTCATCAACTCGGATACGCCGATTCGGGCCTGGACGGACAGGCTGACGTTCCGGCAGGCGCGACGCGGTTTGCCGATGTCGATCCTGGAGTAGTCGCCGATCGCCTAGTTGCATTGTTTGAGGAAGAGGAGGCTGACGTAGTCGTCGGTTACGACTCCGCTGGGGGATACGGCCACCCCGATCACGTTCAGGTTCACAAAGCGGTTCAACGTGCGAGCACCCGATTCCCGCGGGCGGCACTTCTGGAAGCCACCCTCCCGCGCGAACCGATGCTGCGCGTCGTTCGGATTATTCGCTCGCAGCGATGGGCTGTGCCCGCGCTGGGCGGATTGGATCTGCAGACGTGGCAACACGCGTTCACGCCAAGGTCCGAAATCACCTACCGCGTTGACGTGAGGCCTTTCATTGCCGCCAAAAGAGCCTCGTTGCAGGCACATGCATCTCAGGCAGCCGCAGATGATGGGCCACGGACGCTGTCTGCGTTGCTCAAACTTCCCAAGCCCGTGTTCCGGAGGGTTCTCGGCCGTGAGTGGTACCGGCAGGTCACCTCAGGTGATCCCGTGCGAGCAGGGTTGCTTGCCGACGCATTTGGCCCGAAGTACAGCCCAAGACGTCGCCGGGCAGACCGCCAATGACTTCGGAGCAGACTCCGCCCAAGGGGTGGCGCCCGACGGGATTCCAGATTGCTGCTTCACTGGCATCGCTAGCGCTGGCCGTGATCCTGCTTGGCCTGCTGTTGCCGAAAGCCGCAGGTGCCGGTTGGGGCGATGCGTGGAATGTCCTCACGGGGTTGTCCGCCAGGGACATCGTGGTGATGACGGGCCTGTGGGCGCTTGGCTTGTGGCTCTATACGTTTGTGTACACGGCAAGTCTGCCTGGTCTCGGACACACGCAGGCGCTGAATCTGAACCTCACCGGTTCGTTGGTGTCGAATCTTTTGCCCTTTGGGGGAGCGGCCGGAGTGGCCAACACCTACGGGCTCACATTCTCGTGGGGATTCGGTGGGGTGGCCACATCTCTGATGATCTTGGTCAGTGGTCTGGCTAACCTGTTGATCCGAATAGTCCTTCCGATGGTCGGATTGCTGGCTCTCATGACGAGCGACGCACAACTGCCCGAAGGCGCCAATGGGGTTGTCGAATCGACGTTGCTCGTGCTGGTTCTTGTTGCCATCCTGGTGTTTCTCATGTTGGTGAGTTCGACGGTCGCCGGCTGGCTCGGTGCTCTGGCCGACATCGTGTGGCGATGGTTCGCCAGATTGCTTCGCCGACCACCACCGGCGCCGCGATTCAAAGCCGCGGCGCAACGTATGCAGCTCGATGCAGTGGGGATCTTGCGGACTGGCTGGTACCGCATTGCGTTTGGAATGGTCGCTTACTACGCCAGCGAACTTGCGTTGTTTGCTTGGGCGTTGAATTCGTTGGGTGCCCCCATCGGGATTGCCGAAACAACTGCGGCGTTCGCGCTTTCCCGCGTGCTGACCTCGGTTGTCGTGACGCCGTCGGGAGTTGGCATTTCGGAGGCAGGCACAGCGGGTTTGCTCGTGTTGTTCGGAACGCCCCCTGCAGTTGCGGCTGCAGCAGTGCTGATCCTGCATTTCTACACCTACTTGATAGAGATACCCGCCGGCCTAGTTGGCTGGGGATGGGTCCTCGCGATGCGCAAGCGTTGGAGCCGGTCAGAAGTTAGTGCATAGTGGCGAGAGTGAAAATTGAACGAGTGCGCCACACGGTCAGGGCAGGCGTGATTGGTCTGTTCGCAGTTAGTGGGGTTGCCCACCTCGTGAGGCCTCGGGTTTTCTACTCGCTAATGCCCCCGCGCCTGCCGTCACGTGACCTCGTGATCTATGCGAGTGGCGCGGCGGAGCTTGTCTGTGCGGTTGGTCTGTTGACTCGTCAGCCGTGGGCCCCGAAGGCGTCAGCGGCATTGTTGGTGGCGGTGTGGCCTGGCAACCTTGAGTACGCGACGAGGGTGACGCGAAAGCGTGGAATCCGCTCGAAGGCAGCAATCATCGGGTGGGCGCGCATGCCACTGCAGGTACCTATGGTGTGGGCGGTGTTAGCTGACCAGTCACAGGTCGGCGGGGTTGTTCCCGCCCTCGGCGTGAGCGAGCGGGGGAGCGGCGACAACGTCGTCTCCGCTGCGCCATAAGCGCCACGAAGAATCGTTGATGCGGGCCGTTGGCTCGTTGGAATCCGATTCTGCTGGAGCGACTCGGATGCTGACAATTTCGCCTGAGTTGGGCTCTGGGACACCCAAAGCACGAGCTACGGCTCGGTGCGCCCGGTAGTGGCCAAGAAGTAGGTAGCCCTCCGCAGCAAGTCGTGAGCGGCTGCCGCCATTGGACCGAACCCGCTTCATCGGATCTTCCTGTTGGGCGACTGTTGCGATAACCGTACGGCTGATGCACAGGCCCTGCGCTCGCCGGAAGAGTTCGTCGAGACGTTCTTGGCCGCTCACTGATCGCCCCTGACGGTGCTTCGACATCACGGCAATTGCGTCCGCAGTGGACATTCGCAGCAGGGCGTTCGGTGGCAGTTGCGCATCTTTGAAGATCCACCGAATGTCCGCTCGGCCCGATGCGTTCAATGTCGCCTTCGCGTCGCGATTTGTTGACGAATGAATGCGATCGGGCGTTATACGCAGCAGCCCCAGACTCCATGTTCCTAGGTAGTCATCTGCCGTGACGAGCATCGCGATGTGTCCGAGCACCTCTGGCGGCAGCATCCAACCGCCGAGACGTTGGCTGAACTTGCAATCGACCTCGTGTCCGGCAATTCGAAAATCAAGATCTGAGCCATCGCTGAGTCCCAGCTCGCGAGCCAACCAGATCTCCACCAATGACCCTGCATTGGTCTTTTCTGTCTTGCTCAGCTGGGCCCAGTGGAATCTGCCCGTCTGTTTGCCGTCGTAGACCTGGTCGTAGCTGCGGCGGAGGGCCCGACCGATCGCGTGACCCAGGGCGGCACTGCCTCCCGCGCGAGCCACGAGGTCGACTTTGATGGCGCTGCAGTCCTCGTCGCTCGTCGTGCTGACGTGGAGCTGCTGCTGAGCAGGCATTGAGTCAAGGACAGCCAAGTCGTTGACGATTTGAGTGACCGTGGGGATTGCGGTGACATCTAGGTCGAGGATTAGCGGTTCGATGATGTGCCCCGTGCTGGCCGGGCTGGACCGTTCAGGGCGGCCAGCAATGCATCTCCCACGGCTCTGGCGACCGGGGGCGGGAAGGCGTTGCCAATCTGGCGGTAGGTCGAGGTCTTGCGACCAGCGAATTCCCAGGCATCGGGGAATCCCTGGAGTCGGGCCGCCATGCGCAAAGTGAGTCGGGGAGTGTGGGAGTCAGGATCATCAGCCGATGGAGCGGCGTCAGCGATTCCGCGACCATCAACACCAAGTTTGAGCCACTCGTTTCGGGCGCGAGTTGGCCCGAGATCGGGGCCACCGTGTTTTCGCGAACCGCCCACCAGAGTTGGCGCGATTCTGTCTGCTTTGACCGCCCATTGATCGGCCCCAGGCCAGCCCTGATCGGCCATAAGGTCCTTCAATGTCTCACCAACGGTGGCCGGTGAGGGCTGCGGTTCTGGCCATTCAAATCTGCGAAATGCCCGTGGGCGCAATGCAATCAAGATGAACCGGGGACGAAGCTGTGGGACGCCGAAGTTACTCGCCTGCAGGAGTCTCCAGTCGCTGACATATCCCTGCGCGCTGAGTTCGCCGACGATGGCTTGGCGGTAACTCGAGAAACGATCAGCCGCGAGACCTCGGACGTTTTCGAGCATGACCGCAGCTGGCTTCGCCTCACGCACGAGTCGAAGGGCTTCCGGGAAGAGGTCGCGCTCGTCGTCGGAACCGAGTTGGTGCCCTGCGACCGAGAACGGCGGGCACGGCACGCCACCTGCCAGCAGGTCAACACCGCGGAAAGGTCGACCATCGACCTCACGAACATCGGTCTCGCGAACAGACCACTCGTTGCGGTTACGGATCAGCGTTTGGCACGCATCTGGCTCGATTTCGACAGCCAGTTGATGGGAAAAGCCGGCTGCCTCAAGTCCTAACGCCTGCCCGCCCGCACCCGCGCAGATCTCCAGGCAGGTGCGTTCGGTCACGTGAGTCTCCGTCTTAGCGTCGTCAGCCACATCGAAAGGCTGGCAGGTGGGTCAGACGGTAGTACGTATTCAGCTGTCTTCGACGTCAACCGCGCGGATTTGGTGCTGGCGATTGGTCGACGTGAGGCTAGCTGTCGCCGCGCTCCAGGATTTGCTCAGCGACCTTTGTGACGACTTCCTTCTTCACCATTCGGTGGTGAACCATCACCGACGCAGCTTCCTTTGCGTCTGCCACGAAATAGAAGGGGATGCCTTCCTCGTCAAGTTCTGCTTGCCACTGGACAAGTTCCTGGGCACGTTCGGCCATGTGGTCGCCAACATCCAAGATGACAATGGCGCGTACCTGCCGAGGGTGTTCACGCGCGGCCTCGACATAGACGTAGGGATCGTTTTGTCCGGAATCGCCGATGAGCACAAATTTGGTCTTCGGGTAGGCAGCAAACATCCTCGCCAGGGAGAGTCGCTTGTGCTCCTTGCCGGATCGCATCACGTATCGCTCTTGAGGACCCCAGTCCGTGAGGTGAAGGACACCCCGAGGGAATCCTCGGATATCCAGGAACTCAGTGAGCATTTCGTAAAGGTTCCACGGTCCCGTCGACAGGTAATAGAACGCAGGTTCGGGCTTATTGCCAATTCCGCTTGCCAGGCCTTGGTAGAGCGCAGGCATCCCGGGGATCTCGCGCCGCGTGCTTGCGCTGCCCAGCAGCGTTTGACGCACTGCGACGAATCCCTCCGTCAATCCGGTGCGCAGGACGGTGTCATCGATGTCGGAAACAACCGCGAATGGAGCCCGCGGGTCAGGAAGGAGGACCTCTCCGGTTGCGATGATCGGCG
>JAOAUD010000011.1 GCA_030157755.1 Candidatus Nanopelagicales bacterium
TTCTTTCCTGTCAGCCTGTTCAAGAACCCAGTGTTTCTTGCGGCGATCATGGCTGGCTTCATCTACAACTTCGGCAATGCCGTCGTATTCCTCCAGTTGACCAACCTGTGGCAATACGTCACCGGACTCAAGACACTCGAAGTATCACTCTGGCAACTTCCGATCCTGATCACTGGCATCGTCGTTGGTCTGGCGACCGGAAAGGCGATGTCGAGCGGCAAGTTGTCCGCGCGAAGTGCGTTGTTGTTCGGCGGAATCGTCAGCGCTGCAGGCTTGGTCACTCTGGGCGTCACGCATAACGGATCGTCGCTACTGACGTTCCTGCCCGGCATCATTCTGGTTGGCGCAGGTGCGGTAATCGCGGCGGTTCCCTACGGGTCCTTGATCCTCAAAGAAGCCCCCGCCAAGTATTTCGGCGCAGTCGCAAGCTCGAGGCTCACGTTCGGGCAGTTTTTCTACGCCATGGGCATCGCCATCTCGACAATCGTTATCGACAAGCTCACCATCGGCGGAACGACGGCGAAGCTCGAAGCCGCCGGGGTATCCGCTCAGCAGGTAGGAACAGGCTTGGATGCGGTCACTACCTATGCATCTGCCAGTACAACGCCAACTACCTCACTCGGCAAGCAAGCACTTGCAGATGCAACCGCGTCCTACGGTTCCGCCTTCGCCACGATGATGTACATCACCGCTGTGCTCGCCCTGATCGGAGGCGTCGTCGGCTTCGCATTGCTTAAGCACGCAGGAGACCACGCTGACGACGAGACGCCCGAATCAATCAAGCACCCCGCCCCTGCCGTCGGCGAAGGCTGACGACGCATAGAGCCGCAGCCCCAACAACGTGGCGGTTACCTGCCCTACAGGCGACGAAAGTCCACCCGTTACGTGGTCGGCGGAGGTAAGCGAGCGACGGCCCCGGTCACCCGCTCCAACGTAAGCCATTCGGAGTAACCGAGCGCCTGGGTTTTGATCTTCAGACAACCGCAACGGTGACACTGACTCAACTGGTTCGTTCCACACCACGGAGTCGCAAATGTCAGCTTCCCAGCGCCGGATCCACACCGTTGCGTACTTGGCAGCTGCCACACTTCTGGCATCCGGGTCGCTGGGCATGGCCGCGAGCGCAGCGAACGCAGCGACAGCACCTGCGTCAACGACAGCAGAGGGCGCGAAGACGGCTTCGCAGGCTCCGACAAATCGATCACTCCACCCTCGCAAGGCCAGCAAGGGTCGCCTGGCAGTGAAAGTCTCAGGCTTACCTGCCTCCACCAATTCGCGGGTAGTTGTGTCGGGCACTTCGAAATCCACGAAGCGGTACCTCGAGACCCTCACCGGATCCGCCCAGTTGACGAACTTGCGAGCGGGCCAATACCGCGTACATGCCTACGGAACCACCGTTGGAGATGCCACGTACTCGCCCAAGACGGCAATCAAGAATCTCACCGTCAAGCGCAGCGGAACAACGCGCTACACAGTGAAGTACAAAAAGGTTGCGCGCGACTGCACTCCCGGGCCCTACAAGAACCTCACAAATTGCGACTTCAGCGCCCAAGCACTTGACAACGCCAATTTCGCGAAGTCGACCCTGACGAACGCATCTTTCGCCGCTGCGTCAGTTCGCGGCGCAAACTTCGGAATGGCGAACCTCACCGGAGTGGACTTCTCGAATTCCCTTCTGGCCCGCGCATCCTTCAACGGGGCGAAGTTGGCGAATGCAACCTTGGCAAACGTCGAACTCACTCAGGCGTCGTTCCTCGGAGCCTCGTCTGGGGGTGTCATCGGGCGTCCGTTGCCAACTGACTGTGGCGACTTGGCATTCAACTGCCCGCGCTTCGATGACGTATACAACGGCTACATCATCGCCACTGGTGTGAACCTTCAGGGCGCCGATCTTGCCGACATCGACCTGTCGCCGTGGAGCAACCTGCAAGGCGTCGACTTCACGGACGCAGACCTGACCGGTGCCAACCTTCGAGGAAGCGGCGTCCAGAGCGCGATATTCGTCCGCACGAAGCTAAACAGCGCGATCCTGGACCAGACGGCAGCGCAGTACGCGAACTTCAACGGAGCTGACCTCACTGCCGCAAACATCAACCACTTCTACGCGCAGCATGCGTCGTTTGTTGGGGCCACAATTGTGAGCATCTCGTGCCCAGACGACGGGCCTGTCTGGACCTACGCAAATCTGTCTGGCGCAAATCTGCAGAATGCAGTTCTGGCTGGAACCAACACGGGCGCAGACCTGGTCCATGCCAACCTAACTGGCACAGACCTCAGCGGCGCTGTCCTCACCGCCGGCGACCTGCGGCATGCAGTGCTGGTCAACACGAACCTGAACGACACCAACCTGGCAACCGCAAGCTTTTCGAGCCCGACGAACTCCAGCGGCCTGATCTCCAATGGGGGGACGGCCCTTCCCGGAGGCTGGCTGATCTCTGGCGGCGTCCTGATGTTTGTGTAATCCCAAAAGCGCGGTTCTTACCCTCCTCAACAGCCCGACGGCCGTGGGTTACGCAAATACCAGAGAACCTCGCGCAGCTGCGCTCACCAATGTGTCAACACGTACAGCGACAACGCACGCCCCTGCGGCAGTGAACGTGAGCATGCAGAATCGTCCAACTTCGAGACTCCCGCAGCCAATCGGCTATCGGGAGTTACCATTGCGGTCTTACGTGCCGGTGATCTTCAGCCAGATCTGACCGCACATCCATCTACGAGTTCCCGAGGTTCTTCGGTTGCGCCGTTCACTTATTGCCTCAATCGTTGTCACGGTCGCGGCCATCAGCACCATCAGCGCGGGACTCTCGCTTCCGGCCACCGCCGCAGCGGACACACCGTCGCGCCCAAATGTGATCGTCATTCAGACTGATGATCAAACAGTTGCCGACCTCGACTACATGCCTAACGTCCGTAAGTTGGCGCGCAACGGAGTCACTTTTGATCAGATGGTGACGCCATTCGCAATCTGCTGCCCGTCACGTGCCGCGCAGCTCAGCGGTGCCTACCCACACAACAACGGCGTGCAGGGCAATTTCCCCCCTGATGGCGGCTTTGTCCCCTGGGAACAGAACTCCGGAGACAAGCAGATCGGCAAGTGGCTGCAAGATGACGGCTACCGAACCGTCCACATCGGCAAGTACATCAACGGCTACGCATACCCGAACCGCGCGGACGCCACTGTTCCCCAGGGTTGGTCGCAGTGGCGAGGTTCTGCCGATCCCTCGACGTACCAAATGTGGGGTTACCGCCTGAACGGAAATACCCCTCAAGAGAGCAAGCAATACGGCAACTTCAGGGTCGAGAATCCCGCCAACTACTCCACCGATGTCTACCGCGGACTCGCGCTCGATGCGATCCGCGATCAAAAGTCTGCTGCGTCGCCCTACTACATGCAGGTGGCTTTCCTAGCGCCCCACGTTGAAACCGTTCCACTGCGAAATGGATTCGTGCCCCAGGACTGGGCGGACGTTGACGACCCAGACCCCGACACGGGTATCGAGACCATCTCCCCCCGACCTGCACCACGGCACCGCAACGCCTTCCCGAACATGCCATTGGCGAAGGACCCCAGTTTCAACGAAGCCGACGTGTCTGACAAGGGACCTTTCATCAGGGACTTGCCTGTACTGTCCAGCGACCAAATTGCGGAACTCAAAAAGGCGAATCGGCAGCGCCGCCAATCGCTGCTGGCAGTCGACGAGGGCGTCGGCGAGATCGTTCGCACGCTGCGTTCCACAGGCCAGTACGACAACACCGTGATCGTCTTCATGGGTGACAACGGGTACATGCTCGGCCAACATCGAATCTCGAAGGGAAAGTACTTCCCCTACGAACCCTCCCTGCGAATTCCATTCATCGTGAGCGGCCCTGGCATTCGAAAGAACGCGCATGTGCCAGACCTGGTCTCACTCATTGACTACGCCCCCACCATGCTGACCCTCACCGGCGCACAACCGAGCGGTCGCACGCCCGACGGCATTTCGTTGGAGCCCCTACTTCGCGACACGGGCAACGTCACCAGGCGCTCTGTCCTGCTCTCGAGTGGGCCGCAGCGCGGACCCAACGGAACGATGCTTCCGCAGTTCGACGGGGTTCGCAGCCCGCACTATTCATGGTGGCGCTACGAAGACGGCTTCGAAGAAATGTATGACTTGCGCCGCGATCCCTTCCAACTGACCAACGTGGCCTCCAAGCCTGCCTACGCCAACAAGCGGAACAAGTTGATTGCGGAGTGGGAGCGACTGCGCGACTGCCAGGGCGCAACATGCCAGGTGCGGGCACCCGGCGCCATCTAGGCGGGGGCGTTCGGCCCACTTGGGCTGGTTGGATGATCGGCGGCGCTGTCTCTCCAGCGCAGCGGCGGCGGGATTGTCGCCTGATCTGGGACGCGCGTTTCGAACACGACTAAACAGCTATTCGACAATAGATTGCGCCCATGCCAAAGAACCTGCGCGCAGCTGTGCTCACCGTCGTCGCTGGTACGGCGATCCTCGGATCGACGCTCGTCAGCACGTCCCCAGCCCTCGCCATCGGTCCTTGCCCAACCTTGGTCCAGGGAACGGACTTCACCACTTTTTCGGACCTTCAAACGCTCCTGACGGACAAGCGGTTTTGCGACGAGGGTTCGATGACGGTTGACTTCACATCCGATTTCTCATGGACCGACGACAACGTCATCATCTGGGACGGGCAGGACCATCAGCCTCTCGTACTGCGTGGGACCGGCCCAAATACTCCGACGATCACGGGTTACAAAGCCGCAGTCATTGAAAACCACTCAGATGGCGGCCTCTCTGTTTCCAACCTGACAATCAAGAAAGGGGATGTCGGGTCAGACAACGCGATCTTCGGCAGCAACGGAAATGTTGCCTTGAACAACACAACTGTCCTTGGCAGGGTCGGCGAGGACAACGGTCGGGCCATCCGCGCGGGAAACGGCGACGTCTCGATTACCAACAGCACTATCCAGGACAACGAGACGGGCGCGGGAGCGGGAATCTCCGTTGGCGGGGCACACTCCGTCATAGTGACTGACTCCACGATCAGCAATAACCAGGCGACATTCCAAGGTGGCGGCGGGATCTACGCCGAGACCGGGACGGTCACCATCCTCAACTCGACAATCAGCGGAAACTCGGCGGCGCCATTCGGTAGCGGAGGCGGGGTCTACATGTCCGGCGCTGGGTCTGTGGTGGTGACAAATTCGACCATCAGCGGGAACTCCGCCGCAGGCGGCGGTGGCGGAGTCGACACCTTCGGGTCGATTACGGCAACCAACTCAACCATTACGGGGAACTCCGCCACCGAATCTGCTGCGAAAGGCGGCGGCCTACTCGGACGAGGTAGCGCCTGGAACTTCAAGTTCACCACCATTGTCGACAACACCGCTGGAACCGGCGGCGGCAACAACATTGCCGACGACTCCGGATCGACTGCATTTACCTCTATCGGATCGGTGATCGCAGCAACAGGTCAGTCAAGCTGCACCGGCGTCACGCCTGACGCAACAAGCACCTACAACGCCACGGTGGCCGACGACTCTTCCTGCGGGTTCGGGCAATCAGGCGGACCCGGCAACTTCTCGGCAACCACCGGTGAGTTGAACCTTGGGGCACTGGCAGTCAATGCCAACCCGTCTGGCACCAAAACCATGCTGCCGAACACGGGAAGTAAGTTGATCAATGCAGTTCCCGCCGCCACCGGGCAAGCTGCGATCGGACCCAACGCGACCGACCAGCGCGGGATCGCCCGAACTGGTGAGTTCTGGATCGGCGCCGCACAGCAGGCGCCCTCGTCGACGTTGGCGCAAACTCCCGCCAACAACTGCGTTCACAAGTCCGTCGACGTGCCACGTCGTGGCACACGTTGGTTGATGAAACCCAACTGCGTCACCAACGCCGGTCAGAAGATTAAGGTGACAGCATCGGCCCGCGCACCACGTGGTGACGCCAAGTTCTTCTCGATCTACCGCAAGCGCAACGGCACCACGATGATTCGCACGTACGGCACCAAACTGCGACTCACGATCACCTGGTCGGCAGCGGCAACAGGGAACTACACGGCGTACAAGTACCGCCGCACCCAGACGACCTAGAGATGCATACTCCTCGCCAGGCGGACGAGCCCTACTAGTCGAGGAACGCCTTGGGTGGGTTCCCATTGCCTGGCAGGCCGGTCGCACCGTTTAGTGCCTGAGCTGCGGTGCACTGTGTCCAGTTCGCCGAGGGGTTGTTCCCCAGGGAAATGTGTGCGGTGAGCTGACTGGGATCCAACTGGTACTTCGTCATGGTCGTGGCGATCTGCGTCTTGTCGACCTCGTAGACGAACCAGATGGTGCAGCTCGTTCCCGACTTCACTTTGGTGAGCCACAAGTGCAAGCACTGGTTGGGGCCAGTGGTTTTGCCATTGCTGCACTTGTCGCTGGGGATCAGTTCCGTTGTCTGGAATTGGCTGACCTCGTCGGTCCCGATGGGCATGACCAAGTTCGCCGCGTCGTATGACGCAGACCCCGGTTTGCGCAGCAAGCTAGTTGTGGTTCCCGCCTCAGGGACGGTGATCGTGACACCAGCACCCGTGGCGCTGACCGATGCAATCTGCACCTGCGCGTACGCGACTCCTGTGTGCGGATCGTCGCCGACCATCGCGCACCAGAAACTCGTCTTCGCCGTGGGTGTGATCGTCGATAGTGCCACCGGCGTGCTGGAGCCCTGCGTCAAAACCATACTGCAGTCGGACTTCAAAGTGCTTCCTGCGATCAGTGGCATCTGCGATGTCGCCCAGCTGCCAGCGAATTGCCCGGCCGACGACTTTCCAACGGTGTTGACCAGGGCCGTCAATGACGCCGCATCCAATTTGCCACCAGTCAGCGTCACAGTTCCGAACGGCGCGGCGGCTGTGCCGTACGTCGCGGGAGTTCCATCGATCGAGTCGATGGTGATGTGCGGTCCAGCAGCTAGGTTCGGCACATTGCGCCCATCGGATTTCACTCCAAGGTAGTCGCCGTATTCGTTGAGCACCAGCGGGGTCAAGTCGGTCCACATGCTGTTGTCTGCGCGCATGTACCAGAAGTTGCACATCTGCTGAAGCTTCTGCGGATCGTTCGTGTACTGGAATCCGGTGTAGAGCTTGTTGCAGAGCGCGGGGTCGATTGGTCCCTGTTGATTCGACTGACCTGACGAGCAGTACTGGCCCTTATGAGACAGAGTCGCGTACTTCGCGGTGACGTCATCACGCAGTTTCTGCAAGGAAGCAGGATCCGATGGCGGGCCGTACGGAGTCGGCGCAGGGCTCGGGTTGTTTGGCAGCGAACCTTGGGGGAACCAGTTGCAGAATTCCGCGGTGCCAACTCCTCCGACCGCATTCGGCTTCGCCTTGGCGGCACCCGGATCAGAACTTGACGTGGAACTGCATCCAGCAACTGTGAGGGCGAGCGCTGCCGATACCGCCAACACTCCAAGTCGACCACGGTTACGTGATTTCACTGTTCTCAACTTCCCATCGGCCAGGCGACTGCTCGCGCCACGGCATTTGTAGGTGCCTATCGCAGGAGGTTAACCAAAAGTGCCCTCTGGTAGCAGTGCCATGTCAGCCTATTGATCACCCAGAGTCATGCTCCTCGATGTACTCCATGAACACAGCCGAGACTTGCTCGCGTGCTTCATGCGGTGTGAGGGTTGAGCCACCGCACAGCCGGCGAGCCAGGTCACCCGTGACTCCGTTGAGCACGTCGGCGTGCCCCATCCCCTGAATGACAACATGGCGAGAGAGCGCAACCGCCTTTGCAAACCATTCGTGGTTAACAGCAGCTGGAGCGCACTTCCCGCCCGCTCCTGCGCCGATGATCAACGGTTCGAAACCGAAATCGGTTGGGCGAGCGGTGGCCACCCTTTGAGGCGAACGAGGATTCCCGCCATCGACAGGATCAAGAAGCAGCAACCCATTAATTTGAATGCCCTGTTTGCGCAACTGTTGGGCCGCAAGCCAGGCTGCCTGACCGCCGCGTGAGTGGCCGCCGAGAAAGACCTGCGCGCCGCCATCACCAAGTCCGCGAGTGAGCGCAACTGCAGCTTGAGCTTCGTCGCTGGTGGTGAAACGTCCCATCAGTACCGCCGGTGACGGGCGGTACAACTGAGGGACGGTGACCGCGGTTCCGGCCGCCGCGACAGGCGCAAGTAGTTGGCGGTAAGCCCCTGCGGGCGTGAGGAATCCTGGAAGGAACAGCAAGTGGCGGGCGGTAGCCGATCCGAGCCCCACGTCGTCACCTCGTTACCGACCATCGCGCTGCGCGGTTCGCAGGCCCCATTGCGCTATATGCTGCGCGGAATGGACGGGACTTCGCATGCCGAACCGCCGAAGCCGTTCTGGAAGGCTAACGATCGTGGAACCGTCCTCTCCATTCATCTGACTCCGCGGTCGAGTCGGTCACAGGTCATCGGGAACGTCGATGGGTGGCTCAAGGTCAAGGTCACCGCGCCCCCAACTGACGACGAAGCCAACGACGCGCTCCTCAAGTTCCTGGCCAAGAGACTCAGAGTTGCGCCCTCGAAGCTCGCGATCATCAAGGGCCACAAGTCGCGGAACAAAGCGGTCCTCGTCTCTGACGCGGACATCGACCCGGAACAGTTGCTCAGCTAACGGCTCGCTGAGATCACCGGTTCGATACCTAGCCACCAGTCAGCTACCGCGCCTACCATCGGACCAACCGCATCATCGAGGTGTCACCGGAGGCCACGTGCGTCGAAACATAGCCGCGCTCAGCGCCCTCGTACTCGTTTCCGGGGTCGGCATCGTCAGCGCCACACAGTCAGCGACTGGCGCCGAGCCTTCCGTCGGCGCCCTACGAGCGATCCGCGGCGATGCCGGGGCGCCGCTAGCGCTTGTTTACCGCGGACCTGCCGGGTGTGACGACGGCTGCAGTGAAGCAGCCGCAGCGATGCTGCGAAGTTCCCGCTATCACTTCAAGGTCCGATATGTCGGACCCAACGAGAAGCGCAAGATCGTGCCCAGTTCTTTCACTGGGGTCGCGCTTTATGTCCAGCCCGGCGGTGACACCAGTGTGGCTCGCGCGAACAAACTGCTCGGCGCACAGGCACAACAGGTGATCTCCGATTACGTGCGAAATGGTGGGCGCTACCTCGGCATTTGCCAGGGCGCCTACCTCGCTGGAACAGATCCTGGAATGGGTCTACTCTCGCCCGGAAACAGTGATCAATACATCGCCACCAAGGGCGCGTCAACGAAGTCCGAGGCCGACACGGTGATTCCGATCCGGTGGGGCAAGAAGAAGATCTACATGTACTTCCAGGATGGCGCGTATCTGATTCCCAGTGGTGTGCCCGGTGAAAAGATCCTCGCCCGCTACACCAATGGAAAGGTCGCGGCACTGACCAAGCCTTACGGTGCGGGACGCGTTGGAGTCATTGGACCTCACCCAGAAGCACCACGGTCGTGGTACCGGGAAGCCGGATTGCGAGATCGTGACGGCAGCGATGCTCGCTACGGCCACAAGCTCATCAACTCAGTGATGAGCTAGTTGTTGCCGCGACGGCGAATGCCCTGACACCGAACCAGGCGACCTAGCCCCGAACTGTCAGCTTCACCGTGCTGCCGGGGGCAAGTCGTGAACCCGGTGCTGGAGACTGCGCCACGACGGTTCCCGAGCGCACCCAGGCGCCGCCGGCGTTCGGATCTGCCGCGATCTCAACAACGAGACCACGCGAGCGCAGAGTTGGGTCAGCATCATCAGCGGATTGGCCACGCACGTCGATCATCACAACTTGGTTGTCGACCGGTCGCCCTGGTGCAAGCAGGTAGGCAGGGTCCACACCCGGCAATTGGCGCACGGGCTTGCCGTCCAAGTAGCTGACCATCCCCGCCTTCCATAGATCCGCCGGAAGTGTTCCGCCATAAACGGTCTCGTAGCCCATGACACCGTGCAAGGTGTAGCGCGGGGACCGGGGATCCCCCGTCCAGACCGCGGCTGCAATCTGCGGCGTGAATCCAGCGAACCAAGCCGAGCCGTTGTCTTCTCCGGTTCCCGTCTTACCTGCGGCGGGCCTGCCAGGCAACGCGGCCGGTCGGCCGGTTCCGTTGTCGATCACTCCCTTGAGCACGCTGGCAGCGGTGTCGGCCACTGCTGGGTCAACCGCTTGTCGGCAGCGGTCTGCTACCGGGTTCGTAATGACCTGACCATTTGGCAACGTCACCGACTTGACCAGGGTGGGTGGGCACCAACGTCCATGCGCCGCGATCGCTGCGTAGGCGCCGGCCATGTCCGTGACCGAAACGTCACGAACGCCGAGCGCGAAGGTCCCCTCTTTCTTGCCGGGGTAACTGCTCGTTCCGGGCTTGCCGATGCTGGTGATACCCAGGCGCTTGGCCGTATCGGCAACCGCCGGGATTCCCACCCGCTCTTCGAGTTGAACGTAGGCGGTATTGATCGACATCTCTGTCGCGCGCGAGATTGAAATGTCGCTTGCCGACAGTCCTTCCGCGTTGTGGTACCCGCCGTTGGGGTTGTCGAATTTGTCACTGGTGTATTCGCTTCCGCCCGGCAACGTGGTGCTTAGCGGAATGCCGTCCTCAAGCGCCGCCACCAGCGTGAACAACTTGAACGTCGAGGCGGGCGAGAACTTCTTCGCCATGGCGAGTGGAATTTCGGTGGCTCCCTTGCCTTCACCAAATGCCCGGTTACTCGCCATCCCCTTGATGTATCCGGTCGCAGGCTCAACCATCGTGATCGCGTTGGCGACGCGATTATCTGCCGGAATCACATCCTTGGCGGCCGCAGTCACGTCCTTTTGAGTCTTGGGGTCAACCGCGAGTTGAACCGTCAGACCACCGGCGCGCAGCAGGTTCATGGCCTCCGGCCCTAACCAATCGGACTCCTTGAGTTCGCGCAGCGCACCGTCGCACACCAATCCCCAATCCCGGCCAGCCACCTGGCAACCCTGTTCGGGCAGCGAAGGGCTCAGAGTGATGGGTTCAGCTTGCGCCGCAGCTGCCTCAGCCGGTGTGACCATCCCCTGGGCCGCCATCGCGTTCAGCACTTGAGCTCGGCGAATCAGCGTTCGTTCCGGGTTAAGCCGTGGATCCAAACTCACTGGAGACTGCAAGACACCAGCAAGTGTTGCTGCCTGCGACAGCGTCAGCTTGGTTGCATCAGTGGAGTAGTACCGACGAGCAGCGGACTGCACGCCATAGGCGCCTGACCCGAAGTAACCGACGTTGAGGTACCCCGTCAGGATGTCTTCCTTCGACGTGGTCTTCTCAATCAAAGTGGCCAAGTGAGCTTCAGCGATCTTGCGCTTCCAACTTCGTTCTGTCAGTGCGTCGCGCGTCTGCTCAGTCGCTTCCCCGCCTGCTTCGATCGCGGCCTGCGTGAGTCTCAAGTTCTTCGCGTATTGCTGAGTGATGGTGGACCCACCCTGAACCGAATCTCCACCGCCAGTGGCAACGAGCGCCCGAACAGTGCCAATCGGGTCGACGCCACTGTGTTTGTAGAAACGGGCATCCTCAACGGCGACGACGGCCTTGCGAATCCAGGTTCCTTGCTGCTCGGCGGCGACAGGAACTCGGTTCGTCGAGAATACTTCGGCAACCTTCTTGCCATCAGCGGTAAGCAATTTGGTTCGACCCGGCAATGACGGCGCCGGGATCGTGGAGGGCTGGTTCTCCCACTCGTTGTGAACGGCACCCGTCGCAGCGATACCCACCGCTGCGGCCGGCAGCAGCCCCGCCGCTACGACCGCGCCGGCGATGACCCCAAGGCCTGCAAGCTTCGCTGTTCGCGTCGCCACCCCAGGTCGGCGTTGCGCCTGCGTCGTGCGGCTGACCCCGGCATCGAATACCTCGGACAAGCCGGCACTTGGCGCCTTCGAATTCTTCCGGCTCATGGCGACACGCTCGCAAGTGGATCTTGTCCAATCGCGTATCGATACGTCACGGCTGGCCCAGATCCCGGTACCGGAATCGTGACGTTCACATTGAGCCACGCAGTCTGTGCTCCGACCTTCCGGTTCGCAGCGATGACGAACCCGTCTTTTTCGGAGCCGATGATCTTGGTCCCCCAGCCGCCCGCCTGCAGAGCCTTGTTGACCTGGGTAGTGGTCGCCGTGGCTCCAGTTCCCGATGGCGTCAGCGTCACCGCCGTCCAACCCTTGGCACCAGGACTGTCGACCGTCTTCACACTGTCAACCAACTGTGCACCAGGCGTCACTGGAACCGCATCTGGCAGTGCAGTGGCAGGCTGCGTCGAAACCGATGCCTCGGCAGAGGCTGAAGTGAACGTTGCGTCGGGCGCGCTCGCTGTCGCGCAGCCCGTGAGTGTGACGAGCGCACCGACCACGGCGAGAGGAGCGAACACAGCAAAGCGGGAGATCACTGCGTACCCCCTTGTGCACCTTGTTGCTGGTCCGGAGTTGGCGTAGCACTCGAACCTGATGGATCAGGCGACGCAGTTGGTTCTGGGAGCAATGTCCCTTGGCGCCACTCGTCCACCGAGTCCTGGTACTTCTGCTTGGCCTTGGATAGACGGTCCTTAGCCAGTTGAAGTTCCGCCCGATAGTCATCCCACGATTTGGCGATGCTTGCCTTCGCGACCCAGGCCTGATGCTGCGCGGGCCAGTTGATCGCGGCGACCATTCGTTGACCCTGCGCCTGAGTGTCCTTAACGAGCGCAGCGATGACCGCCTGGCGCGCGCCAGCCGCCAGTTCGGCTTCCGTGGTGACGGGGTTAATGGTCCCGGCGAAGTCCCATCCGCAACCTGGACCCGAGTTGTCGACCGCCGGAATCATCGCTACCGACACACCGTCACCGATGTCAGGTGTGGCCGGCTCCTTCAAGGCGTCGTTTTCACTGCTCGGTTCCGGATCCTTCGGCGGAACAAACTTCTTCACGTCTGCCAACATCGGGGCGGTCGTGCGCACGGCAGTCGACGGGTCGGCACCCTCGGGAGCTGGGGGCGATCCCGGCTCTACCTTGATGGGCGCGAGGGTTGGGTCAGCCACGAGCGGAGGACCTGACCACGTCGACTTCGGCTGCTTGTCCTTAATGGACGCGATCTGAACCTTGCTCAGAATCGGCTGGTCCTCAAGCTTTCGCGGGCTTGCCACTTTGAACCCGGAGTACTTGCCGGAATATGGGTCACGCTCAACATGATCATTGGCTCGCGCAGAGGTGGGATCGATACACACACCAGCCAAGCGAGTCTTCATGACTTTCTGACCCTCGGCCAGAACTCGGTCGACCCATTGCGCCGGGTCAGACCCCGCACTGCTGGCCGAGGTGGCGATCAAGACATCGCCTATGCGGCGAACACCACTCGCCCACTGACCATCGCCGCTGGAAATTCCGGCCCGAAATTCATCTGCGCTTTCACTCTTGGATACCTGGGCGCAGCTATCCGCGTTCTTCTCAAGGTCGTCAAAGGCGCTCGCCGCGGCGCCGGCGCGCCAGGCAGCAACCTGCACTGTCAGCCCCACACCAGAATCGTTGAGGCGGATCGATTCGCTGCGAGCCCAACCTTTGACTTCGGTATCGCAAATCTTGATCTGGTTGGCCTGCGGAACTGAGGGATCAGACTCGAGCTTCAGGTTTGCCGCGATGTCGGTCGCGCTGCCGCGAATGGCATCGTCAGCAGGAATCGGTGTCGCTACGGGCAGCACTTCGGCGGCCTGCTCTGCGACGGCACTCGGCGCTGCCGCCGCGCCCGAATCTGTAACGGAAACAGCCCAGCCGACAGTGCCCAGAGACAGCACTGCCAGCGCAGCGCCGAGGGCGCTGTACACCGCAACCTGCCGATTCACCCCCTGATTGTGCAACGAGATCGAAATCTAGGTGCCACGAAGGGCAATACCCACGCCAACGTGTTGGATTTCTTTCACGGGAACCCTGCGAACTCCCCTGGGGCGTGGCGCTACGCCAACCGGACCACCGTGACCGTGACTGAGGCATCCGAACCGGTCTGTTCGGCCGAAACTTCCACGCGGGTGGTGTCTTTCAGGAAGGTGGTCACCTTGGCGGGGCCCTGGGTAGCAGTTGCCTGCTCGTCATAGCCGTTTGCGATGAGCTTCGCCTTGAGGTCGTCACCAGCAGCCGCTGCGTCGCCCGGCCCTAGGTACAACGCAACAGCCGAATCCCCGGAATCGACCACACTCTGCAACGCAAGCCCGTTTGGGGCAGGCACATCGGGCGGCCAACTGTCGGGCAATTTACTGCCTTCGCCCACCACAACTGATCCGTCAGTGCTACTTACCGAGACCTCCGGCGCCGGACTGTCGGCGCTCGAACCTGACGAACATCCGGCGAACGCCAAGGCGGCGGTCAGCACCGCAGGGCCCATCAGCCACCGACGTTCGTTGCCCACTGGGTCCTCCTTGGTGGTTGTCGCTTCACGTTGGACGTCGCTGGTCGGGAACTGATCATCAACCTGCCTGGCCCATCGGCGGGCCGTTCAGCAACCCACGTGCACTGTATTGCGGATAGCGTCGAATTCCAGTGCAAAGACACCAACGAGGGAAGGCCACATTGTGAAGGCTTGGCGAGTACACGAATTCGGCCCATACCGTGACGCATTGGTCTGGGAAGACTGTCCTGACCCCGAACTCCCGAGCCCTGACTCAAGCTTGATCGACGTCCATGCCGCGGGTGTGAAATTCCCAGACATCCTCTTCATCCAGGGTGAGTACCAAATCAAGCCACCGCTGCCGTTCGTTCCGGGCATCGAGGCCGTGGGAACTGTGGTCGAAGTCGGGTCGCAGAGCAAGTACAAGATCGGCGACCGGATCGCAACGACCGGGATCGGAGCATTCGGCGAGAAGATGGCGGCACAGGATTCGATGACCTTCCTGGTTCCACCGGGGATGAATAACGTCGACGCTGCGGCGATCCGGATCATCTACGAAACGTCCTATATGGCGATCAAGTACAAGGCGCAGATGCAACCCGGTGAGGTGCTGCTTGTGCATGGTGGCGCTGGGGGCGTTGGAACTTCAGCCATTCAGGTCGGCAAGGCACTCGGTGGAATGGTCATCGCCACAGCGACGGGCGAACGAGATATCAAGGTGTGCTTCGACACCGGGGCCGACCACGTCATCGACTGGCAAAACGAGGACATCGTCACCCGCGTGAAGGAGCTGACCGACGGCCGCGGTGCAGACGTGATCTACGACCCGGTCGGCGGCGACGCATTTGACGCTTCGACGCACTGCATCAACTTCGAAGGTCGACTCATCGTGATCGGATTCGCGAGCGGGCGCATCCCAGAAATCAAGGGCCACATGATCTTGAACAAGAACATGTCCGTCATGGGCTTCTTCTGGACCAACTACTTATTCAAGCGACCTGACCTCGTCGACGACTATCAGGACGAGATCAACCGGCTCTACCTTGAAGGCAAGTTCCCACCCGTTGTATCAGCGGTTCTGCCGATGACTGACCTACCGAAGTCATTGGACATGATCACCAACCGCGATGCGTACGGGAAGATCGTGCTTGTTAATGAGTAGTGGTCGCAGCATTCGGCGGTTCGTCGACTGATCCCGGATCGGCAACGACCTCGGTTCCGTCTTCGTGCGGGATTTCAGGTTCCGCCTGCCCGGCCAGGATCGTGGAACAGACCAGCGCCAATGCGAATCCAATGACGGCGAGAGGCCAGAGGCCATCGCGAGTTCGGTCACCCAGGAACAGAATCCCGATCAGCGAGGGCAACACCGTTTCGATTCCGAACACCAACGCCGTCACCGTGGTCACCGTTGCCCGTTGAAGCGCCGAAGCGAAGAAGAGCAACCCCAGCGCGCCATAAATGACAATCGCGTATGCGGTTGGATCTTTCACCACTTCCCAGATCGGGTCGGGGACCTCAAGGCTGCGCGCGGCAATTCCCATACCGCTGAAAGCGACACCACTGACGATGGCTAATCCGATCCCAACACGGCGCTCGGGTAGACGGGTGACACCGAGTGCCAGCAGGCCAACAACGGCGACACAGGCTAACTCCAGCCACCGCCACTTCAAAGCGAGCTCCTGTGCCTGCTCAGGTTGTGCCGACAGTGCGAGCAAGACCAGGCCGATCATCAACCCCGGAAGCGCGAGCTTCTCCATGCTTGAGAGCTTCACTTTGAGAAACGTGACCGCCAGGATCGCCGTGATTCCGACGCTGCTGGCAATCAATGCTTCGGACAGAAATAGCGGCAGGAACTGAATCGCCACAATGCCCAGAACAAATCCGAGGCCATCAGCCGCAAGCCCGATCAGGTACGGCAGTTGCTTGATCATCCGCATCATCAGGCGCGGGTCGAGTGCTCCGGATTTCTCAGTCCTGTCTGCAGCCACTGACTGCAGAATTGACCCGATCGCGTACGACACCGCGGCAGCGATTGCGGCGATCAGTCCGACAGTCATGCTTCATCCAACCAGAGGTGAGCACGGTCGGCGAGGTAGACGTCAACCAGGTTGAAGGAGCAAGCTTCGGTTATGACGCAATCTCATTCGGACAGATTCGCCATGCTGCTGCGAGAACCGGGCAGCGAGGAACAGGACCGGCTCGAGCAGATCACCACGGCGCTGCCGGAACCTGGCAGAGGCGAAGTTCGGGTCGCTGTGGGCGCCTGCGCTGTGTGCCGCACGGATCTGCAAATTGTGTCCGGCGATCTGCCTGCCCATCGTCTGCCGATCGTCCCCGGACACCAGGTGGTGGGTGTCATCGAAGCTGTGGGCCCGGAAGTGGAATCGTCTCGAATCGGCCAGGCCGTTGGCGTCTCGTGGTTTGCCGGATCCTGCGGGCACTGTGCATGGTGCTTGGAGGGTCGGCAGAACCTGTGCGAGCAGGCCGAATTCACCGGCTGGTATCGAGACGGCGGGTACACCACATCGATGCTCGCCCGAGCGGATTGCGCGTTCGAACTACCCGCCGACTACCGCCCGGAACTGACTGGTGAGCAGCGAGCGGTGGCACTGTCGCCACTGTTGTGCGGCGGGGTGATCGGTTATCGGTCTCTGCGAATCGCCGAAGTTGATGCGGCATCCGCTGGCCTGCGCCTTGGCCTTTACGGATATGGAGCCTCAGCCACGCTCGTGATGCAGGTCGCGAAATTCTGGGGTGTCGAACCGTACGTCGTGACCCGCTCGGAATCGGAGGTTGAGCGGGCGCTGGCAGCTGGAGCCGCTTGGGCTGGAACCTACGACCAGCCGCTGCCCGTCAGGTTGAACTCGGCGATCACCTTCGCACCGTCCGGTGATGTTGTGGTCTCAGCCCTCAAATCGCTTGAGCGCGGCGGGACCGTGGCAGTGAATGCGATTCATCTGGACCGAGTGCCGGAGTTCAATTATGACGACCTGTGGTGGGAACGATCAATTCGTTCGGTGGCGAATGTGACGCCCTCAGACGTCAGGGAATTCCTTGCCCTGGTCGGACCTGCCGGAGTTCAGACGGTGTACGAGGAACTCCCTCTCGCGCAGGCCAACACTGCTTTGCGTCGCCTGAGCGCCGGAGACGTGTCGGGCTCGTTTGTGTTAACGACGTAGAGTGCGGCACATGTCGTACTTTCCAACTGCTCCGATCGCCGCCGCTGGACTCATTGCTGGCTTCGCAGTCGCCGACGCCACCGGCAACCGCCCCCTCGGCGGAGTTGTCCTCGCGGCAGGTGGAATCACCTGCGCTTGGGCATGGAACCGCAAGTCCGGGCCGCTGACAGCCGGCGCGCTGCTTGCCACCTACGTCGCCGCGTTCGCGATCTCGCATCCGCTCGCAAAACAAATTGGTGCCTGGCCGAGTGTCCTGGCGGTATCGGCTGTGACCGCTGGAGCTGCGTACGTTGCCTCGGATCGTCGCCCCGCGATTACCCGGGCCGCTGCCAGCTAGCTGTTCTGGCTGCCCTGACCGGCGATAGTCGGAAACGGAATCGACGCCGCCCACTGGAGTGGCTCGTCCAGGGTGAACGCAATGAGCTGAGTGTTGCCATGCCCGTCGAGCCAGCTCACCGACAACATCGGTCGCGACCGTCGGACGGTGCGGCCCAGAAGCTCGACATTTGTTGCGGGTGCCGCCTCAACCACTTTGTCCCGCGGAATGATCACCGACTGGTCGGTTGAGCCAGCGACAAATACCAGCGCCTGCTCCGTCAGAGCGATTGCCCCGATGCCCTTGAGCCCGCCTCGGTCCGGGTCACTGCACCCTTCGCACGATGCCGCTGTCGACATCAAAGGTGGGCGGCCGTGGAGTTCTTTTGCCAGCCCGGCGACCCCGGCATTGACCTTCTTGGCCAGGATCGGGCGAACGATGAAGAACGTAATGCAAAACGCCAGAACTACCGTGATGAGCAGAGCACCGAGAACCGTCCACAAAACTGTCATGAACCTGAGTTTCTCACCGACGAGAACTTGGCTGCGGATGACCCCACCATCAAATCCCCATCCACAGCTTGCCACCGGCCTGGCAAACAACCAGACACGCTCGGCGCAACTTCGCGAACGCACCTGACGCCTGCCAGACTGGCGCGCATGTCTGCGACCGAGAACCTGACCCGAGCCGAATGTGATGAGCGCGCTTCCCTGATCTCCGACGTTTCCTACAGCGTCACTCTCGACTTGGCAGGTGCCGGCGAACCCGACCCTGCGCCAACATTTCGTTCCGTCACAACCGTCAGATTCGCAGCTAGCGCACCGGGTGCATCCACGTGGCTTGATCTCATCGCCGACCGCGTCCTGTCGATAACTCTCAACGACCGCGAACTGGCCCCAAGCGCGGTGTTCGACGGCGCACGAATCCAGCTCGACGGCCTGGAGGCAACGAACACCGCGCGGATCGTCGCTGACTGCAGTTATATGCGTACCGGTGAAGGGCTCCACCGATTCATCGACCCAGTTGACCGCGAGACTTACCTCTACACCCAGTTTGAGGTTGCCGACGCGCGCCGGGTGTACGCCTGTTTCGAACAGCCAAGCCTGAAGGCGGACTGGCAACTGACCGTTACGGCCCCGAGCCATTGGCAGGTCGTTTCGAACTCGCCGACCCCCGAACCCACCCCGGCATCTGAAGCCACGGCGACGTGGGTCTTTGAACCGACGCCGCGGATCAGCACCTACATCACTGCCATCGTGGCCGGGCCGTACCACGTCGTGCGCGACGAGTACGTCGGGCCGAACGGGACGTACCCACTTGGGGTCTTCTGCCGAAGTTCACTTGCGGAGTACCTCGACGCAGATGAAATCTTCACGTTGACCAAGCAAGGCTTCAAGTTCTTTGAAGAGACCTTTGCGACGCCCTACCCGTTCGCGAAGTACGACCAGTTGTTTGTGCCCGAATTTAATGCCGGAGCAATGGAAAACGCTGGCTGCGTGACATTCCTTGAGGACTACGTCTTCCGGTCACGAGTCACTGACGCCGCTTATGAACAGCGTTCTAACACCATCCTGCACGAACTCGCACACATGTGGTTCGGAAACCTCGTGACGATGCATTGGTGGGATGACCTGTGGTTGAACGAGTCGTTCGCCGAGTGGGCATCTCACTTCGCAAACGTCAAGGCAACGCGTTTCACTGACGCGTGGACGACCTTCTTGAATCAGCGGAAGGCATGGGCCTACCGCCAAGATCAACTACCGTCAACGCACCCAATCGCGGCAGACATGGTGGATCTCGATGCAGTTCGCGTCAACTTCGACGGAATCACCTATGCCAAGGGCGCCGCTGCTCTGCGTCAATTGGTCGCTTGGGTAGGTGAAGACGAGTTTGTCGCCGGATTGCAGCAGTACTTCGCAACACATGCGTGGGGAAACACCCGGCTCACAGATCTACTTGCCGCGCTGAGTCAGTCGTCTGGTCGCGAGTTGGATTCATGGGCCGCGCAGTGGCTGCAGACCTCGGGCGTCAACCTGCTTCAGCCCGAGGTAGCGATCGACGCCGACGGCAACTACGTTCGCGTCGTCCTGCGACAGGAACCGCCTCAGCAACCCGATGGTGTTGCGCCAACGCTTCGCGACCATCGCGTCGCACTCGGTCTCTACGACATGACTGACGGCAAGCTCCAGCGGCGACAACAGGTTGAACTCGACTTGGTTGGCACCGGTGTGAACGTGTCGGAACTGGTCGGCAAGAAGTCCGCCGACCTGTTGTTGGTCAACGATGACGACCTCACCTTCGCGAAGATCCGGATGGATGCCGCAAGTGCGGAGACTGCGATCTCTTCGGTCGGCAACTTCAGTGAATCGCTCCCGCGCGCATTGGTGTGGGGTGCAGCCTGGGACATGACCCGCGATGCCGAGATGAGTACCGGCGACTACCTTCAGTTGGTCCTCGGTGGGCTGCCACACGAAGGTGATGTCGGCGTTGTTCAGCAACTCATTCGACAACTGCGCACTGCAATCGAGCTCTACGCCACGAACGAACATCGTCCGGTGTACCAGCGGGAACTGGCAACGGCGCTGCGTTCGCTCACCGAGGACGCTGCCGCTGGCAGCGACCACCAACTCGCGTTTGCCCGCGGCTTCATCGCGACTGCATCAAGCCCTGCGGATCTGGCCTTTGTCGGCGAACTCTTCACCGGCGAGAGTCTCCTCGACGGGCTCGTGGTCGATGACGAACTTCGCTGGTCCATGCTGCAACGACTCGTGATCACTGGCGTCGCAGGAGACCGCGAGATCGATGCCGAGCTCGAACGCGACAACACCGCAACCGGCATCCGTCATGCGCAGTTGGTACGAGCAGCACGCCCTACCGCCGAAGCAAAGAGTCTTGCCTGGGATGTTGCTCTGAACGACGAGTCGCTGGCCAACCATCTCTTGGCCGCAACGATCGGCGGCATCATGATCAGCGAGCAGCGGGAACTGCTCCGCCCGCACGTCGAGCAGTACTTCGACTCGATCGCTTCAACATGGCAGCGGCGAACCCCGGAAATGGCCCAGCAGATTGTTTCTGGCCTCTATCCGATTCTGCTTGTCGAACCGGACATCATCACGCGCACCGAGGATTTCCTTCACGCCCACCCGGAACTCCCAGCGGGCGCCAAACGACTGGTCGCCGAAGCCCTCGACGGGGTCCTACGCGCGATGCGCTGCCAGGAACGCGACTCGCGATAGCGAACGCTCCAGACGCAGTGCCTAGTCCGGCAAGTCGGTATGCAATACCCGCAGTGAACGGGCATGGTCGCCGAGAACGATGATGCCGTCACGAATGCCGGCCGCAATGTCGCCAATCGCGAACCGTGACGTCATCGTCAGGCACGCCAGACGGCACGACTGATCATCGAGGTGATCGCGGACCATGCCACCGGTGACAACTTCAACAACCCGCGATTCAGGGTCAACTGCCACGAGTACGGACATGTCCGGGTCTTCGAGTTGCCGGTGGATCGAAAGAGCGGAATCGCGGCGCGCGGGAAGCTTCCCGACGTAGGCGCTGAAGTGAGCGCCCGTCAACTCACCTGTGCGCATCAACGTCCGTTCAAGCTCGGCAAGCTGCGCGGTCGTGAATGCGGTATCAACTAGATCACCATCGAGCACTTGCTCCACCTTCCTTCGCAATGGTCAGGTCGCGGCCCTCGGAGAACTCTCCAGCGGAGGTCACGGAGATGGCGGCCTTGACGTCCGTGCCTGCCTTGCCGTTGATGATGATCGGCTCGTAGTTCCAAGGTTCGCCCGGGCGATATCGCCCTGCGCGAGTCCAGCCCGGAGCAAGCGTTGCGAGCACAATCACCAGCACGACGGCGGCCGGAATACCAACAAGAAGCAGCAGCAACTGCAGACCGGAAGGATTCACAGCCCAAACGGTAGCGCCGCGAGGGGGTGTCGCGCTCCCCAGATCGGCCTAGATTCGCCTATCCGGTCTTCGCCGATCCGCCGAGTGCGCTGATGATCTGCTCCATCCGCGCGATTTTTGGGTAATCCTCGATGAACACCGGGACACCCTCACTGTCGGCCAGCGGGACCCGCCAATTGGGGTACTCGTCGGTCGTGCCTGGCTGATTCTGCGTTCGTCGTTCCCCGACCAGGTCGGCGAGCGAGACCGACACCAATTTGGCTGGCGACCACGTAACAAACCGATGAAGCGCCACCACTACGCCATCTTCACCCGCTCCGGGACGAAGCAAACCGTCGCGTTCCAGTGTTTCGCGCCAACTTGCGATTTCAACGGCATGGTCGGCCCACTCCTGCTCGGGAGGTCGAGTCAGCAAGCCCAGTTCCTCGCGCAGCTGCACATGGTCACCAGCCAGATAGCCGAGCGTTGGCGGAAGATCATGAACGGTTACGGCGGCCATGGCATTCGCACGCCACTGCTGCGGCGGGACCGGCTCACCATCGGCTCGTTCGAACCAGAGGATCGTGGTTCCCAAGACGCCACGCTCCGCCAGGAAATCGCTGACCCAAGGTTCAACAGTTCCCAGGTCCTCGCCGACTATGACCGCGCCCGCTCGATATGCCTCCAAGACCAGTATGTTGACCATCGCGTGATGGTCGTAACGCACGTACGTTCCAGCTGATGGGGCAAGCCCCTTCGGGATCCACCACAGCCGGAACAAACCAAGGACGTGGTCGATCCGCAGACCCCCGCTGTGTCGTAGCAACGTTCGGAGCATGTCCCGGTAGCTCGCGTATCCAGTGGCGGCGAGTTGATCAGGGCGCATCGGAGGTTGCGACCAGTCCTGACCCACTTGGTTGAACGCGTCTGGTGGTGCGCCGACCGTGACACCCGCAGCCATGACATCGCCATCGGTCCAGGTATCCGCCCCGAAGGGGTGGACGCCAACCGCCAAGTCGTGCATGACACCAACCGACATTCCCGCATCGATTGCGGCTTGCTGCGCTTGCGCCATCTGTTGGTCAAGAACCCACTGGAGCCAGCAGTGAAAGTCCACCGAGACCTCGTGCTCTACCCGAAACTGCGCGACTTCATCGCTGGACTGGTCTTGGTACTCAGCGGGCCATTCGTTCCACTTCGGCCCGAACCGCTCCGACAATGCGCACCAGGTGGCGAACTGGACTAGCGCCTCACCCTCATCATCTCGGTACGCGCGATATTCCGCAGCGCGTCCCGGCGACAATTCCACCGCGTGGATCTCAAGCAGCGCGTCGCGCTTGTGCTTCCAACTGGTGTTCCGATCAAGTTGTTGGTCGGTGTTCAACTCCAGCGCCAGCGCTTGCGCGTCGCGAGTGATCTGCGCCAACTGTTCGGCAGGCAAATATGCGAACTCAGGAATCAACTCAACCCGCAGGTACAGCGGATTCACGTAGCGGCGGGTGACCGGCAGGTATGGCGAAGGCTCCATCCCCGGCGTCGGGGCGCACGCATGAAGTGGGTTAACGAGCATGAACGATGCGCCGTGCTCGCGACCAAACCAGGCAGCCATGTCGCTCAGGTCGGCCAGGTCGCCAATCCCCCACGACCGATGCGATCGCGCGGAATACAACTGCGTCGCCACACCCCAGCCTTGCCGATTTCCAGTGGTCGCAGGCATCTCCAGACGTTCCGGGCAGACGACGAAGGAGCACCGGTGCTCAACTCCGCCGACTTCCGCAACGAACTCATGCCACCCAAGTGGTAGATCGCTGGGAACTCGGAAGACGACTTCATCAACCCGGGCACCTTTGACTTGCCCTGGCTTCACCTTGCGATCCGTGCGCGATACGTCGAAGCGGCGGCCACCCTCCTCGAGTTCGACCCACACGCGAATTGACTCGTCGCCACGCACATGAACCCACGTTTCCCAGGGTTCTTGCTCTGGCTCAGTTGTGCGCCGAACAACGATCACCGGCGGAACTGTGGCTTCCCAGTGGGCATTCTTGAGTGCGGCCAGCGAGCGTCGGCATTGCTGGGCCGTTTTGGCGGCAACACCCAGCGACACCAGGACGGCGCGTACAGACTCCGGTGCCACCTTCGTGAGCACACCGACCTGATCTGTGTATTCGACTGCCACGCCGTAGGCAGCGGCGAGTGCAGCGAGGTCGGGGTCGATCTGCGCAGATGCAACCTTCTTCTTAGCCATCACCACATCGCCGGGATTCGGTGCCGCCAGTCATGGGTTGCCTCAAGCTGAGCCGCGAGTGAAATGATCGTCTCCTCGTCGTGCATTCGTCCAACCAACTGAACCCCTACAGGTAGGCCATCAGAATTCCAATTCATCGGCACATTGATGGCTGGCTGGCCGCTGATGTTGTAGCCAGCGCAGTATGGCGAATATGCGACCTGCGCCGCAAAGTCAGCGGCCGGATCATCGTCATCGCGCAGCTGCCCAACGAGTGCGGGCAACTGCGCAAGAGTCGGAACCAAGACGGCATCGAGGTGGGCGGTTGCAGTCATTGCCGCCCGCGAGTTGATCCGCAGCATCGATACCGCAGTCGCAAGTTCGTTCCCCGAAATCGCTCGACCCTGCTCTCGGAGGTATTGAGTCAGGGGCTGCAATCGACCCTCATCTTCTTCGTCGATGGGCGTCAACAATGCCAGGGACGACCACAGGGCTGTGAACATCGGCAGCAGAGAGTCGTTGAACGGTGGCGAAACCTCCACGACCTCGTGACCTAGATCCTCAATCGCGGCGAGGGTGGCGGTCATCGCGAGTGCGACATCCGGATGGATTTCGACATGGGCCAGCGGGGGCCTAGTGAAATACCCGACGCGACACCTACCCGGGTCTCGGCGCGCGGCGTCCAAGAAGGTGCCGTGCACCGGTGGCAGCGCCGCTACCGGGTCACCGGGGAACGGCCCAGCCATAACATCGAGCAGCGCTGCCGCATCTGCGACTGTGCGGGCGAGTGGGCCGTTGGTGGAAATGTCTCCGACCGCATCGCGCACAGGCCCATTGCTAATGCGCCCACGCGAGGGTTTGATGCCCACCAGCCCAGTCACGGAACTCGGAATCCGAATCGAGCCGCCACCATCACTTCCCTGAGCCATCGGCGCCAATCCCGCGGCCACCGCTGCTGCTGCCCCACCGCTCGACCCACCAGCGGAACGCGAGAGATCCCACGGGGTGCGCGCCGGCGGCGCCACCTCGGACTCCGTGTAGCAGGGCAAGCCCAATTCCGGCGTATTCGTCTTCCCTGTGAAGACGAGTCCGCCCGCGCGCATCTTTGCTACAACGTTGTCGTCTTCATGCGGCGTAATGTTGAAGACAGCGGAGCCCAGCCGCGTCGGGACTCCAGCGACAAAATCAAGATCTTTGACAGGGCACACAACACCGAGAAGCGGGGGGAGTACGTCCGAATCAGCTGCGGCACGCACCTGAGCATCTGCGGCTCGTGCTTGGTCCAGCGCGAGTTCGGGGGTTAGTAGGACAAAAGCCCCGACTGTGTCAGCCAGCCTGTCGGCCCTCGCCAAGTAGTGCTCGGCGAGCTGGACCGAACTGACGTCACCGCTGCGAATCGCGGCCGCCTGTTCGAGCCCACTCAAATCGTGCAGGGCCGACATCGGCTACTTCGACTTTCCATTCGCCGCCAGCTTGGCCTTGGCCTCTGCCAGTTCGGCCTTCTTCGTCGAGCGACGACGTGTCATCATCATGACCCCAGCGCATAGTCCGGCCCCGATCAGCGCCATGCCGACCAGAACGAAGATCAGCGCCACCTCTGCCCTGAAGAACACGAAGTTGATTGAAATCGTGGTGGTGTTGAGGAACACGAATCCAACGGCATAGATGGCGACTAGCGTCCAGATAACCGGCTTGATGTACGCAGTCCACGGCGTCTTGTGTTGGTACGGCGCTGGCACTCCCGGCGGAACCCCGGGGCTAGCGGGCGTTACGGCGCTCGGCTGTTGACCTTGACCCGGCTGGCTCGGCTGTCCAGGCGGACCGGGGACTGCGCTCATGACAACTCCTCGTAATCGAACCGCTTCAGCGATTGGCGGTCTACAACTGAGACCAGCATGCCACTGAGCGCCACGCATCGCGGGTTATGCGTCCTGATGGCCCAACCTCATAGGCTCCGCATGTGAGCGTCAATGCGGCAGGCCAACATGCTGGTAGTAGCGATGGCTCGGGCGACCCTGTCGTGAGGTACCCAAATGCCTTTCGCGCCGACGTCGTCGAAGAGATTCACGGCTACCAAGTCGAGGATCCGTATCGCTGGCTTGAGGACAGATCCGACCCAGCGACTTCGCAGTGGATCGATACCCAAGCGGAGATTTTCGGCGCACAACGAGAGAACTGGGAAACGATCGACCACTGGCGGTCAAGGATCGAGGCGCTGCTCGGCTCTGGGACTGTGAGTCCCCCGGTGTGGCGCAAGGACCGCCGGTTCTTCATGCGCCGCAATCCTGGCCAAGAGCACGCGGTGCTGCTGTGTGTTGAACCCGATGACACCGAAAGAGTGCTGATCGATCCGGCAGCGCTTGACCCCACCGGACTAACGACTCTCGACGCGTGGCAACCCGACAAACAGGGCCGCCAACTCGCGTACCAGCTGTCGGTGGGGGGCACTGAGGAATCAGCCGTGTATGTCCTCGATGTTGAATCCGGAGAGCTCATCGAAGGACCCATCGACCGCGCCCGCTACTCCCCCATCGCATGGCTGCTCGACGGCGCCTCGTATTACTACGTCCGGCGCCTGCCACCTGAGCAGGTCCCGCAGGGCGAAGAGCAGTTCCACCGACGCGTGTGGCTCCACAAGGTCGGCGATGACCCGGACAACGACGTCCTGATCTTCGGCGAAAACCGCAAGGCAACCGAGTACTTCGGAGTTGGGGTAAGCCGCGACGGGCGCTGGTTGACGATCAGCGCAAGCGAGGGCACGGCGCCACGCAACGATCTGTGGGTTGCCGATTTGGAGTCGAGCGATCCGGCACAGCCCGACTTGTTGGCAGTTCAAGTCGGAGTAGATGCGCAGACAAGTGTGGGTTTTGGTCGCGACGGTCGCGCCTACGTCTACACCGACCTCGATGCCCAGCGCGGTCGGATTTGTGTGGCTGACCCGCTGGACTTGCGCGTTGAAGCGCGCCAGGACCTGATACGGGAACGGACCAACTCCGTACTTGAGGGCTACGCAATTCTCGATGGTGACGAACTCGAGCGTCCGATCATGCTGGTGTCCTGGACGACCCACGCGGTCGCTGAGGTCACAATTCATGACCTGGCGACAGGTGAACAGATCGGCGAATTGGAGCTCCCCGGAATCGGGACGATCGGCGGGATGAGCGGCCATCCCGACGGCGGGCACGAGGTCTGGTTTATCTACACCGATCACGCAACGATTCCTCGAGTCATGAAGTTTGACGCGTTGACAGGTGACTTAACAGTTGCCGCGTATCCACCCGGCTTCGTCGCTGTGCCACGAATCTCGGCAACCATGAAGGTCTGCCGCAGCAAGGACGGCACCGAAGTGCGACTCATGTTGCTCGAACCGATTGAATTCGATGGCCGCCCGCCGCCTGCTCCGCTGCCCGCCGTGCTCTACGGCTATGGCGGTTTTGGAGTGTCGATGGCACCTTCGTACTCGCCGTCGATTCTTTCCTGGGTCGAAGCCGGCGGTGTCTACGCGATTGCCTGTCTGCGGGGTGGAAACGAAGAGGGCGAATGGTGGCATCGAGACGGAATGCTCGCCAAGAAGCAGAACGTCTTTGATGACTTCATCTCCTGCGCGGAATGGCTCATCGACAATCGGTGGACGACTCCCGACCAGTTGGTTATCAGTGGCGGTTCAAACGGTGGGCTGCTGGTGGGTGCCGTCATGACCCAGCGCCCCGATTTGTTCGCTGGAGTTCATTGCTCAGCGCCACTGCTCGACATGCTGCGTTACGAGTACTCCGGGCTCGGCGCGACCTGGAACGTTGAGTACGGCAGCGCGGCAGAGCCGGAGCAGTTTGAGTGGCTGCGGTCCTACTCGCCCTATCACCAGGTCCGAGAGGGCATCCGATATCCAGCGACGTTGTTCACAGTTTTCGACCAGGACACGCGGGTAGACCCCATGCATGCGCGCAAAATGTGCGCTGCGCTTCAGTTCGCGACAGCGGCACAAGCGCCAATATTGATACGAAACGAAGCGAATGTTGGCCATGGTGCGCGATCAGTGTCACGTAGCGTGGAGTTGTCAGCGGACGTATTGGCGTTTATGGCATCGGTGACCGGGCTTAACCCCGGCGGTTCCGTGGCCAACGATGGGGAGTGATCGTTAAGTGTTTGGGTCGAGCATCGGGCATTTGAGCCTAGTTGCCGCGATCGACTGGCAGAACGCCTTTCAGACGCTTGTTGGGATTCCGCTCAAGATTCTGATCATCGTCGCGAGCTGCATCATCTCGTGGCTCATTCTCACTTCGATGATCAAACGAGTGACCAAGAAGCTCGTGAACAAGGCCGAGTCCGACCGCCTCACCGTCGCCCGCCGAACGCAGCACACGACCGACTTGAGCGCGGTTTTGATGTCGCAAAGACGCCGGGCTCGCGCCGAGGCCATCGCGTCGTTGCTGCGCTCGATTACAACCGCGTTCATCGTCTGTATCGGGATCCTTCTCGTCCTTGCCCAGCTCGAGATCAACATCACGCCCCTACTGGCGAGTGCGGGCGTGATCGGTGTCGCCCTCGGTTTCGGCGCCCAGAGCCTGGTGAAGGACTACCTGTCGGGAATCTTCCTCATTCTCGAGGACCAATACGGGGTTGGCGACGTCGTCGACCTTGGGCCCGTCGTGGGCACCGTGGAGGACGTCACCCTGCGGATCACGCGTCTGCGCGACATGTCTGGTGTGGTTTGGTACGTGCGCAACGGCGAAGTGTTGCGAGTAGCCAACCGTTCCCAGGGATGGACGCTGGCGATCGTCGACGTCCCCGTGTCGTACGACGAAGATCTTGATCGGATCAAACAACTCGTCGAGTCTGTCGCTGAGGATATGGACCAAGACCCAATCTATGACTCGATGCTGCTGGATAAGCCCAAGTTCGCGGGCGTTGAATCGGTCAGCGGCGAGGCCGTGACGATCCGAGTCACCGCGAAGGCAGCTCCCGAGCAGCAGGTTGCCGTAACGCGAATCCTGCGCGAGCGGCTGAAGGTGACGTTTGACCGGGCAGGGATTCGCATGCCAGTGGTCGGCGGCGGATCGTCATCGCCATCAGCGCCGGTGCCACCCTCAAGTCAGCCAGGACCCGGGCAACCACCACCGCGCACGTACGGAACCGGTCCGCTCAAACCGTAGCGAAGCATCTTGCAGGCGTGAACCAACTCGGATCTCGCTGGCATTAGGGTGGGCAGGTGAGCACAGATGACCGCGCAGAGCCAACGCCCTATGAGCGGTTTGGCGGCCACGATTTCTTCGTCGACCTCGTCGCCGATTTCTATCGCCAAGTTGCCGACGACCCAGTCCTTCGCCCCTTGTACCCAGAAGAAGATTTGGGCCCTGCTGAGGTTCGGCTGCGCATGTTCTTCGAGCAGTACTGGGGTGGCCCGACGACCTACTCCGATGAGCGCGGCCACCCGCGGCTACGACTTCGCCACGGCCCGTTCGCCATTGACGAACAAGCGCGCGACCTTTGGTTGGCACACATGCGAACCGCACTGGACAACCGCGATCTTCCGCCAGACCTTGATGACGAAATGTGGCGCTACCTCGTGATGGCGGCGCATGCGATGGTCAATGTGCACGATGACCAGCGACCAGCAAAACCCAACCTCCCGACGACCTGACGTCGGTGCCACTTACCGCAAGACGGTGAGCGACAGCGTGAGGTTCGAGGCCTCCGTCTTCGCGAAGACCTGACCTGCTCCGGTACGCAACCGATTCCATCCAGCGAGGTGCGCGGTTTGGATCAACGCTTCCTCGTTGGCCAGGAAGCCCAAGAGCTTCGCGGTCTGAAGCACCCGGATGGGTACCTCGCCCCAACCCTGTTGGGACCAAATCTCGTTCGCGACGCGTTGTGCAGCTGCCTCATCGACGTCGGGCCCTGCACCGACTCGGCGCCGAAACTCGGCAATCGCAGCGTCAATGCTCGGTACCGCATCAGCTGCCGAACCTTCCGCCGTAAGTTCCCACCCAGAGGTCGGTGGCAGCTCAAGCAATTCCAGTGGCCCGGAAACCGGATCCGGCATCTTCAACTCGCGCCCGGCGAACCCACGCGGGGCAACCGTCACGTCACCGAGGATGTCGCGCAAACGCCCAGCACTCACCGTTCGATCATGAACCTGGTCTTGCTGCTCGCCCGCCGATGACAAGGGAAGTGCGATGAAACTGATGCACCCCGTCGGAGGTGCGCCGAAGAATCCCGCAGCTGATCCTCGCTGTTGGATTCGGACACATGCCCGTGCGTCCCAGTCAACGAGTTGTTTGAGATAGGCCGCAAGGAAGACAACTTCGCTGTGCCGCATTCGCAGCACCGCCGTGTCAGCCATGCCGATTGTCAGCCATCTGCACAGTTGGCCTCGCCTATCCGCGAGTGAGCTTGCGGTAGGTCGCTCGCGTTGGGCGAGCTGCCTCGGGACCAAGGCGTTCGATCTTGTTCGCCTCGTAGGACTCGAAGTTGCCCTCAAACCAGAACCACTGGGAATCGCCCTCGTACGCGAGGATGTGGGTGGCAACGCGGTCGAGGAACCACCGGTCGTGGCTGGTGATCACGGCACAACCCGGGAAGTCCAGCAGCGCGTTCTCCAGACTCGACAAAGTTTCGACGTCGAGGTCGTTTGTCGGTTCGTCAAGCAGCAACAGGTTGCCACCGATCTTCAGCGTCAGCGCCAAGTTAAGGCGGTTGCGCTCACCACCAGAAAGCACTCCGGCTGGCTTCTGCTGGTCGGGACCCTTGAAGCCAAAGGCGCTGACGTACGCGCGGCTAGGCATCTCGACCTTGCCAACTTTCAGGTAGTCGAGGCCATCGGAGACGACCTCCCACACGTTCTTCTTCGGGTCGATCCCACCCCGACTCTGGTCAACATACGAAATCGAGACTGTGTCGCCAATCTTGATCGATCCACTGTTGGGCTCTTCCTGACCAACAATCATCTTGAACAGGGTGGTCTTTCCAACACCGTTCGGTCCGATCACACCCACGATGCCGTTGCGCGGGAGCGAGAACGAAAGGTCGTCAATGAGGATGCGGTCGTCGAACCCCTTCGTCAGGTCCGTCGCCTCAACCACGATGTTTCCAAGGCGTGGACCCGGGGGAATCTGGATCTCCTCGAAGTCCAACTTGTTGGTGCGCTCGGCCTCGGCGGCCATCTCTTCGTAGCGACCAAGTCGGGACTTGCTCTTCGCCTGGCGAGCCTTCGGATTGGATCGAACCCATTCAAGTTCGTCAACGAGACGCTTGCGAAGCTTCGCGTCCTTCTGACCCTCGACCTTCAGGCGCGCAGCCTTCGCCTCGAGGTAGGTCGAGTAGTTGCCTTCGTAGGGGTACGCACGGCCGCGGTCGAGTTCGAGGATCCACTCGGCGACGTTGTCGAGGAAGTACCTGTCGTGTGTGATCGCAACAATGGTTCCTGGGTACTTCTCGAGGTGCTGCTCAAGCCACTGCACGCTCTCGGCATCCAAGTGGTTTGTTGGTTCGTCAAGCAGGAGCAGGTCGGGCTGAGCCAGAAGCAACTTGCACAGGGCAACTCGGCGGCGTTCACCACCGGACAAGACCGTGACATCGGCGTCTGGCGGCGGGCACCGCAGCGCCTCCATTGCTTGTTCAAGCTGGGCATCGAGATCCCACGCATTGCGGTGATCGAGCTGCTCCTGCAACGTGCCCATCTCGGAAAGCAGGCTGTCGTAGTCGGCCTCGGGATCGGCAAGGGCCTCAGAGACTTCGTTGAAGCGAGCCATCATGGCCTTGGTCTCGGCCACGCCCTCCTCAACGTTCTCCAACACGGTCTTGTCTGGATCGAGGTCCGGCTCCTGCAGCAAGATGCCGACAGTCGCGCCGGGAGCAAGGAGCGCATCACCGTTCGATGGCTGGTCAAGCCCTGCCATGATCTTGATCAAACTCGACTTACCGGCACCGTTAGGCCCGACGACGCCGATCTTCGCCCCAGGAAGGAACGACAGAGTCACGTCGTCGAGAACCACCTTGTCGCCGTGAGCCCGACGAGCCTTACGCAATGTGTAGATGAATTCAGCCACGTTGAGTAAGGGTAATGACCATCCACAACGATGCCTACGCCGCGTCGGTGCTCACCCGTTGAGGCCCCGACGGCTCGGCGCGTGGAAGACGGCTGAATGCCGTGCGTCCTCGAGAGAGATCGTGGCCAATCGCTTGGACCGAGACCTCGCTCGACACCTTGAGTTGCCCTGTATCTGACGTCCACTCCCGGATTCGGAGTCGGCCGGAAACAATCACGGGATCGCCGCGGTTCACGCTGGCCAACACATTCTCCGCGGTGTGCCGCCAAGCGACAACGTTGAAGTACGACGATTCGCCTCCCACGTAGCGCTCGAGCGTCCGGTCATACCGTCGTTCGTGCACGACCATGCGAAATCGCGCCATGACGTCGCCGTTGCTGGTGGTGTGCC
>JAOAUD010000012.1 GCA_030157755.1 Candidatus Nanopelagicales bacterium
CGGCAACACGGCGAAGCGCGCCAGCGCCTCTTGGCGTTCGACTGAGTGGTCCACGATCGGCGCCGGGTAGTTGAAGTTGGCGGGTTCGGCGAGGGTTCCGCGGATCAACCACGGCTCGTGAACCGCGGCGCCTGGGATCTCGCGCAGCTCCGGAACCCAGCGCCTCACGTAGTCACCACTGGGGTCAAAGGTGAGACCTTGCTTGATCGGGTTGAAGATTCGATGAAACGGCGCAGCGTCGGTGCCACATCCTGCGACCCACTGCCAGCCATGTTGATTACTCGCAGCATCGCCATCTCGAAGCCAGTACAAGAACTCGTTCGCCCCACGTTGCCACGGCAGGTGCAGGCTTTTCACCAAGAAGGACGCGGTGATCATTCGTACCCGGTTATGCATCCACCCGGTCGCCCGCAACTGCCTCATCCCCGCATCGACAAACGGATATCCCGTGAGGCCCGATTGCCAGGCTGCGAAGTTGGCCTCTGCAGTTGAACCGCTGTCGGTTTCGAGCGCGCGGTCGAACCTTGGGTCCAGGGAGTCCCATGTGCTCGTTGGGTTCGCGTCCCACACCTCCGCGTAGAACTCCCGCCAAGCGATCTCCTTTCTGAACGTCTCCGCGCCGACCTCACAGTCGGGAGTGCTCAGATACGGCGGCAGTTCCGCCAGGAGCGATCGGGGGTGGATTTCGCCCCACCGCAGGTGGGCTGACAAGTTGCTGGTGCCATCTAAGTCCGGGCGATTGCGGTTCGTTGAGTACTGCGCCAGCCCGTTGTCTTTGAACCATTCCCATCGTCGCCAAGCCGCTACTTCGCCGACGTCCGGAAGTTCGACTTCGGACTGCCGGGTCGAGAGTTCCGCGATCGCATCAATTCGAGCGGAGGGCGGTGGCGTGACCCATTCGGGAACCACGGTGGGGGCCGCCGCGGGGTAGCCGTGGCTGAGCCAACTTCGATAGAACGGGGCATAGACGCGGTAGCGCGTCCCTGAACCGGTGGCCAGGGTTCCGGGATCGATTGCATACGGCGAACCCGCCTCTATGAGCTCACGTCCTGAACGTGCCAATGCTTCGCGAACGCGCTCATCCCGCTGCTTGCCGTAGGTGCCGAAATCTTTGCTGACAAAGACCTGGCTGGAATTCGTTTGGGCCGCCAATTCCGGAACGACTGTCACGGGATTTCCGGCAGCGAGCCAGAGGTTTCCATCGAGTTGTTCGTTCAGAGCATGCAGAGACTGCCGAAGCCACTCTCGGCGAACTGGGCCGCTGCGATGCCACAGCACTGGGTCAAGGACGAATAGCCCGATGACGTTCTGGCCGCTCGCTGCCGCAGCAAGTGCGGGGTTGTCTCGTAGTCGCAGGTCTCGCCTGAACCACATGATTGCAGGCATAGCGCGCACTCAGATTCGGTCGACGAAGATCAACGAGGCGGTCGCGTCATCGACTTCGGCGTATTCACCGGCACTGCCGACGAGGATGCCTCCCGGTGACTTGCTGACCTTCACGGTCTCGCCAGGGCGCACTCCGCTGCGGCGCAGGCTGGACATCAACTCGCTGTTTGTCTGCAACGGTTCCCCGATGCGTCGCACGGTTGCTCTCAGTTGGTCCTGCGAGCGTGAATTCAGCAATGCGATCAAGGTGGTGGGCGTTGTTGACGATGTCTCGCCTGCGGATTCACCAAGCTCGTCAAGCCCCGGTATCGGGTTTCCGAATGGTGAGTTCGTCGGGTGTCCCAAGATCTCCAGCAGGCGGCGTTCAACCGACTCGCTCATGACGTGTTCCCACCGACATGCTTCGGCGTGGACGTCCTCCCACGGGACCCCAATGACCTCGACCAGCAGACATTCGGACAGTCGATGCTTGCGCATGACGCGGGTGGCCATTGCTCGCCCGTGACTGGACAGTTCAAGGTGGCGGTCACCCTCCACCGTGAGCAGGCCGTCACGTTGCATGCGGGCCACAGTCTGCGACACCGTTGGCCCACTTTGGCCAAGCCGTTCGGCGATCCGAGCACGCAAAGGCACCACACCCTCTTCTTCGAGTTCGAAGATCGTGCGCAGGTACATCTCGGTGGTGTCGATTAGGTCGCTCATTCGGACTCCATTCGTCGGTCCATTGTGCCGATAGACCCATTGCGATGCGCAGCCCGCTATGGGTCTGGTCCCCTCAGCGGCGCTACGCAACGTATTACAGAAGCGTAATTCGACTACTGAAAGTCACCATGAAAAGTTAACTTTTGTCGTGATTAAGCGTGATTTGGGCCTGCGGGCAAACAAGTTTCGGTTGATTTCGGCATACACCGGGCGCGGGGTAGGTGAATCTCGCTAGCTTCTTGTGTTGTCGCCGCGTTCACGTGGCCCAGAACGGAAGCTAGTTTGCTTCGCCACCGCACCACCACAGACAGGTAGGAGGGATCGATATGACGGAGAACAACGCAGGACGTGTTCATCGTCTTCGAGGCCGTCGAACCGTCGTGGCAGCGATGGCCATGGGGCTAGCCGCAACGGGATCCATCGTCGTCGCAACTGAGGCACCAGCGATCAACCCAGCTGTTCGCCCGGCCGTGGCCCGACCCGTGCTGCAGGTCGGTTCGACAGGTGCAGACGTCACCGCCGTTCAAGCTCGCCTTGGCGTTTCCCAAACCGGGTACTTCGGTGTGCTCACAGCGGCAGCAGTCACGAACTTCCAACGCGCGAATGGGCTTGCCGCTAGCGGCAAGGTCGGCGCAGCGACGTGGGCAAAGCTCATGCGGTCAGTCAGCAAGTCCGCATCCTCTGGATCTCGTCCAGTCCTTCAAATGGGTTCGACCGGACCTGCAGTAAGCGATCTCCAGCGCCGACTTCCGATGCCGATGGTGACGGGCTACTTCGGCACCATGACCGATGCATACGTCCGGGCGCTGCAGAAGAAGGCCAAGCTGCGCGTCAGCGGGATCGTCGGCAAGAAGACGTGGAAGAAAGTCGGCAAGGTCAAGTTCAAGGTCAAGACGGTCAGCAGCGCCGCTACGCCAGCGGCCGCGAAGCCAAGCGGAAACCTCGCATCGCAGATCATGGCCATTGCTGCTTCGTACAAGGGGATTCCGTACGTCGCGAACGGTTACACGCCAGCTCAAGGCTTCAACTGCAGTAGCTACACGCAGTGGGTTTACCAGCGTGCGGGAATTGATCTCGGCGGTGCGTACACGGTGACGCAGTACTCGCGGGCTCGCAAGATCACGAAAGCTGAGGCAAAGCCCGGCGATCTCGTGTTCTTCTACAACTACCCGAACAACTTCATTGGCCACGTCGGAATCTATGCCGGCAACGGAATGATGTGGCACGCACCGCGGACCGGGCGAGTGGTTTCGCTCGACCAAGTGTACTCGAGCAAGGTTCTGTACGCCCGCGTGCTCTAGTTCGATCCACTCGACATTTCGGTCGGTGAAAGTCAGGAAAGCCACACCGCTAATGTCGTACGCGTGACTATTCCAACGAATCCAGCGGCACTCGCTGTGCTGGCAGATGGCTGCCTTGACGGACGTAGCGCTTTGGTGACTGGTGGCGGTAGCGGCATTGGCAGAGCGAGTGCTCTCTTGCTGGCGCGCCTCGGGGCCAAGGTCGCCGTAACGGGGCGGCGTGAAGAAGAGCTAGCCGAAACCGCCGCCCTCGCCGCTGCGGCCGGGTACGAACACCCGATCATGACCGTGTCCTGTGATGTACGTGAACCTGGGAACGTCGATGCGATGCTCGATGAGGTCCTCGCGAAGCACGAATACATCGACATCTTGGTGAACAACGCGGGCGGACAGTTCATGGCCCCAGCGGAATCGATCACCTACAACGGATTCCGCGCCGTCACCCGGTTGAACCTCGATGCCACTTGGTACATCACGACTCAGGTGGCGAGTCGGTCAATGATCGAACGCGGTTACGGAAAGATCGTGTCGATCACCATGACGCCGCGACGCGGCCTGCCTGGCATGTCGCACTCATCGGCGGCCCGTGCCGGAGTTGAGTCACTCACGCGGACGCTGTCGGTCGAGTGGGGCAAGTACGGAATACGCACCGCCGCGATTGCTCCGGGGATTGTTCACACTGCCGCATGGGAGCGGTACGGGCTTGATCCGGACATGATGGGCGAGAAGATGCCGACCAATCGCCTGCAATCTGCCGATGACGTCGCGAGTCTTGTTGGCTTCCTTGTTTCACCTGGTGGTGACTACATCTCCGGCGCAACAATTGTCGCTGACGGGGCCTTCGAGAACATGTATCCGCTGGGCAACTAGTGGGTCCCCTAGTCGCAACGTGGCGGTTAGCCGCCCTGTGGCGCTAGCTAACCGCCACGTTCCTGGGTGGGTGGCAACTAGGCGCGAAGTGACACGGCATGCGGCCACGCGGACCATGCTGATTGGACCATGTCCCGCAAGTCGAGTTCGGCCTTCCAGCCGAGCACCCGTTCGATCTTCTCCGTGCGCGCGACGAGCACCGCAGGATCGCCTTGGCGGCGCTCAACGTCCTGAGGATCAACGTCGTATCCGAGCACTTCAGAAACCATTGCGAGCACCTCGCGAACGGAACTCCCCGACCCGCGCCCGACGTTGAATAGCTCGCTGAGCTGACCCTGCGAATCGCGCTCGCATAATTCAGCGGCTGCGACATGGGAGCGGGCGAGATCAACAACGTGGATGTAGTCACGGATGCAGGTTCCGTCAGGGGTGGGGTAGTCGGTTCCGAAGATCATCGGTCGTTTGTCACTCGTTGTGGCCCGCAATGCCATCGGGATCAGGTTGGCCACGCTGGTGTCGCCCAACAAGTCAGACCCAGCACCGGCAACGTTGAAGTAGCGCAGGCTGACGTTCGCCAATCCCGATCCCGCGAGGCGTTGCGATTCGGCTTGGGCGCGAACCATCCACTCGCCGATCAGTTTCGTCTCGCCGTACGGGGAAGTCGGGACAGTTGGTTCATCTTCTGCTACCTCGCCAACTGCCGGTTCGCCGTACGCGGCGGCAGACGAGGAATAGACGATTTTGTTGACACCCGCCTCGTTCATGGCTGCCAGCACTGCGAGCACGCCATCGACGTTTTCTCGGTAGTAGTACAGAGGGCGTTCGACTGACTCGCCAACCGCTTTCTTGGCGGCAAGGTGGACCACTCCATCGATGTCGCGCTCGCGCATCACTTTTGCAAGCAACTTGGTGTCCTGCACGCTCCCCTCGACGAATGCGGCTGAATCCGCGATGCGGGCTGCGAAGCCTGTCGAGAGGTCGTCAACGATCACCACGTCGCGGCCGCTGGCGAGCAACTCGACGGCAACATGCGACCCGATGTAGCCGGCGCCGCCGGTAAGCAGCCAACGTGACACAGCTTGTCCAATCTCAAGTGGGGAAGTACTCCCTTTGGCAACAGGCTAGATCAACGAGCAGGCATTGGTGGGCTTCACCATTCATCTCATGGTGAGCGCATGGAAAGCTCTAAGCTGACGCACATGGTTCAGGCAAGCGCCGACGCGCGATACCAGCAACTTGTCCAACGGCTGCAGCGGCAATATGCGGCGATTCCTGCCGGCAGCCCGGTGCGGCTGGCAAAGAAGACCTCCAACCTGTTCCGGACGCGCACCGAGGTTGCGACTCCGGGTCTGGACGTCGCGGCATTCGATGGCGTCCTCGGGGTCGATCCCACGAACCGCACGGCGGATGTGCTGGGAATGACCACGTACGAGCACCTCGTCGACGCGACGCTCCCGCATGGGCTGATGCCCCTCGTGGTTCCGCAGTTGAAGACGATCACACTCGGTGGTGCAGTAACCGGGCTGGGAATCGAGTCTTCATCATTTCGGGAGGGACTCCCGCACGAGTCTGTCCTTGAGATGGACATCCTCACCGGTGACGGCACGATCGTCACCGTTACCTCGGCGCCGGACGACCCGAATCGCGACCTCTACCTGTCCTTCCCGAACTCGTACGGATCCCTCGGGTACGCGCTGCGACTGAAGATCCAACTCGCGCCGGTTCAGGATTACGTTGCGATCGAACATGTTCGTTTCGATTCCGCGAAAGAGCTCGCACTCGCGATCTCCGAGATCACCGAAAGCCAGAGCCACAACGGCTCACACGTGGACTTCCTGGATGGCACGGTGTTTTCCGCCGATGAGCAGTACCTGACCTTGGGTCGCTGGACGAACACGCTGCCAGCCGGATACTCGCGCCCCAGTGACTACACGGGGATGGACATCTACTACGAATCGATCCGGAAGCGTTCCGCGGACGTCCTGAGCGTGCGTGACTACATATGGCGCTGGGACACCGATTGGTTCTGGTGCTCTCGCGCATTCGGTGCGCAGAAGCCGTTGATTCGCCGGATGTGGCCCAAGTCAAAGCTGCGCTCAGATGTCTACTGGAAGATCATCGCTGCTGATCGCAAGTACAAGTTCAGCGATCGACAACTGAAGCTCTTTGGCAAGCCGCCCAAGGAAGAAATCGTTCAGGATATTGAAGTACCGGTGGATCGCCTCGCCGAGTTCCTCGACTTCTTCCACGCCGAGATTGGCATCTCGCCGGTTTGGGTGTGCCCACTTCGGTCAAGGGATGGCACGACGAAGTGGCCGCTCTACGAAATGGACACGACCGTGACGTACGTGAACGTTGGGTTCTGGTCGACAGTCGCGCTCGAGAAGAGTGGGAACCCGGCAGATGGCGTGCTCAATCGCCTCATTGAGGCAGAGGTAACCAAGCTCGATGGCCATAAGTCTCTGTATTCGAGTGCCTTCTACGAGAAGGACGAATTTGACCGTCTTTATGGCGGCGAGCACTACCGAACAGTCAAGGCAAAGTACGACCGAGATGGCCGCTTGACCGATCTATACGCAAAAGTGGTCCAGCGTCGCTAGGCTGCCTTACCGTCGCCGCTACTGCAGACGTGCAACTGCGGCCCGTGATGGAGGAACCGTGAAGCTTGCAGAGGTGTTCAACACAATCGCTGGCCCCGATGCGCCAGTAGAGTTCGTTGCTTTTGACGGCAGCAAAGCCGGTACTCCCGGTTCGGCCGTGCGACTTGAGGTGCGCTCGCCTCGCGCAATCGAAATGATCATGTCTCACCCGGGTCAGGTAGGCCTAGCTCGTGCCTACGTGGCAGGCGAGGTCGACATCGTCGGCGACGTTGTAGAGATGTTCGAGGCGCTCAGTTATGTGCGCCCGAGCCAAATCCCAACTTCGGAGAAGATCAAGCTCGTCCGCGAGTTCGCGCCCAGCTACTTCCGCAATGCCGACCTCCTGCACCGCGGAGACACTCCGCCTGAGGAGAAGAAGCTCGGGGGCCGTCGCCACTCAAAGGGCCGCGACGCTGAGGCAATCGCGCACCACTACGACGTGTCGAACCAGTTCTACCGGTACGTCTTGGGCCCGTCGATGGCCTACACCTGTGCGGTGTTCCCCACCGAAGACGCAACGTTGGAGCAGGCGCAGGAGGAGAAGTTCGACCTCGTCTGCCGCAAGCTCGACTTGAAGCCAGGCATGCGACTGCTCGATATCGGTTGCGGCTGGGGCGGAATGGTCGTTCACGCGGCGAAGAACTACGGCGTCGACGTCATCGGTGTGACGCTGTCGAAGCCGCAGGCAGACTGGGGTCAGCAGGCGGTTATCGAGGCCGGACTCGAGAGCCAAGCGCAGGTTCGCTTCAGTGACTACCGCGATGTGCCCGAGGGCAACTTCGACGCAATTTCGTCGATCGGTCTGACCGAACACATCGGCGAGGCGAACTACCCGGCCTACTTCAGCTTCCTGCGGAGCAAGACGAAGCCCGAGGGCCGGATGCTCAACCATTCGATCACTCGCTTCAATGACAAGCAGAAGGTTCGCTACCGCAACAGCTTCGTCAATCGCTATGTCTTCCCC
>JAOAUD010000013.1 GCA_030157755.1 Candidatus Nanopelagicales bacterium
GATTCGCGTTCATCATTGAGGCGCTCGGGACGAATACTGGGTTTCCGTTCTCACCTTACGACTACACCGATGCACTAGGCATTCGTCTTGCCGAGGTGCCCCTGGTCATCCCATTCGCATGGGCAATGACGGCGTACCCAGTTCTCTTGTTAAGCCGTCGGCTTACAGCCGCCCTGAACCCGTCCGTCGGCAGCCGCTTTGTGTTTGCCGGAATTGGCGCCTTTGCGCTCACTTCGTGGGACTTGTTCCTTGACCCTCAGATGGTGTCGGCCGGGTACTGGAGGTGGAATCACAACGCAGTCGATCTGCCGGGGGTTCCCGGTATCCCAGCCATGAACTACCTCGGCTGGCTTGGCGCGAGTTTCGTGCTGATGTTGTTGCTGTCACTGCTGCCGACCAGAGCGGTTTCCGAAGCCGTGCCCGCCACACTGTGGGCATGGACTTGGATCGGTGGCATTGTGGCCAACGCGTTCTTCTTTGACCGGCCAACAGTCGCCCTGGTTGGAGGAGTCGCGATGGCGGTGGTGACGGTTCCCTACTTGTGGCTGCTGGCCAACAAGCGCGGCGCCACGACAACGATCGATCCATCGATCCGCGAAGGAGTGTCGGGGTGAGGATTCCACTGCGCGTTGTCGCCGCAACCCTCGGTCTCGCCGCAACAGCGCTGGCGGTCGGAACCCTGCGCAACGCTCGATCGCTGCCGGTCGCACAGCCGTCCAGTGGCGCCGACACAAGCCCTGGACCCGACACAACGATCAGCGTCCTACTTCCGGCGCGCAACGAGAGCGGCAACATCGAACGATGCCTGCCGACCCTGCTGTCACTGCACGGTGCAACCGAGATCCTCGTGCTCGACGATCAATCGACCGACGACACCGCAGCCATCGCCAAGCGCCTAGTGGAGGCCGACCCGAGGGCAGCGGTACTGCAAGACAACGGCACCAGCATTCCGCCAGGTTGGCTTGGCAAGTCCTGGGCGTGCGAGCGGCTTGCTCAGGCGGCGAAAGGGGACGTACTGGCATTTGTCGATGCCGACGTGACCCTGAATCCGAGCGCTCTGGTTTCGGCAGTTCGACTGATGCGCGAACTTAATGTCGACATGATCTGCCCGTACCCAGAGCAACTGACAAGCACGCCACTGACCCGACTCGTGCAGCCACTGCTGCAGTGGTCCTGGTTGACGTTCATCCCAGTCACCACGTCCATGGACCGGCAGCTCCCAAGCATGGCTGTCGGCAACGGCCAGTTTGCTGTCTTTAACGCACCCGCCTATCGCAGCGTCGGTGGTCATGCCGCAGTTGCGGGCGACGTACTTGAGGATGTTGGCCTAGCGCGTGCGATGCGGCGGGCCGGGTACCGAACGGCGGTTGTCGATGGCTCGGCGATCGCCAAGTGTCGCATGTACGAGACGGACCGCGAACTCGCTGACGGCTATACAAAATCGCTGTGGGCTGCATCAGGAAGTGAAGTAGGTGCGTTAGGTATTGCCGGTCTGCTCAAGTTGTTGTACGTGCTTCCGCCACTGTTCGCTGCGACAAGTCGCGATCGAAACGTGAGGGCCTGGGGCGCAGTGGGCTACGCCGCGGGAGTGGCAAGTCGCGTCGTCGTGGCACGCAAGACCGGTCAACGGGTATGGCCCGAGGCGCTCACCCAGCCCCTGTCGGTGACCGCCTTCAGCGCGCTTACCGTGATCTCAATTTGGCGGCATCGCCGAGGCGAATTGCAGTGGAAGGGTCGCCCCCTCCCCTAGGTCGCTGCGTCCTCGCCTTCAAACGGCGAGGTCGCCAGATAACGCGGAGCCTTTCCTTTGACGGCAGCCCAAAGTCGGGTTCCGTTCTCGAAGTGCCACCACTCGCAATCCAACTGAACAAAACCGGCCTTGAACATCACGGCGCGAAGCAGCCTGCGAAGATCGCGGCTTAGCGCGAGCGGATCAGAGTCCGCCACGGTCTCCAGCGAGCGCGCGTGTGCCTGATGTGAGAACTCGTCAAAGCGAGTACCCAGGTTCAGTGGAATCGACTGCCAAGTGAGCGTCACGTCGACAGTCCCACCGGTTGCGTGCGGAGGCGGTGTCGCCGGATCCGCTGACGGTGGGTTCACGAAGCCGGGTGCCAGCGTCCCATCCGCGTAGGCCAACGCGTGCAATTCAGCCTGTAGCCGCGGATCCCGCCAGGCATCCCAGACCGCGAGTCCGAATCCCTCCGGCAGATCATCGACCGCGTTAACCAATCGCAGTGCCGCGCCCTGGCGCATGACTGCCTCGGGTAGCGCGTAGGGCCACCCGCTGTGCCAATACGCGCCAAGCACCCGCACTCGAGGGTGCCGGATGTTGATGAGGGGTTCATCGCTGCCGTCTGCATCATCACCCACCAGCGGCAAGGCCGTCCCACTCGGATCAGACAGCAATTCCGGAATCGGAAGTTGACGTGGCACCGCTCCAAGCGACAAGACCGTTGCCGGGTCCACTCCACACCAGTCGTACGTCGGCAGGCTGGTGAGTCGAGGACGACCGTCAGAGCTCATAGGTACATGGTCGAGTACACCCGACTCGATGAACCAACTCGGGTCATCAATTGCAGCAGAGTTGAGCACGGCCAAACGGGTGAACCATGGTGTTGGAGAGCTAAGCGTTGATTGATCATGGAGGGGTGAAACGCGTGGCGCTGCGACACACGGCCGTGGCCGTGGGCTCAATGCTGCTCATCGCGGGGGGTTCACTAGTCGCAGGACCAGCGGCCCAGGCGACGGTCACGACGTTTAACGATGGAGTGCTGATATACAAAGTCGGCGACGCAGGTGAAGTCAGCATTGGTGATGGATTGGTCGATGCATGTGTCACGACGTGCGCAGCCAACAACGGCGTTGGTATTGACGGCAGCGGCGTGCTCACGCTCCCAAGTCAGGTAAGCGATGGCTTCCTCACCTATAACGTCACTGAGATCAGCGACCGGGCATTTTCAGATTGGTCGGGAATCTTCGGCGTGACCATCCCAGGAACCGTGCGCCGCGTCGGAAACCAAGCCTTCTACCGGGGAACTCCGGGAACGGGCCTGTCCAGCCTCACAATCGAACCTGGCGTCGACCTGACAATCAGCAACATGGCCTTCGCCGGCACAGCTCTGACCCACCTGGATATCCCATCAAGGGTGAGGACTATCGAGATGGCCGCCTTCATCGACGTTCCGAATCTGCAAACGATCGAGATCAACGGCGGCGACACCCCTGCCTCTATCGCAACTTCAGCGTTCCGCCTTGGGAACCCGGCTCCGAATTCGGACCTGGACTACGTGCGTTTCCGCGGGGTCAAGCCAACGATTGCTGACAATGCATTCGACGGCCACGTCGGCTGTGAACTTCGCTACCAATCAACCGAGACCAGTTGGAGCGCGCCATTCGCGACGATGTCCGACTGCACGTGGATCTCAACTGACGCTCCGTCAATCACTGCCTCGCCCGCAGACGCCACCACGCGCGTCGGAGACCCCGCGACGACCTTCAGTGTGGCGGCGACCGGAAATGGTGAGCTGTACTACCAGTGGCAGCGCAACGGTGTTGGCATCCCGGGTGAGAACAGCGCCACCCTCACCATCTCGAACCCGTCGCTGAGTAACAGCGGCGACCAGTACGACGTCGTGGTGACGAACTGGGTCGGTTCGCAGACAAGCTCGGCAGCAACCCTGACAGTTACTCCCGCACCTGCGACGCCTACCAAAGCGGCCCAAACCGCCAATCTTGCGATCGCCAAGAAACTGAAGCGCAACCGCTCATACACGCTGCCAACTCGCACCACGGAAGGTCAGCCAATCGCGTGGTCGGTCTCCAAGACCGGTAAGTGCAAAGTCAACGGCGGAAAGCTCAAGTGCAGGAAGGCGACCGGGAAGCGCACGACCACATTGACGGCCCGCGCCCCAGCAACTTCGACACTGTTTGAGTTCGTCCAAACGGTCAAGCGCAAGGTTGGCTAACACGAGCGGCCAACAACGCTCTATCGTCAGGCGTCGTGAGCCGCATTGTTGTCATCGGAGCCGGAATCGGCGGTATGGCAACGGCTGCACGTCTGAGCGTCAAAGGCCACCAGGTGACGATTGTTGAACAGTCCGATCAAGTCGGCGGCAAGGCTGGCGCGTATTCCCGCGACGGCTTCGTGTTCGACACGGGCCCAAGCCTGATCACGCTCCCGGCGGTCTACCGCGACCTCTTCCTCAAGACTGGCACCTCGCTGGAAGACAACGTGGACCTTCAGCCTGTCGAACCAGGCACAAGTTATCGATGGTCAGACGGCACACGGGTGACGCTTCCTGGGGTCAACCCGGCCGCTGCCGCCACCGCGCTTGGTGACGCGCTCGGCGGAACCGCGCGGGAAGATTGGCTCGCCCTCATAGCGCGGGCAGCCGAGATCTGGCGGATCACGCGAAAGCCGTTCCTGGAGTCGCCGCTAACCGGCACGAGGGAACTGCTCGCCCTGGCCAAGAGCCCCCGAGACGTTCGAACCGTTGCCCCGACCACCAGCCTTCGAGGCTTGGGGCGCAAGTACTTGCGAGACCCGAGACTGCGGATGCTCCTTGATCGCTACGCAACCTATTCCGGATCCGACCCGCGCAAAGCACCAGCAGCGCTGTCGACGATTCCCTACGTCGAACAAACCTTCGGAAGTTGGCACATAGGTGGTGGTGTCCACAAACTCGCTGACGCACTGGCGGCCCGCTGTGAGGAACGCAAAATTGACATCTTGCTGAACTCTGACGTGACGCGCATAGTGCTCGACGAAGGCAGAGTCCGCAGCGTTGAATTGTCCGACGGCAGCCACCTTGAGGCGGACATCGTGGTTTCCAACGCTGATGCTTCCCACCTCTATGGCGATCTCGTGTCGGGCAATCGAGCCGATGCCGCGCTGCGTCAACTTCGCAAAGCGACACCCTCGTTCTCTGGCTTCGTCATGCTGCTCGCGATCAAGGGCAGAACTCCCGACATCAGCCACCACAACGTGTGGTTTCCAGCTGACTACAACGCAGAATTTGATGCCGTCTTCAAGGGTCGGCCAGCGACAGATCCCACGATCTATGCCTGCGTCCCCGATGACCCGCTCATGCGGCCAGACGCTGACCACGAATCATGGTTCGTACTCATCAACGCACCTCGACATGGCCATGGCAAGAATGAATTCGATTGGTCGCAAACAGACTTCGCCAACAACTACGCCGACCGAATGGTGGAGCTACTCGCAGAGCGTGGCACGGACCTGCGTAGTCGCATTTTGTGGCGCGAACTCATCACTCCCGCGGACTTGGAAGCCCGCACCCGAGCACCTGGTGGCTCGATCTACGGCACGTCAAGCAATGGCATGCGCGCCGCGTTCTTGCGTCCAGCGAATACCTCGCCGATTGAGGGGCTCTACCTCGTTGGTGGTTCATCACATCCAGGCGGCGGCTTGCCACTCGTCGGTATGTCCGCCGAGATTGTCGCCGAGACAATCGGCCGCGCCCGCAAACGCAACTGACTCCCGGCACTAACCGCGTCGGTGGTCGAAGCGCCTGTCACGGTCGGTAGGGCTACGCCTTCCGGAACTGAATGACCGCTACCCAGACCATGATCAGGCCCATAACCGCGATGATTACTGCCTCGAGCCACATCGGCACTAGCCAGTCTCCCCACGTCACTCCGCTCACGAACGAAGCGCCCGCCGGGCCAACGTCAATGAACGCGAAGATCGTCCGACGGACCAAATCGACCGCGTACGTGAGTGGGTTGATGTGGGTGAGGATCGTTAACCAGGTGGGCAGGTTGTTGAGGGGGAACAACGCCCCCGATAAGAAGAACATCGGGAGCATGAGGACCTGGGTCATCGCCATGAACGCCTGAAACGTCTTGATCCGTGCCGCGACCATCACGCCGAATGCCGTGATCATCAGCGCGATGAGCATCAACTCGGCGACGACCAGAACGATCATCAGCGGGTTGTACGGAACGCCGACAAGTCCAGCCAGTGCCAGCAGCACCAATCCTTGGAACGTAGCGACCGTCGCTCCACCTACGCACTTTCCGACAACGATTGCCCAGCGCCCAACGGGGGCAACGAGCATCTCGCGGAGGAAGCCGAATTCGCGGTCCCAAACAATCGAGCCAGCGGAGAAGACGGCCGTGAACAACACCGCCAGAGTCAGCACTCCAGGGAACAGGAACGTCCGAACATTGACATCGGACGCTGCACCCGTGCCACCCATGAGACTCGACAATCCGGTCCCAAGGACGAAGAGGAAGAGCAGCGGCTGCATAAGCGACGTGACCATCCGCAACCGATCGCGGCGGAAGCGAATGAGCTCGCGACGCCACACAACTTTGATAGCGCGCCAATCGCTGCGCCAACTGCGCGGGGGCACCAGTACCGAGACCACAGTGATCGGTGGCACTTCATTGGTTGTTGTCATCGGGCTACCTCCGTCCTGCAAGTTGCGGTGGCGGCCCCGACCCACGCGCGACCGCCTGGTCTGCATCGCGAATCGAGGTGCCGGTGTGGGCCATAAATACGTCGTCGAGCGAGGGTCGAGCCACACTGACCGCCCGAATCGCCATGCCCATTTCAAAGAGTTGCGGGACGAAGCGCTCACCATCAGCGACCGAGAACGTCAGCACGCCATCAAGGACCCGCGACTCGATTCCGAACTTCTCTCGGATGGCGAGTCTTGCGGCTTCGTCATCATCAGTTCGGATCTCGACCCTGTCTTTACCCACCTGCGCCTTGAGTGCCGCCGGAGTGTCGAGGGCGACAATCTGACCGGCGTCCATGATCGCAATGCGGTCACAGTGGTCGGCTTCATCCATGTAGTGGGTGGTCACGAAGATGGTGATGTCTTCGGAATCGCGCAACTCGTACAAGTACTTCCAGATTGAGCTTCTGGTCTGCGGGTCGAGTCCCACCGTTGGTTCGTCGAGGAAGAGCACTCGAGGCGAGTGCATGAGCCCACGAGCGATCTCAAGGCGACGCTTCATGCCGCCAGAGAACGTCTGAACCAGCGAATCACGCCGATCCCACAATCCGACCATCTCCAGGACCTGCTTCATACGAGGTCGAACCAGTTCACGCGGAACCCCGTAGAGCTCCGCATGGAACTCGAGGTTCTGAGCAGCTGACAGGTAGACATCCAGGGTGGTCTCTTGGAATACCAACCCAATGTTCCGCCGAACGTCGTCGCGCTGAGTCAGGACATCAAAGTCCGCGACCCTCGCCGTCCCACTTGTGGGATCAAGCAACGTGCAGAGGATGGAAATGGTCGTCGACTTCCCGGCCCCATTAGGGCCGAGGAAGCCGAACGTTTCACCTGTGTAGACAGTCAGGTCGATGCCGCGAACTGCTTGCACGTCTCCGAAGTCCTTTGTGAGACCGTCGACCTTCACCGCTGGCGTTGCGGCCGTGTCAATCTCGCGTGGCAGTGAATCCATCTAGTTACCTTCCGCTGGTTGTGCGGGCTCATCAGACGTTGTGGCGAACTCGGCTGGATCCGTTGCGAGGATCAGGTAAAGCTCGCGTTGTGCTGCAGTCAGAGCTGCGGCAGCAGCGGCAACCTGTTCAGTGGTTCCCACTTGTCCAACCTGACGAGCGGCCTGAACTATTCCGTGGGCGGCATCGCGCAGCGATGAGGAGTCGTTACTCGTCACCGAATCCCATACCCGCGACAAGGTCTCGCGGTTCTCTTCAACATAGGTGTCCCCTTCTGAGGTCAGCGATGCAATCCCCCGCTTCGACTGGTCGGCCTCAACCTGAACCAAACCTTCGTCCTGCAACTGCTGTAGGGCCGGGTACACAGAACCGGGGCTAGGCGTCCACGCCCCTTCGGTCCGCTCACCGATCGCTTGCATGAGCTCGTAGCCATGACGCGGCGATTCACTGATCAGCAGCAACAACGCTGATCGGACGTCTCCTCGACGATGGCGCCTGCCACCACGATGACGACCGCCGGGGCGGCCGCGTGGCGGCCCGAAGGCACCATCTGCACCTGGCCCCATCCGACGATCCGAACGGCGTGGGTGGCGGCCTCGTTCCCGACGCCCGCGGGTATCACCGGCGTCATCGGCGACGAATCCGCGCCCCTTGCCTGCATTCGTGCGAGTCGTGGTCTCATCACTGGTTGACTTCGCGGTTTGTGATTTCTTGGAAGTTGATTTCTTTGTCATTGGTTTCTCAATTCTTTGGGCCACATGATGTGGCGGGTGTCTTACTCGGTGTGACTTGCGATTTCTGACTGTCGTGCCGCGAGGTTGTGAGAGGACCTCAAGCGGTGTCCGCGGACGAGTGTTCTCGTCCTATCTTGCGGGCCGTTTCTTACCGACACAGTAACGATATATCGCTAACTATTCTTTACGCAAGGGTTTTGCCGGAGAATCTTTTGTGCGTGGCTACCCGCGCAGCCGACCGGCCAGCGCTACCGCGACCTGAAGAGCCCCAATCAACGCAACGACCAGCCCCATGCACGCGCCTAGCGTCGCCCAGGTTGAGACAGAAACTCCATAGGGGGCCAGTGCACACAGACCGAGGAAAACCGACACGATCACAATCCGCGTGGGCCTTTCGGAGATGCTGACAACACCCACCTCGCTAATCCCGGCGGCGCCCGCACGCGCCCGGGCGTACTCCTGCACAAAACCTACGAAGATCGTCAATGCAACCAGCAGTCCGGGTGCACCGAGAACCCACAATGAGCCGAGGAGCAATGCATCGCTGAATCGATCTGCGACTGAATCCAGCACGTAGCCCGCACGCGAGGTGCGACCACTGATAACCGCTACTGCGCCGTCGAGGTTGTCCAGCAGCCCTGTCACAACAGCAACCACCAACGCCGCCCACAGCCACACCGAACTCGCCGTCGCGACCCCACGCCACGCCAACAGCGGAACGACAGCTGCCACGAGGACCCCGACGACCGTCACGCCGTTTGGCGACAACCCGATCGCCGTGAGCGGCTTGGCGCACCGGTACGCCATCGTGAGCCATCCACGGATAAGCCACGAAGCCCTCGGGTCGACACCACCGTGGAGTGCAGACCACCGCTCGAAGTAGCCATCAAGGGAATCAACGGGTCGACCCCGGCCGAGGTCTGGGACGTCCGTCACCGATACGCCATTCGTTTCGCCGCTGCTAAGCGGACGCACCGAGCCCGAGATGCGCGTAGATCTCACGTGTTGCCGTTGACCGGTTCAATGTGTAGAAATGCAATCCGGGTGCACCGCCATCAAGCAACTCCCGACACAGCTCACTGGCTTTCTCGATCCCGAGCGCACGCACGTCGTCCTCGGCAACTGCTGCGAACTCCGCCGCAATGTCCACTGGAAAATCGGCACCGGACAGCGCAGCAAATCGTGTGATCTGAGCCAGGTTGGTGACGGGCATGATGCCGGGAATGATTGGGATCTCGACGCCAACGGCTTGGGCTCTGGCGACCAGTTCGAAGTATGCCTCAGACTTGAAGAAGAACTGAGAGATCGCGAACTCAGCGCCCGCATCCTGTTTCGCTTTGAGAACCTGAACATCGATGTCGTGTGAACCCGATGCCGGGTGCGGATCAGGGAACGCCGCGACTCCAACACAGAACTCACCACCATCACGAACAAGGGACACCAACTCGCTTGCGTAATTGAGTCCACCTTCGTGAGCAATCCACTCGCCTCCAGGGCCGCCCGGCGGATCCCCTCGCAGCGCGAGGACGTTGTGGACACCAGCTTCGGCGTACTCGGAGATCACTGCCCGCAGTTCGGCGTCGGTTGCCCCCACACAGGTCAGATGCCCAACGGGCACCATGGACGTTTCGCGCGCGATCCGGCCCGTAATCGCAACAGTGCGATCGCGCGTTGTTCCACCTGCGCCGTATGTCACCGATACGAAGGTTGGCGCTAGTGGCTCAAGTTCCCCAAGAGCCGCCCACAGTGCTTGCTCCCCCGCGTCGGTCTTAGGCGGGAAGAATTCAAACGAGAACGACTGCGAACCTGTCTTGAGCAGGTCACCCACACGAACTGGCATAACGGCAGGGTAATGCCCAATGGGTGTCCGGCCTCACAGCACCGACCGCCGCCGTGTCTGATACGAACACCAGACCTCTTACAGTGAGGGGGTGGCGACACCAGAATCCCCCTTTGACGTCGAGGACGTGCGGGCACGGGTGTCGCTCACCCTTTCCGAATACGTCGAGCTGCAACTTCCGACACTGCGCGAGATCAGCAGCGACGTAGTCGTACTGCACGAACTCCTCACCGCATTCACAACCGGGGGCAAACGACTGCGCGCGGTGCTGGCCTGGTGGGGATGGCGCGCTGCGGGAGGTGCAGACGATCAGGCGATGATCCGCGCTGCAACGTCATTGGAGTTACTCCAGGCGTGCGCGTTGATTCACGACGACGTCATGGACGGATCGGACACTCGCCGAGGCGCCCCTTCGATCCACCGCAGCCTTGAGGCCCTCCACGAGGACTCCCAATGGCGGGGTTCGGCAGAGAACTTCGGCCTCGCCGGAGCGATCTTGCTCGGCGACCTCTGCCTGTCGTGGTCGGACCAACTACTTTTCGAATCCGGTTTACCAGCGGTGGCACTCATCCGAACGAAGCCGATCTTCGACGTCACCCGCACTGAACTAATGGCCGGGCAGTACCTGGATGTCGTCGAACAGGCCCGCGCGGACATTGATTCCGACCGTGCGCTGCTTGTGGCCCGCTACAAATCTGCCAAGTACACCGTCGAGCGGCCGCTACACATCGGCGCAAGCCTCGCCGGGGCCCCGCCGAATCTCATCGCCACACTGTCGGCTTACGGGCTACCGCTTGGAGAAGCGTTCCAATTGCGCGACGACGTCCTTGGCGTCTTCGGAGATCCGCAGACGACGGGAAAGCCTGCTGGTGACGATCTCAGGGAAGGCAAGCAGACCTACCTCATTGCCTCCGCGTTCCAGCGAGCGTCCGCAGCCCAGTGGGAACAACTGAACGCTGGTCTTGGTGACCCTGACCTCACGGCGGATGACGTCGATCGGTTGCGCGACATCATCATCGAAACCGGGGCATTCGCCGAGACTGAAAAGCGCATCGAGACTGGTACCAACGAGGCCCTCGATGCTCTCGGATCCTCGAACCTAGCCAATGGCGCCGGAGAGGTCCTCTCGGCGCTTGCGATCGCTGCAACCAAGCGGTCCACCTAGTCGTTTCCAACAGAAGGTAGGCAGCCATGAAGACTGTGCGCGGCAAGACCGATCACGTCGTGGTTGTCGGCGCGGGACTCGCAGGGATCGCAACCGCGATGCGCCTAGCTGCTGCGGGCCGACAAGTCACCGTTCTGGAACGTGAGTCGGTCCCCGGAGGTCGTGCGGGAATCTGGCAGTCGAACGGGCACCTGTTTGACACCGGGCCCACCGTCCTCACCATGCCGAACCTGATCGACGACGTCTTCGCAAGTCTTGGCGAACGCACCAGCGATTGGCTCGAGATGCAGCCAGTGTCACCGCTGTATCGAACGTATTACCCCGACGGTTCTCGCCTTGACGTCCATTCGGACCCGCAACAGATGGCTGCCGAAATTGAGGCAGTCATCGGCCCGAACGAAGCGGCCGGATATTCGCGGTTCGTCGAGTACGTCAGCGAGCTCTACAAACTTGAGATGAACGATTTCATTGATCGAAACATCGATTCGCCATTCGATCTGCTCACCCCCAACCTTGCCAGGCTGACCGCAATCGGCGGCTTCCGCCGATTAGCACCCAAGGTCAACGAATTCCTCAAGGATCCGCGCACCCAACGTGTGTTCTCGTTCCAGGCCATGTACGCGGGAATGTCGCCATTCGACGCCCTGGCGATCTACGCCGTCATTGCGTATATGGATTCGGTCGCCGGGGTGTACTTCCCGAAAGGTGGGATGCACGCAGTTCCGGTCGCGATGGCGGCAGCGGCGGCGAAACATGGCGTGTCTTTCCGATACAACACCGAAGTCGCTTCAGTGGAAGTCCAAGGCGACCGTGCCAGCGCGGTCATCACCAAAGACGGTGAACGAATCGAAGCAGACGTGGTGGTCCTCAATCCCGACCTGCCCATCGCCTACCGCGACCTGCTCGGGTATGAACCGTGGTCGATCCGCCGTTTGACCTACTCCCCCTCATGCGCCGTCCTGTTGGCCGGATCGACAGCCCGTTACAGCCAGATCGCTCACCACAACATCCACTTCGGTCGTTCCTGGAAGGGTGTGTTCAAGGAGCTGATCGATGATCAACAGATCATGAGTGACCCAAGCTTCTTCGTCACCAACTCGACTCACTCCGACCCGCAGCTGGCCCCGGACGGGCACGAGAACTACTACGTCCTGTTCCCGACCCCGAACAATCGATCCGCGATTGACTGGAAGACATTCGGCCCGCAGTACCGAGACCAAATGATCGAGACTCTCGAGGCCAACGGCTACATCGGTTTCGGAGACGCAATCACCACCGAACGCCTGACTACTCCGGCGGACTGGGAGGCTCAAGGGATGGCGGCCGGAGCTCCATTCGCTGCGAGTCACTCGTTCACGCAGACTGGGCCGTTTCGACCGCGGAATCTCTGGGGTGACAACGTGGTGTTTACCGGCTCCGGCACGACCCCCGGCGTGGGAGTTCCGATGGTGTTGATTTCCGGGAAACTTGCAGCCCAACGAATTACTGGATGACGATGTGAGAACTAGCCAAGCTGAACAACCAAGAAGTTTCGCCTCCGCGTCAGTCCCCAAGAGGCTTGGGAACGGCGAGTGGGAACTGACGGCGGGGCCAGACTGGGCCCAAGGCCGCACGTTGTTCGGCGGCCTCGTCGGAGCGGCAGTCGCCGAGGCAATGACCGACCTCGTCCCGACCGACCTGTCATTGCGAACGCTGTCGATCTCTTTCGCCGGGCCAATCAGTCCTGGAAGCGCGCAGATCAACACGCACCTCGACAAGACGGGGACGGCCACGGCGTTTGCAGGCGCAACCGTTACTCAGGACGGCTCGATCCGAACGCGAGCCCAAGCGGTGTTTGCTCGCACAAGGGAGTCGACGATCGAAGTTCTTCCACCGACCCCGGAGATCGACACCAGTTTCGATGAATCACCCGTGATGCCGTACCTCGAAGGCATCGTTCCTGTCTGCATGCAGCATTTCGAAATCCGCTGGGGGCTCGGGGACTTCCCCTTCACCGGCTCGTCACGCGGCACGCTCGGCGGCTATTGCCGCCACCAGGAACCAGCGAGCGGGGTTGGAGCAGTCCTCGGCCTGCTGGACTGTTGGCCGCCTGCCGTGCTGCCGATGGCGACCGGTCCAACGGCTGCAAGCACCGTGAGTTGGACCGCCCATATCCTTCGCGACCCGCCTGCCGATCCTTCCGCCTGGTACACCTTTCGCTACGACACGGTGGCGGCAGAGCAGGGTTACGCAACGATCGTCGGCACGCTGAGCTGCGACGGCGAAGCTATTGCTTGGAGCGAACAGCTAGCAGCTGTCTACGCCTGAACGAACACCACCACTCGGCAGTTGTCAGGCGGTTGGCTTCTCCGCCGACGCTGGCTCATCATCGGTCGTGATGTCGGCGATTTCCGCCGCTTCTTCCTCAGTTTCGATGTGAACCTCGGGCAGGATCTTCTGGAGCCACTTCGGCAGGTACCAGTTCGCGGAGCCCAGCACCGTCATGAGCGATGGCACCAAGACCAGGCGAATCACGAAGGCGTCGAGGGCAATTGCGACCGCCAAAGACAATCCGAACATCTTGATCGTGGTGTCATCACCGAAGACGAAGGAGATGAACACGCTGAACATGATTGCGGCGGCAGCAGCGACTACTCGTCCCGAACCGCCCAAGCCACGCCGAACCGCTGTCCGGTTGTCCTTGGTCCGAGTCCATTCCTCCTGCATTCGACTGACTAGGAACACCTGGTAGTCCATGGAGAGCCCGAACAGGATCGAGAAGAGCATGATCGGCAAGAAGGGCAGAATCGGCCCGGTCCCGGTCACCCCGAAGATGTCAGTCAGGTATCCCCACTGGAACACGAACACAGTGATACCCAAGGCCGCACCAAAACTGAGCAGCGCCGTAGCTGCTGCCGTTAGCGGGATGACGAGTGAGCGGAACAACAACACCAGTACCAGGAAGCCCAGTCCCACCACAACAGCGAGGAACAGCGGCAGTGCGTCGGCCAGAACCTGGCTGAAGTCATCCACCACTGCGGTCGAACCACCAACGTAGGCGGTCAGTCCGGTGCCAGCAGTAGCCGTAGGAATCACGTTGGTCCGCAGGTTCTCCAGCAAGTCACTGGTTGCTTGATCCTGGGGCCCGGTCGTGGGTTGCACCTGGATGATCGCCGTGGTGCCGTCAGGAGTGACCGAAGGTGTGCCTGGAATAACCGGAGATGCAGTCGCAACCCCGGGTGTCTTCGCCAACTTTTGTGACAGCGCATTGGCTGCAGGAACCGAACCGGCGTTTGGCATCTCCACAACAACCAGGAACGGGCCGTTCGCACCGGCCCCGAATCCTTCGGTTGTGAGGTCATAGGCGATGCGAGTCGTGTTGCCCTCCGGGCGTCCACCGGCATCCGGGAAGCCAGAACGCATTCCGAACATGGGGATCGCCAAAACGATCATGAAAAGAAGTGCCAGCGAGCCGTAGAGCCACGGACGCTTCTGCAAGGTGTCGCCGTACTTGGCGAAGCCCTTACCCTCGGGACTCGCCTTCGGCTTGCGTGCCCACGGCATCCTCCACGCGAACGCCTTGCGTCCAAGCAGCGACAGCACTGCCGGAAGCAGCGTCACTGCCGTGAACATCACCGTGATGACGGTGATGCCCGCGCCGATAGCTAGCCCATTCATGAAGCTCAGACGCAGGACGAAGAGGCCACCGAGCGCGATGACGACTGTCGTACCAGCGAACACAACTGCGCGCCCGGCCGTGTTGACGGCCTCGAGCGCGGCATCCTTGGGCTCGCGGCCGACCAGCACTGCCTGGCGATATCGGTTGATGACAAAGAGTGCGTAGTCAATACCAACACCGAGACCGATCATTGCCGCCAGAGTCGGACCGAACGTCGCAATGTTGACGACATTCGCCGCCAGCGTGACCAGTGAAATACCGGCACTCAATCCGATGAGCGCAGTCAGAATCGGCAGGCCCGCTGCAACGATCGAGCCAAACATGATCAGCAGAATGACGATCGCGACAAGGACGCCAATGCCCTCGCTCTTCGGGGGTTCACTGCTGGCGAAGTCAACGACCTGGCCGCCAACGCCAACCTTCAGCTCCGCTGTATTTGCGGCCTGAACGTCGCTAACGAGTTGTTTAACGTCTGCCTGTGGGACCTCGTTGTCTGGCACTTTGAAGGTGACCTGCATTCGGCCAACCTCGCCATTCGGGCTGATCAAGCCGCGCTGGGCAGCGCCAGGGGTTGTGTACGGCGATTCAACAGCCGCTACCGAACCGATCTGTTTGACCTTTGCTTCGAGCTGGTCGATCGATGCCTTCACCGACGGCTGCTGGATGGTTCCAGTTTCAGGCGAGAACAGAATGTTGGCGTTGGCGTTGCTTGCCAGCCCGCCAAACTTCGCTTGCAGAACCTCCTGCGCTTTGGTCGACTCAGTGTCAGGCAGGCTGAACGAGTCGTTGTACGCGCCGGCGAACTTGCTCGCTCCGCCAAAGATGGCAATCAGGATGATGATCCAGGCGCCGATGGCGATCCATGGCTTCCGGACAGCAAACCGAGAAATCGGTCCCATGAGTTGTTTCCTTCGCAGAGGGAGGGCCTCGTTGGCCACCCAATGTTTAACACAACGGTTCTGTGTCAATAACACCGTGCGTCTGCTGGAGTATCCAGCGCCACATTTCGGTGCACCTGGCGGATTACTCCACGCTCCTGGGTTGGGCGAGCGGCAGTCGGCCCGGCTCACTGTTGACCGAACCAGGCGAGGCCATGGCGAGGAGCTACGCGCCACCTATCGCGACTAGTCTGAAGTACCACGCTGATGACTCAGGAGTTCCATGTCAGACCACACGGCGCCAAACATGGCAACGGCCTTCGGCGATATTGGCTACCTCGACCGTGGGTCAGGGCCCCCAGTGCTGGTCATTCATGGGAGCCCGGGTGACGCCGCACAGGGGTCACAACTTGGAGACTTCCTCGTTCGGGCGGGCTTTCGGGTCGTGAGCCCCTCTCGACCCGGATACCCCGGCACTGCCCTCACTGACAAGAACGCGAGCATCGACGCCCAAGCAGACGCCCACGCAGCGTTGATGGATGGGCTTGGAATTGACCGGTTCTCTTTGATGTGTTGGTCGGGCGGTGGCCCCTCCACCTATCGATTGGCCGTTCGACACCCGGACCGGGTCCAAGCGCTCGTCACCCTCGCCGCAGTCAGTCAAGAGGACCACTGGCACGACTCATTCGTTGAACGCTTCGCATTCGAGACGAGGTTCGGCAATTGGCTACTTCGCCAGTACGCGCACATCGCGCCGAAGAGTTTCGTGTCAGCGACGCTTGCCGCTGAAGGCAAACTGTCCAGGCACCAACTCAAAGAACTGACTACCTCGGTGATGGCCAATCCGGACAAACGCGCGCTCATTCTGTCCATGGCCGATGGGGCGAGCCGGCTGCCACCACACCGAGACGGAATCAAAAATGACATGTCCAACTTCGCAGCAATCACGGACTTGGAACTGCGGAAGATCACGTGTCCAACTCTGCTGATTCATGGCCGCAATGACCGGGACGTGCTGCCTGAGTACAGCGAGTTCGCAGCATCTCAAATTGCCAACGCCACCCTTGAATGGATGACGCCAGGGACGCATGTGTGTGTCTACACCGAACCTGGTTCGCAGGCCGCTCAATCTCGAATCGCTGAGTTCTTCCGTACCAACGACTAAGTGGCGTCTGCGCCTTCTGCGGTCGCCGAATCGGCGAATCCGGCGCCGGTATGCGCACCGTCGCACAAGGGTTTTGTGTCCGAATGTCCACATCGACATAACGTGACCCGGTTGCGAGGCTCCAACTGTGAACCATCGGCCAGGGTGATCGGTATCGAGCCGATGACCCAGAGCGGTCCATCATCGACGATCGCGATAGTCGGCTGCGTTTCGAGCTCGTGGATGTCGGCTTCATCTTCGAAGCGCACAGTCAACGCGCCCGAGGGGCACCGTTCAATCATTGACACGACGTTGCGACGCACATCGTCGTCATCGGTCTGATCAGCTTTCTTCCAGACGTTGCCTTCTTGCGAGAAACAGAACTTCGCGTGCATGCATAGGTGCCGGTTGTCCTTAATCACCATTCCAACGCCTCCGACAACGCTGGCGCCTTCGTCATACAGCTGCGGACATGAGTCATCTGCAACAAAACCTTGCCTATGGCTTCCATCGCAGAAAGGTTTGTTAGCGGACTCACCACACCGACATAGCCACGTCTCTTCGTTGTGGGGTACCTCGCCAACGTGTTCCCAGGCGATGCCTGCACCCCGAGCGTTGCGAATGCTGCGTCGTCTCACGATCTTGACGGGTCCTGAGACTTTGATCGGTCCGTTCTCAGTTATTTCAAGGGCGGCTCCGGACCCGACGGGAGCTGCGGACGCCGAGGAAGTAGTCCCGTTCGTGGTGTTCACCCGCCCACCCTAACGAGGCAGCGCTGTGAACAGCCAGCAGCAACTACACCGGACGCGGTCGAGAAAAATAGCGGGATGACCGAGTTTCGCAGGCTCCGGTCACGGTGGGGTGTGTGAATGAATGGTGCCGAGCGGCAATCAACTGTGCGAGGAGCTAGCGGTGAGTGAAACGCAACAACAACCAAGCACCGAGTGGGTCGAGGTTGTCAGCCCAGACGAGGAACGTCGGCACAAACAATTTGCCGAGACGATCGTCGAGATCCAAAGCAAGATCGATAGAAAGAACGGGCCAGGCCGCGCATTTCACCGCAAAGAGGTGCTCGCCGCCCGTGCCGTGGTCGAGGTGTTTGGCGATCTCCCAGCGGCCGCCGCTCACGGTTTGTTCGCCGAAGCGGGCACCTACGACGCAGTAGTTCGGATGTCCAATGGTTCGGTCGTGCCGCAACGCGATGCGATTCCCGATGTTCGCGGATTCGCACTTTCTGTTCGCGGCCTGGAAGCCCCCGGCGCACTCGGTGGCACAACTGACCGCCAGGATTTCTTGCTAATCAATCGACCCGTATTCGGGTTCCGTACCAGCCAGGAATTCGCCGAGATCGTGCCAGTCAGTGCACAGGGCCAGACTGCGCTCATCAAGTACTTCGTGTCGCGGTATGGGCCATGGAAAGGGCCGCTGGAAGCAGCCAAACTGACAAAGGACTTTCTCAAGCCGTTCTCCGGGTTCGCGACAGCGACCTTTCACTCAGCAGCCCCGATCCGAGTAGGCCCGTACGCGGCTCGAGTCCGCCTGACCTCACGGCAAGATGCGATGCACCTGGCCGCACAATTGGACTTCTCCCACGAGGTCAAAGAGCGCTTGAAAAGCGGCGACCTTGAGTACGACCTCGCCCTGCAGTTCTATGTCGACGAAGCGCAAACGCCTATTGAAGACGGGACCGTGGACTGGTCCACCGACGTGAGTCCTTACGTCGACGTGGCACGGGTGATCTTGCCGCAACAAGATGCCGAATCAATCTCCGGAAAGTCGCTGTCCGAAGAAGTCGAGGCCGACACATTCGACCCTTGGGCGGCCCTGGCCGAGCACCAGCCACTCGGCGAAATCATGCGTGCCCGAAAGGTTGCCTACTACGCGAGCCAGCAACATCGCCTCGCCGACGAGGCAGCGAGCGAGTCCAGCGACTAAGCAGCGGCAGGTTCGGTTGTTGGCTGACGCTTGCCCACGACCGCGGAGGTCACCAACGCGAGGACAAACGCGACGATCAGGCACACCACGGTGGCAGTTCCGAAAGTCAGGGCTGACGTCACTCCCATAATCACGGCAACGATGATTGCTCCTACTAGACCGACAATGACACCCGGTAGCGGTGCAAGGTCTGGCAGCTTGCCTGATACCGCAGGCAGGATTGCTCCAAATGCGGCAGCGGCGATGGTTGCCGCCACGGCGAAGATCTGTCCGGGTGCCGGAACGAACATCGCCAGGAGGATCGCGAGCACAATGATCGCCGCGGTCACCGGCCGACGCCGACGGTACGACGTGTCCTGCGCCGCCACTTCAGAGGCGGCCGCCAGTTGAGTGTCCGCTGCGGAGGCCAGCACGAACACAACGAAGAACATGAAGTAGCCGATCGCCAACGCTGGGGCTGCGGCAAGCAGGAATGCTTGCAGGGTTGGCGCAACAAAAGCACCGCCGTACAGCAAGATCAGGCCCAGACCGAACACCAGAACAAAGGCCGCAGCGATGACCGCGCCCCAAAGCGCCGCTTTGCCAGGCTTCTGCGAACCACGCAAGGTCAAGCCCATAGCTGGATCGAGGAATCCACACGCGCCAACACCGAGCACCAAAGCAGCCGCTGTTCCGAGTGGCAGTGCCTGATAGGGAACCAGTGAGTCGATGAGCACTTCGGGCTTACTGACGACTGCGCCACCCAGGAGCAGGATCGCGGGAATGATGAATGCGACAGCAACCGTCCAGCGACTGGTCCTGCTTGCCGCCTCCCGACCTTGCGCCAGCAAATAGCCTGCGCCAGCCAGGCCAATGACAGCCGTCACCAGCATTCGGTTGACGCCTCCCATCAAGGAGAGCACTGAACCGGCCGTTGCCAAGATCCCAGCGAGCAGTGCGAAGGACACAACGACGCCTGCCCAGTCGTACACCACCCCGGCCTTGTCACCGAGGCGCGCGCGTGTCTTGACAGCCAGCCCTGACGCGATCGCGGGCAACGCAATCACGACGATCAGCAAGAGTGCAGTCGCCAACACGAGGCCGTACGGCATTACTACAGGCGCCAGCACAACGACATAGGCGAGCGCCGCGACGAAGATGCTCGCAGGCCCGCCATTCGCGCGCTTCTCGCGCTTGTCGCTATTGCGGATTCCTGCGGTGATTGCGAGCAACGCCAGCACAAGTAGTGCAAGCCCGGTGCAGATTGCGGTCACGGTAGCCATTTGATTCTCGACCTCCCCTTACTGATTCGAGCAGTTGGTCGGGGCAGGGTTGCCGTTGAATCGATCCTTGATCCAGGACTGCACAGTGTCTCGCGATGCGACCACCACGCCTGGGTGAGTGTCGTTCGGATAGATATGGAAGTCGACGGTGTTCCCCATCTGGCAGAGCTGTTTGTCGAACGCGAGTGTGAGTTGCGGAATGATCGTCGTGTCCTTCATTCCCTGCGCCATGATGATGGGCATCTGGATCTTCTCGGACCCAGGCGTGTTTTCCGTGGCCAACGTGTAGAAGATCGCTGGAACCGGATCCTTCACGTAGGTCGACATCGGAGCGTCTTGGAATGCATCGAACACCTGGTTTCCGCACACCGAGTCAACGATCGGCAGCTTGGCAACGCCGGCGGGCGTCAGGATGTCCGCCGGTGTCATCTGGTCGGGGTAGATACGCGACCACGATGCTGCGATCTCCATGACAAATCCGGTCTGCCCACTCGGCTGAGTTGCGGCCAACAAACCTTGCACCGCTAGCGGTAGCGACGGAAGCAGACCAGGTGCAAGCACGACGGCGCCTTGGATGGGCAGCTCAGGTGCGTACTTGTTAGCGATCTGAGCGGCAAATGCCGAGGACTGCCCACCTTGCGAGTGTCCCCAGATCACGGTCTTGTTCGGATTGACGTCTTTCTGCCACGTGTGGACGGTTCGCACGGCATCGAGTGCGTTGCGGCCCTCAATCTGACCAACGAGGTAGCTCGGATTCCCCGGCGCGCCCATGCCTTGGTAGTCAGTCGCAACAACTGCGTAACCCTGTTCTACGAGCGGCAGGATCTGCGCCTGGTAGGTGTAGTAGCTCGGGGAATTCGGCTCGAACGGCGTCTGCGAAATTCCGCAATGTTGGTTGGTTCCGGTAGTTCCGTGCGTCAACGTGATCAGCGGGAACCCACCTGCGGGCGGTGCTGTCGTGGGCTTCACGAAGAGCCCCGACACCACCTGATCCTTGTCGTTGTTGTCCGTCGAGTGGTAGATGAAGCGGGTGCTGGCCACACCCGCCGGTGAACCTGCAACCGGCTCACTCTTGACGAGAGTTCCCGGTGCGGCCGGAGGCGGAATGGCGATGTCATAGAAGGGCGGGATCGGTGGCGTCTTGGTGACTGCGTTGGCCGGAGGTGCGGCGATCGCCTGCGGAACTGCGGGGGTATCGATGATCGGCGAGGCGGGCGACAGCAGCGCCAACGCGATCACGCCAACGACGATCACCGCTAGTGCGATCGCGGCATGTCCGGCACGCGAACCTTCCGGCGGTGATTGCTGACCGGAATCGTCTGCTTCAGGTTGATTCGACACACAACAGAAGGTAGTGCGTTTTGCGTGCCCAACGCGCGTCGCCGATCACGAGTGGGTGCGCCAGCCCTCCACAATGACATCAAGCGTTTCCGGGTGTCTGGTGATGTACGAGGCCACAAATGGACACTGCGGAACGACGTGGCGTCCCCGATCTCTGGAATCGGAGAGCGCGAAACTCGCCAGGCTCGAAGCGATTCCCTGACCTTCGTATTGATTCGGAACAATGGTGTGTTGCAACGTGATCACGTTCCCGTCTAGCGAGTAGTCGATCACTCCCACCACCTGGCCGTCCAAGAGCGCCTCGTACCGCCGCTCAGAACTGTTGTCTACGACTTCGACCACGCCTACCTCATCTCGACAGTTCACTGGTTCCTTGGACCCGCCGAACACTAGGGCTTGGGTCGGTCTGTCGCCTCTTGACCAAAAAGCTCACGGTGGATGAGCTCCCATTGATTGCGATGACTCACCGATAGCAGACCCCAGGTGGTGTGCGTCGGCTCATAGGCGCTACCGGAGAGGTCGCGGGCGGCCCCGCCGGATTCCTCCAGCAAAAGCGCTCCGGCCGCGTGATCCCAGGGGTACTGGCGACCGAACACGGCAAAGTCCAATTCACCCGTCGCCAACTCCGGATAGACGTAGCCACAGGCACCACCGCGATCGACAACTACGCGTTCCTTGTCCTGAAATCGCTGGAGGAGTTCGAGTCGTTGCTGATCTACAAAGAATGTCGTCCGAACGTCCCCGGTCATTTCGCTAAGGTCGTGCGAGGGGGTTGGCCGGGGTTCAATCTTGATGCCGTCGCAGTGCGCGCCCTGCCCAAGATGTGCGGTGTACATCCGCTGATCGATTGGCTGCCAAATCCAGCCAGAGACTGTCTGCCCCTCGTCCAACAACGCCACCATCACTGCGAATCGTGTCGCACCCCGAGCGAATGAGCCGGTGCCATCGATCGGATCGATAATCCACACTCTGCCTCCGGCAGCGGCCCGCTCAAGAATTGTGTGATTGGCAGCAACAGCTTCTTCACCGACAACAGCCGACCCCGGGTCAAGGTCAAGCAACCGACTCGTCAGCGCTTGCTCGGCGAGTTGATCGGCAACAGTGACCAGGTCGCCCGGATTCTTCTCCATGACGTCACCGGGTCCCAATGCCCTGAACCTCGGCATTATGACCTCTGCGCTGACCTCACGAATCGCCTCAGCGACGCTGTCTGCGCGAACTGAAGAAGCCATCGGATTCCTGTCGGTTGCAAGTGGCCTGCTGATGCGCCGACCCTAGCTGCGGTTCCTAGTGCGTAGCCAATCGCTGTTCCAACACGGCGACGCCATCGCCCGACAAATCTGCCAGCGCACTACCCCGGCCGACTAGCGACATCATGATTGCCTCGGCCGGGCCACTAACGATCTCACCATCGCCGAACGTCCAATTCAGATCAGTCGCATGCAACTTGACGTTCGCTAATAGCGACTTCCGTGAAAAGCCTTTTGACGCGTCGGGGCCCGTCAAGAAGTCAAGGATCAGGAGTTGCCTGTCTGGATCGATATCGCGGCTAATGCCCAGAGGTCGCCGAATGTCCTGCCCGTGCACAACTACATCTGTCAGCGGCGCTTGCGGCCCCAGACCTGGCGGAGTGAAGTGGCTATCGGCCTTCTCACACAGCCCGGCCACAATCTCCTCGTTGCTCCGAGTGGAAACTGCCGCAGTCAGCGACAGATTCGCTCTGTCCCAGTTCATTCGATGGCGCGCCATCACGGCTATCACTTTGTAGGTCGGGGTAACCAACGGCATGAGTAGGTGCGCAGCGACATCATGGACGGTCCAGGCTGAGCACAGACTCTGTGTCTGCCACTGATCCTCAGTAAGACCATCCAGCACATCGGCGAGCATGGTGCGTTCCTGAGCGATCTGAGCGAATTCGTCCATGCCCCGAAGGCTACCTTGCGATTTTGGCGCTCGCCGGGCAATTCTCGGCGAACTGACACCAGCGGGCAGTTACCCGTCACTAGTCGGGTAACGAGTCTCGTTCGATCGCAATCAACTGCTGATCGGCGTGGGCCTTGCGGGCTTGAGCGGACTCGATCTCTGCGGTTGCTGAAGCAACTGCATCCGCCGCATGTTGTTTGGATGCTCCTACCTCAGCAAGAAGTGCGAGCGACCGGTTGATGGCTTCAGCGTCACGGTCAGCTGAGAGCCCCGGATAGGCGCGCAGCAGTGTGTAGGCGATCGGGTCGCCGGACTGGACCGCCTCGAGCTTCGACACGATCTCGGGTTCCACTCCGGCGATGTACAAGGACCTGGCGAAGACAGCGAGCCGTGATTGGGCCTGGTTAATTTCGAACTGCATCGCGTTGTACTTCGCAATGAGCTTCGCCTGCGCTTTGTGCGCGGCATCGAGCTTGGGGGTCGCCTGCGCCAACGCGACGTTTGCGTCCGTGATCGCCGACTCGGCCGACTTGCGCTTGGCATCGAATTCAGTCGCCCAGTCCAAGCAACCGCCAGATACTGAAGAGCCGCCGTCAAACTTGGTTCCCCAGGGCGACTGCGACACCGCCTCAAGCACTCCCGCAGCATCGTCGCCCGAGGAAAGCTCCGCGCGAATCGCATCGTAGAAACCGAGGCCAAGAGTCTTCAGGGTGGCATCAACACCGGTCTGCCAATCCGGATAGTTTCGTACTCCAACTGAGTTGAAGATCGAATCCCCTGGCATTGACTGAGTGGTGTTGATGGGATTGAAGCGCGATGCCCCGCTGACGAAGTGCCCGCCCTCGGCAGCTTCCCACGCCATCATGGCGCACACGTTGCTTCCGGATACCGGCCATTGACCTTGACGTAGGAGTGCGACAGCAAACTGCGCTGGGCTGTCAATCTGCAGCGGGGTCGCTTGAGCGGATGCCTGCGGAGTTGGTGTCACCTTGCCCGGGGCGGAGGCAGCCGTAGCGCTTGAGAGTGCCCCCGTTGACAACATGGCCACGCCTGCCACCCCAACAGCGAAGGCACGGATGCGCGTAATTCGCCTCAACGTGACCTCCCTCCACTGCCGTGATAACCAGTTCTCGTCCCTAGGATCATCAACCTAGCCATCGTAAGTAAGTTCCGTAACTGATGGGTGCTGAGAAGTCAGTACGCAAGAATCGATCTAATCCGCAGGACCGCCTGCTTGCGCCAGGGATTTGGAGACCACCGCAGATGCCCGAGATTCTGTGCGTCGGACTCACCACTGTTGATGTGACTTATCAACTCACGGCGCAAGCCGCTGCGGGGAAGAAGACCCAAGCCCAGGGTGCGACGCTGGCCTTCGGTGGGCCCGCTGCGAATGCGGCAGCCGCGGCCGCGACGCTCGGTTCAGACGTGACGTTATGCACAACCTTCGGACAGGGCCCTTTGTCCGAGTTCGCTGTGGCAGAGCTTGGCGCCGCGGAGGTCAAGCTCGTGGCGGCGGAATCAACCGGGCAACTTCCGATCTCCTGCGTCACGCTGACTCCAGACGGTGGCCGCACGGTGGTCTCAGCCAACGGAATTGGTGTCAGCCCGACTCCCCCAACTGAGCTCGCGGCGATCGCCAGCGCCAGCAAAGTGGTGCTGGTCGACGGGCATTACCCCGACTTGGCGATGTCAGCGCTAACGAACGCGCGCGCTGCTGGTGCAACAACAGTGATCGATCTCGGCAGTTGGAAGCATGCGCTCACGAGGCTCCTGCCTGCGTGCACAGTGGCAATAGCCTCAGCAGACTTCACCGTGCCGACTCCAGATCTGTTCGAGTACCTGTTGGCGGCAGGTCCGGAATTTGTTGCAGTGACCGATGGCGGCCGCGACATAACTTGGCAAGATTCGTCCGGGAACTCTGGCCGGATCGCTGTCCCGCAGGTTGCTGCCATCGATTCAAATGGCGCCGGCGACATCCTTCACGGGGCCTTCGCATCTCTTCTGGCGGTTCATGGCGACATCGTCGAGTGCCTCACGCAGGCCGCCGCGATAGCCAGCGCTAGCTGCACAGTCCTGGGCGCCCGGATTCCCGCGCCTGCTGCCGCGAACCTTGGGCGGCGTCAGTGATGACCATCGCACTCTTGATCTCGGTAGCCCTGCTCGCCGGGATCTTCGCCGGTCTCACCGGTGCGGGTGGTGGACTGATTCTGGTTCCACTGCTGGTGTTCATGGGCTATTCGGCCCTCGAATCCGTCGCCACCAGCAACATCGCGGTCATGATTTCGGCAATCTCGGCAACAGTGATGAACTCACGAGACCACGACCTTCCGTGGCGGCGAATTCTGCTCCTTGCGTTACCGGCACTGATTCTTGCGCCGGTGGGTGCGATCATCGCCAGTCGCACCCCAGAGATCGCACTCTTGATTGCGTTCTGTGCCCTCAACATCGTCAACATCTACCTACTCGGCAAACGATCACGGCTCGCAGACACAACTGATGCGACCGACGTCGGGAATGTCGCCACCAAAGTTGTAGCGGTCGGCGGCTCCGGTGGACTGCTGGCAGGACTCTTCGGTGTGGGCGGCGGATTGGTCATGGTGCCCCTGCAGGTCCAATGGCTCGCGACACCGATTCAGGCAGCAGCGAGGATCTCGCTGGCAGTGATCATCTTCTCGAGCATTGGGGCGATCTTTGGCCACGGGGTTGCCGGGGACAACGCGTTGTTCTGGACCACCGGGTTGATCTTGGGCATCGGTGGAGTGGTCGGAGCACCCATCGGCGCCCGCATTCTGAGCCGAATTTCTCAGCGAACCTCAACAATTATCTTTCAACTGACCCTGGTTGCCGTCACAATCAGTCTGTTGGTCAAGATCTTCACTCACTAACCCTCGTTCACTCACCGGAGGCAACAAATCAGCGCATCAAGACGCGAACACGCGAGCACCATTCGCAGTGTCGAGAAGCGCCGTGGCGAACTACGCGATGCCTCCATGGCGCGCCTGCGCGAACTCGAATGGTTCGACGGTTTGTCGGATGACGCGCAAGGCTGGGTCAGCGAGGTCGTCGATGCTGGCATTGCTCGGTTCCTGGTGTGGCTCAACAACCCAGAAGAGCCGCTACTCGCGTCCAATACCGGTCTGGGTTCTGTGCCGACCGCCGCCGCTCATGCGGTCTCGTTGGGTCAGACAGTCGAACTGATCAGCACGGGTCTCGAGGCAATCGAACCCGTCGCTGCCACGATGGCCGCGAAAGGCGATGAGGAATGGCTCCTGCAACAAATCGCCAAGTACGGTCGTGAGATCGCATTTGCCGCCGCACTGGTCTACGCACGAGTTGCCGAACAGCAAGGTGCACGAACCGCCCGCCAGAGTTCAGGTCTGGTGGACGCCCTCATCACCGGCAGATCAGCCGCAGCTATCGAGCTACTAGCAAGCCGCGTTGGGTTTGCCCCTGCGGCTCCGGTGCGAGTTGCAGCCTGCGTACCCACCCAAGATCCGCAGCTCGCCCTTGCCGAAATTGAACGGGCCGCACGCAAACTCGACCGTCATGTGGTCACCGCGCTGCATGAGGGGCTCGTCGTGGCGATCTGGGCGACCCGGAGTCGAGAACATCCACTGACCGTCGCACGCCAGTTGTTCGGGCCACACGCGTCGGCCGTGGTGGCAGGCCCGACCGAATCCATCGTTGCTGCTGGCCCCGCACTGCGCCGTGCCATGGCTGGACTGGCGGCGAGGCCCGCGCGCCCGAGTAACCGGGAGGTCCTTGAGGCAAGCGATCTGCTGCCGGAACGAGCCCTCATCGGCGAACTAGCTGCCCAGGATGAATTGGTCGAACGTTGTTACGCCCGCCTGAATGGCAGTGGCACCGGATTGCTCGAGACAGTTGATGTCATGTTCGACAACCAAGGCGTTCTTGAACAGGCCGCGAAGGCCCTGCCTGTCCACGTCAATACCCTGCGGTACCGGATCGACCGCATCGCCGAACTGACCGGTTTCGACCTTCGCGACAGCCGTGGTGCTTTTGCAATCTTCACCGGGGTGAGCCTCGGAAGGATGCGCGAAGCCACCGGCGCGGCACCCATCGATTTGTAGGAATCCTCCAAAGACCTCGCCGGATCTTCGGAGGGGTTGCTAGACGACAAACTGGCCCGGCCGCCCGCAACATTGAGATGTGCTCATATTCATCTCGCCCGGCCAGGGCGCTCAACGGCCCGGAATGCTTGCGCCTTGGTTAGCCGATCCAACGGCCAGGGAGCAGCTCGAATCCCTCGATGCCTGCGTTGAATTCGACCTCCTCGACGCGGGAACGACGTGGGATGCCGACCGCATTCGCGACACTCGCATCGCCCAACCGTTGATCTTCGCCACCTCACTCGTGTCTGCCTACGCGGCGCTTACGGCTCACGCAAAGCCTGCTGCGGTAACCGGCCACAGCGTTGGTGAATGGTGTTCTGCCGTGTTGGCTGGGGTTCTCACCGCCACTGACGCGATGACGCTTGTTGCAGCGCGCGGCAACGCGATGGCGTTGGCCTGCGAAGAGGAACCGACAGGACTGTGTGCCGTGCTCGGTGGCGATCAAGAGGAGGTCAACGAGGCAGCCACAGCACGCGGCCTCGCGCTGGCCAATAACAACGGACCAGGCCAACTGGTCTTCGGCGGAACCCGCGAACAACTCGATTCGTTCGCCGCTAGTCCACCGGCGAAGGCTCGGATTCGTTCCCTCGAAGTTGCCGGTGCTTTCCACACAGAGGCCATGCATCCGGCGGTTGCGCAGGTCAGTGAGGTCGCTGCGACATACGCCGTCAATGATGCCGACATCCCATTGATTTCGAATCGCGACGGCTCGATGGTCACCAACGGCCGCCAAATCCTTGATCGCCTTGTGGATCAGATCGCCCTGCCGGTGCGGTGGGACCTCGTCATGGAAACCATGACCGCGATCGAAACGACTGTGGCAATCGAGACCTGCCCTTCCGGGACGCTCAGCGGAATCCTGCGGCGCAACGTGAAGTCGGTGACAACGCGGACCGTCGACACCCCGCAGGACGCACAAGCACTGCTGACAACTGATCTACGAACCAGCGAACTCACGGGGGCACATCGATGAACGGCGCAAAGATTCTCTCAATCGCGGCACAACGCCCGGCTCGCACGATGTCGAACGACGAACTACCGGGCAAGTTCGACATCGACGACGCCTGGATTCAATCCCGCACTGGAATCGCAACTCGAGGTGTCGCCAACGTTGAGGAAACCTTGGTCGAGATGTCGGCTGGCGCTGCCAGCAAGGCCATTGCGGAAGCAGGTATCGATCCTGCGACCATCGACCTCACAATCGTCGCCACCTCGTCGAATCCGATCACCACACCAGGGATTGCTCCCCCGCTGACAGATCGCTTGGGTCTGACGTCCGGCGCCTTCGACATCATGGCTGCTTGCGCAGGATTCTGCTATAGCGTGAATGTTGCCGCCGATTCGATCCGCGCAGGTAGCGCTCGCAACGTCCTTGTTGTCGGGGCCGAACGCATCACGGACCGCATGGACTGGAACGACCGCAATACGTGCTACCTCTTCGGAGACGGCGCGGGTGCAGCCATCATCTCGGCAACCGACGTTGACGATGACGGCATCGGCCCAGTGGTGTGGGGCAGCGATGGCGCGCTTGCTGACTACATTGCGCAGCCGATGGACAGCCCCTACCTGCAAATGGATGGCCAAGCTGTCTTCAAGTGGGCAATCACCGAACTTGCAGGATTCGCACGAGAAGCCTGCGAGAAGGCGGGCATCGAGCCAAAGGATCTCGCTGCATTCGTTCCCCACCAAGCCAACCTGCGCATCGTCGAATCGGTCGCGCGCAACCTCGGTGTCGGCGAATCGACAGTGGTCGCCGACGACGTGCGCTACTCCGGCAACACCTCGGCGGCCAGCATCCCTCTCGCGATTTCACGCATGAAGGAAGAGGGTCGCATCCAGTCCGGTGACTCCACCCTGCTCATCGGCTTCGGGTCAGGAATGACTTGGGCATCGCAGGTCATCCGCTGCCCGTAGATCAATCACTTCACATCTTCGTACGTTCAACAACCAACCAATTGGAGAAACAAATGTCAGACATCAACCTCACCGACAGCACGACGGTCCTCGCCACCCTCACCGAGGTCATCGAAGAGATCGCCGGTCCGCGTTCGGTCGCCATCACTCGCGAAGCCGCGTTCGACGCTGACCTCGGCCTCGACTCGCTGACGATGGTCGAGATCATCGTCGTCGCTGAAGAACGCTTCGACATCAAGATTCCGGACTCCGCGTTTGCCGAAATGACCACTGTGGGCGAAGCCGTCGACTTCATCACCGACTCGGTGAAGGCTGCAAAGGCATCAGCATGACCAACTCCAACGATGCGGTGGTCGTGACGGGAATTGGCGCCACGACACCGCTCGGCGGAACTGCCCAGTCGAGTTGGCAACAACTGCTTGCCGGTGAGTCTGGGATCAGCCAACTCACCGCCGACTGGGCCCGCGACCTGCCCGTGCGAATCGCGGGAGTCGCGGCGGTCGACCCCACGACCGAACTTGATCGAGTCCAGGCTCGACGTTGGGATCGATCGCAGCAGTTCGCCGTGATTTCTGCGCGTGAAGCGTGGGCAGATGCGGGGCTTGTCGACTTCGACCAACCCGAACGGCTTGCTGTCGCGTTTGCATCGGGAATTGGCGGAGTAACCACCCTGCTTTCGTCCTACGACACACTCAATACGCGTGGTGCGAGCCGGATCTCACCGCTGGCCGTCACGATGTTGATGCCTAACGGACCCGCGGCAGCGGTTGGCCTCGATCTGGGTGCACAAGCCGGCGTCCATACGCCTGTGAGTGCCTGTGCTTCGGGGGCCGAGGCCGTGTCACTCGGCCTGGATCTCATCGCTCTCGGCCGGGCAGATGTAGTTGTCTGCGGTGGCACTGAGGCAAGCGTGCATGCGCTTCCCATCGCCGGTTTCGCAGCGATGCGAGCACTCTCGACCCGAAATGACGAGCCACAGGCCGCGTCGCGACCGTACGACAAGGGCCGCGACGGCTTTGTCCTCGGTGAAGGCGCAGGAGCCCTAGTACTGGAACGTCGCAGCCACGCCATTGCCCGCGGAGCAACCATCTACGCCGAAGTTGCTGGCGCCGGTGTGACGTCAGATGCCTTCCACGTGGCGGCTCCCGATCCGGAGGGTCTTGGGGCCAGCCGCGCAATCTCGATCGCGTTGGCGAATGCAGGGGCGAGCGCGAGCGACGTCGTCCACATCAATGCCCACGCCACGAGCACACCGGTTGGCGATGTAGCTGAGTCGGCCGCGCTTCACCGCGCACTCGGATCATCGGCCGATTCAATTGCGGTCAGCGCTACCAAGGCGTCAACGGGGCACCTGCTCGGAGCAGCAGGAGCAGTCGAAGCCGTCTTCAGCGTGCTTGCCCTCAAGGACGGCATCGCTCCCCCAACGCGGAACTTGGATTCACAGGATGACGAGGTACACCTCGATGTCGTTCGAGTCGAGGGACGTCAGATCAACGGCGAAGGCATCGCACTGAGCACATCGTTCGGTTTTGGTGGCCACAACGTTGCGTTGGCATTCCGCGGTGATCGCGGATGAAGATCGATGGGCAACTCCTGGAACAGTCAGGGGCGCCACGCGGCGACCTGGCAACGAGCCCGTTGGCGGCTGACGTGATCACTGAGGTCATTGACCTGCGTGACCCACTGCACCGCCTTCGTCAACTCAGTGATGGTTGCCCACTCGAAGTCCTTCGCGCTAGCGATGGGGCAGTCTCCGCAGTTGGCCAACTCGGTGAGACAGCGTGCGTACTCTTCGCCACTGATCCTCGTCACAAGGGCGGGGCACTCGGAGTCGACGGCTGCGCCGCAATCGTCGACGCCTACGAGACGGCAGTGTCCCGGGGACTGCCGATCATTGGGATCTGGCAGTCGGGCGGGGCACGACTGCCAGAAGGTGCTGCGAGCCTGGATGCAGTTGGGTCCGTCTTCGCCGCCATGACAAGAGCTAGCGGAATCGTGCCGCAGATCAGCGTGGTGCTCGGCCCAGCCGCCGGAGGTGCCGCGTACGGTCCCGCCCTGACTGATGTTGTCATCGTCGGCCCAGCCGCGCGAGTCTTCGTGACCGGTCCAGACATCGTCAACAGCGTTACCGGAGAGACGGTCGACGCCGAATCCCTCGGTGGTCCGCACGTTCATGCCAAGTCGTCCGGTCTAAGCCACATCCGGACCGGGAGCGACGGTGAGGCACTCGCCCGTGCCCGCGAGGTGGCCTCACTGTTGAGTAACACACACACCGGGATGCCCTCAGCCGCGAACGCTTCGGAAGCTGTCGATCCGGGCCAGTTTCTCCCGACGAATGAGCGGCGCGCGTATGACGTTCGCCCCATCGTCGCCAGCGTTCTTGATGAGTCGCCGACCGAACTTCACCGTGAATGGGCCCCCAACATCGTCACTAGTCTTGGCCGCCTAGATGGCCAACCCGTAGGTGTAATCGCGAACAACCCAATCCGAATGGGCGGGTGTCTGACCGCTGCGGCATCAGAGAAAGCCGCACGTTTCGTTCGACTCTGCGATGCGTTCGGCTTGCCACTGATCGTGCTTGTTGACGTCCCGGGCTACCTTCCGGGTGGCAAACAGGAGGCCGACGGGATTGTTCGACGCGGTGCCAAATTGCTGCATGCATTCGCCGCAGCACAGGTTCCCCGATTCACGGTGATCACCCGAAAGGCATACGGCGGTGCGTACATC
>JAOAUD010000014.1 GCA_030157755.1 Candidatus Nanopelagicales bacterium
CCGAGCGCCGGTTCGGCCTCGGCGCCGTGCACGGCCCTCAGTGGGTGCGCGAGCATCTCGAGTGCCGTTAAGAGTGGCAGCGACGCTGTCATCGAGGTTCTGCCGCTGCCTGACCGTGAGACCACCGCTGCTCCAGTGCATTCGCCCATCGTTGTGCGGGTACAGGAGGGTCGACTGACCGATGTCGCCGTCACAGGGCCGAAGGGTCCGCTACTCGGCACGATGAATGAATCGCAGACCGAGTGGACGTCCAATAGCTCGACGTTGAACTTCGGAAGTCAGTACGCGGTTTCTGCGAAGGCTGTTGACATTGAGGGGACGCCGACGGAGCGTTCGGTCGACCTCTTGACTGTGAAGCCAAAGAAGACGGTTGATGGGCAGTTCTCCTACTTCATGAACAACGACACAGTTGGTGTCGGGATGCCGTTGCGGATCGAGTTCAGTCAAGCGATCAAGAATCGTAAGGCCGTCGAACAGAATCTCAGAGTCACCAGTTCCAAGCCGACCGTTGGTGCGTGGAGTTGGGGCGCGGACAATCAGTCCGTAACTTTCCGCCCGCAGACCTACTGGCCAGCAAATAGCAAGATCAAGGTTGCCGCGGCGCTCAAGGGCGTGGAAATTGCACCTGGAATCTATGGCGAACGCGACATGAAGGCCGGATTCAAGACTGGCGCCGCGATGGTCTCCACGGTGGATGCGAACACCCTCACGATGACAGTGCGCAAGAACGGGAAGGTCATCCGCAAGATTCCGGTGACGACCGGAAAATCCGGGTTCGAAACGCGCTCAGGAATCAAGCCAATCATGGGCAAAGAAGGCACCGTCGTTATGGATGCCGCGTCGGGTGGAACGCCTGTGGGGAGCGCGGACTACTACCGGCTGACGGTCCACTACTCGATGCGATTGACGTCCTCGGGCGAGTTTGTCCACGCTGCGCCGTGGTCGACCGGCTCCCAGGGTCGTTCAAGTGTGAGCCACGGATGCGTCGGTATGAGCACGGGCAACGCCATCTGGCTGTACGACCAGTCAAAGGTCGGCGACGTCGTTGAGGTGAAGAACACGGGTCGTAAGCAAGACCTAGGTAACGGAATCACGGAGTGGAACGTGAAATGGGCCAAGTGGCTCGCCCGTTCCAAGACCGGAGAGCAAGCCGTTGGCCCCGAACCAGCCGCCGCGAAACCTGCCCCTGCACCGGCACTTGCCACCGTGTCGGTGAAGCGCGGCTAACGTTTGTCGAGTTCGCTCAATTCAGCTTGCGCTGAAGTCAGCTCAGACCGGGCGGCACCAAGTTCGTGTTCGTTGTCAGCAAGGTCCTTGGCGGCCGCTTCGAGCGCGGCCAGGGCGGAATTCAAACCGTTGTCTTGCGACCGGATTGCACGCTCCAAGGCCATCGCAACTGTGGGGTCAACGTTCGGCCCGCTCATAAGCAATAGCGAGCTGCTCAGCAATTCGGTATCCATTCCGTTGATGTAGCTTTCACGGACCGCCTGCGAAACGCGTCTCTGGGCTGCTGCCAGGTCTTTCGCTCGCTGGGAGTTGCGGTCCGTGAGCGCGCGATTCACGGTTTCCGCAGCATTCACGCGGGTTTGCGCGGCGGCTACCTTCTGCATGATCGCCACTCGCAACTCATGTTCCTTGCGCAGCGCCTCGCCGTTGGGCATCTCGTCGAGCTTGACCTTGAGATCTTTGGGGAGCACAAGGTCGTCGCTGGCAGTGAAGGAACCATTCACGAGGACGTGAATGTGGTTCATGTGGTTATCCGTCCAATTTCCGCGGTCGCTCAACTCGCGCCAGTCACGCCCCGGATACCAGATGTTCTGCCGCCACACCATGTACGTGACCCCGAGTTGTGTGGAGTTTGCCATCAGGAATGCCGCGATCTTGTGGCCATCATTGACGCTGGCTGGGTCTCGGCCATCGTTGTTCATCATGATGTCGAGGGCTTGTCCGCTCGGGTGATCCATGATCGGGTCTTGCCGATATCCGCCGATCTCGCCTTCTTTGGCGTAGTACGGGAACAGGTACTCCACGAGTCGCAACAGGTGGACGGTATTCGGCTGGAGCCGTGACTCGGAGTTCTTTGCTGCGGGAAGTTTCTTCGGCAAGACCTGGACCACTGGGGGAGGGGAGGGCTTCGCGGCGGCAGCGGCGTCCACGGTCTGGCCCATGATCGCTGCGCAGGCCGCGATGAGCGCCAGCACTGCTGTCATGGCCCTACGTCGATCAGCTGATTGTGGAGCTCGCACAGGTTCGAACCTCGTTGGTGGGGACAGGGCAGTGAACGGCCATGCTCTCACTGATCCTGGATCGAGTCACCTTCGCCTCCACAGCCACTACGCCTAGTCAAAGCGCAAGGGTGCAGCTAGCACCTAAGGGCAGTGCACAACGTAAGAGGCGAGCCAAACCCGAATCGGGTGGCTCGCCTCTTACGTTGTGACTAAGAACTACTTGGTGACTGGTTCCTTCTCTGCCTCGACCGCGCTCGGGTCGTGCAGTACGCCACCTTCTGGCTCCAACTGTTCGCGGTGTGCGATAACTGGAGCTCCTTCGGCCGCGCTGTGGCGGATGTGTGCTTCTGCCTCGGCAAGTTCTGCTGCGGTCGGCTTCGGCACGTTGTCGCTGAAGAACCAGTGCGACAGCCGAGCCCAGCGATGATCCTTCTTGTACTGCGGATCCTTGACGCCGTTTTCGTCCACCTTCTCGGGCCAGGGGAGGGGAGTGATGTCGGTCTTCGACAGAATCACAGCCTTCTCGTTGTCTGACAGCGGTGCATGGACTTCGACGAACGCACCCTCTGGCAGACGCATGATCGAACCGGTTTCACGGCCGTGCAGCAACTTGTCTCGGTCGCGGCGCTGCAAACTCAGGCAGATCCGCTTCGTAATGACGAAGGAGATCGGCGGCAGAATGAAGATGCCAATGCGAATCGCCCACGTAATCGCGTTGATCGAGAGGTTGAACTGGCTGGCGATGATGTCGTTTCCGCCACCGATGAGCAGCATCATGTAGAAGGTCAGCGACATGACGCCAATGCCGGTACGCGTTGGTGCGTTGCGTGGGCGATCGAGCAGGTGGTGCTCGCGCTTGTCTCCGGTGACCTTGGCCTCGAGCCATGGGTAGATGAGCATCAGGTTGATGATGACGCCGAGTACCACGGCACCCGGTATCAGCACGTTCCAGCTAATCGTGTGACCCCACAGAGTGGTCTCCCAGTTGGGCATTGCTCTGAGTGCACCTTCGAGCCAACCCATGTACCAGTCAGGTTGAGAACCGGCAGTGATTTGGTCGGGAACGTAAGGGCCGTATGCCCAGATCGGGTTGATGGTTGCGACACCGCTGAGGAACACGGTGATTCCGAAGACGATGAAGAAGAAGCCGCCGGCCTTAGCCATGTACACAGGCATGAACGGGTAGCCAACGACGTTGTCGTTGGTCTTGCCCTTGCCTGGGTACTGGGTGTGCTTCTGGTACCAGACGATCAACATGTGCGCCGTGATCAGGCCCAGGATGATGCCCGGAATCAACAGGATGTGAATCCCGTAGAGCCTTGATATGAACTCGTCGCCCGGGAACTCACCGCCGAAGGCGAAGAACGAGATGTAGGTACCGACGACGGGGATCGACAGCATGATGCCTTCAGCGATCCGCAGACCAGTTCCTGACAGCAGGTCGTCGGGTAGTGAGTACCCGGCGAAACCTTCGACGAAGCCCATGGTGAGCAGCAGGACACCGATGGTCCAGTTGATTTCACGTGGCTTGCGGAACGCGCCCGTGAAGAACACCCGCATCATGTGGATGGTCATGGAGGCGATGAAGAGCATCGCGCCCCAGTGGTGGACCTGGCGCATGAGCAAGCCACCGCGGACGTCGAACGAGATGTCGAGCGTCGACTTGTACGCCTCCGACATCTCAATGCCGTTGAGTGGTGTGTACGTGCCGTTGTAGACAACCTCGGTCATCGATGGCTTGAACCACAGCGTCAAATAGATGCCTGACAGCAACACGATGATGAAGCTGTAGAGCGCCATCTCGCCGAACATGAAGGTCCAGTGCTCGGGGAAGACCTTGCGGAGATTTCGCTTTCCCCAGTTCGCGACTGTCAGCCGATCATCGAGGAACTCGGCTTGGTGACCGAGCTTATTCATGACGCTCATCCGCGCTCCCAGAAGCTAGGGCCGACCGGCTGTTGGAACGAATCTCGGGCGACGAGGTAGCCCTCGTCGTCGAGCTTAATGGGCAGCTGTGGAAGCTCACGGGCAGCAGGCCCGAAGACAACATTCCCAGAGTCGGCCAGGTCAAATGTCGACTGGTGACACGGGCACAGCAGGTGGTGCGTGCGTTGTTCGTACAAGGCGATGGGACAGCCCACGTGAGTACAGATCTTCGAGAAGCAGAGGACACCTTCGTAATCCCACGGCTCGTCGTCAGTGCCGCCCTGTTGTGAGCGGATTTCGTCTGGATTCATGCGGACCAGCAGCACGACATCCTTGGCGCGAGCGTTGAGGTTGCCCTCCGCCTTCTGGATAGCCGGCAAAACCGCGGGCATGGCCGACACGATGCCGCCGACTGGAATGTCAGCAGGCCGGATGGGAGCACCGGTGACATCAAGCACGATGCGCATCCCCGGCACCCAGCTGGTGATGAACATCTTGTTGCCGGGCAACGGACCGAGGTCACGAAGGATGACGATCAGCGGAATGGGGAAGAGCGCGACTGCACCAAGTAGTGAACGACGCAGGATGCGACGGGTTGCGAACCCGGAGTCGTCGACGCCCTCTTGGAAGACGGCAATCGCTTCTTCACGTGATTCTTCAGGGGAGGCCAGTGAGTGGCGCATGGCGACAACTTCTTTGTCGTTCATGAGCTTCTTTGCCCACTGCATGATCCCGGCGCCGATGAAGAATGCGGCTAGACCGAACGTCACACCCAGTGCGGTGTTGCTGGCGCTCCAAGTTCCGAAGAACGGAACCGGGAAGGTCGCGTCGGTCGGAATCATCACGTATGCGACAACGAACGCCACGGTGAAGACGGCCGACAGCGTGAACATGATCGAGACCTGGCGTTCGGCTCGCTTAGCCGCCCGCGGATCGAAGTCCGTGCGCCGTGGGTGATGGTCAGGAAGGACGATGTCGCCGTCAGGCTCGACCGCTCCTGCCTCAATCTCTACATCTGGAGTGTTTTGTTCACTCATCGCACTCGCGCCCCGATCCACACGGCGGCACCGATCAGCAGGCCGATGCCAATGATCCAGATGAACGCACCTTCGTTAACCGGGCCGAGCGATCCGATCGCCCAACCGCCGTAACTGGCTTGCTCATCCATGTTTTGGATGTACTTGATGATTGCTTGCTTGTTCTCCGGCGTCAGCGTCTCGTTGCTGAAGACCGGCATGTTCTCTGGGCCAGTCAGCATCGCTTCGTAGATCTGGCGTGGAGTCGCGTCGCGCAGGTCAGGTGCGTAAGCACCGTTCGAGAGCGCACCGCCAGCACCGGTGAAGTTGTGACACTGCGAGCAGTTCGTGCGGAAGAGTTCTCCACCTTCGACGAGGTCGGCGTCTTCGTAGTTGATTTCTTCGTCGGTCGGAATCTGCGGTCCCGGTGCCAGCGAGGCCACGAAGGCCGCGATGGCTGCCGTCTCTTCGTCGGTGTAGATGACCTTCTTCTGCGGAGCTTGCGCGTTTGGCGCTGCAAGCGGCATGCGACCCGTGGAGATCTGGAAGTCGACGGCCGCTGAGCCGACGCCGACGAGTGTCGGTGCTTCAGGTCCACCCTGGGCTCCGAGGCCGTGGCAGCTTGAGCAGCCTTCAGCGAAGAGTTGTTGCCCTTGCTTGATGAGTTCGGCGTTTGTTGTTGCGCCCTCATTTGATGCCTGCGCTGAAGCGGCTGAGCCGACTGCGGCGTATAGGACACCAATAAGAGCCAACGTCAACAGCACCAAGATTGGTGCTGCCGCTCGATGGCGGCGGCGCATTGCAATGGTCTTCACCGTCGGTGCCCCAATTCTGTCAATTGGCCGGTTATCGGGAGTCTAGGAGTCATGGGCTCTCATTTGAGGATGTAGATGATGGCAAACAGTGCGATCCACACCACATCTACGAAGTGCCAGTAGTACGACACCACGATTGCGGTGGTCGCCTGCTCGTGAGTAAACCGCTTAGTCACGTACGTACGCGACAGGACGAAGAGGAATGCAACAAGTCCGCCGGTCACGTGTAGTGCGTGGAAGCCAGTCGTCAAGTAGAAGACCGAGCCGTAGGGCGACGACGAAATCGTGAAGCCCTCCATAAGGAGCTCGGTGTATTCCTTGACCTGGCCCGAGACGAAGAAGGCGCCCATCAGGAACGTGATGATGAACCACATTCTCAACTTGGCACGGTCTCCGCGTTCAGCAGCGAATACGCCGAGCTGGCAGGTCACGGAGCTGAGGACCAAGATGGTCGTATTGAAGGCCGCGAACGGCACATTCAGCAGCTGCGTTTGGTCTGCCCAGACCTCGGGATTCACAGATCGCAGGGTGAAATACATCGCGAACAGTGCGGAGAAGAACATCAACTCGCTAGCGAGCCAGATGATCGTTCCGATCGCAACTACGTTCGGACGGTTTACGGGGACCCGCGGTCGGGTCGCTTGCGCAGTAACAGTCGCCACGGCGCGCATCCTGCCAGGTATTGAGCCGTCAAGCACTGCGACCCCCCGATCCAACGAAAATTCTCGCGAATCATTCAGAAGAGTCTGTTGTACCGATGTGCTGGAGCAACACCTGTGCGAAATCTGGTTCGAGCGCAGTAGCATCGGGCGCGCAGGCCAACTGCGGATTTCACAGCCTTACTAGTAGGAGCTTCCATGAGTGCCACTTCATCGGCCGCCGGCAGTCTCAAGGTGCTGGTTTACAGCAGCAACTCCCTGACGCGTGATGCGGTGAAACTTGCGCTCGGCCGCCGCCCCGCGCCGGAACTTCCGCAGTTGGAGTACCTCGAATGTGCCACCGAACCAGCCGTTATCAAGGCGATGGACACCGGCACGATCGACTTAGCCATCCTCGACGGTGAGGCTGCGCCCTCAGGTGGAATGGGGATCGCACGTCGACTCAAGGACGAAATCTTCCAATGTCCACCGCTGATGGTCCTCATCGGGCGACCGCAAGATGCCTGGTTGGCCACCTGGTCTCGGGCCGACGGCGTGGTGTCACATCCGCTGGACAATCTGGAACTCGCTGAAGCAGTCGCGGTCTTGCTTCGTCAGCGGGTTGCAGGCATCAAACCCATCTCCGTATGACCCGTCAATCCTGGCCTGAAGTCCTCAGCGCTCTACTTGCGAAACAAGACCTCGCCTCTGACGAGACGTCGTGGGCAATGGCCCAGATCATGGCCGGAGAGGCGACATCAGCCCAGATCGCCGCATTCGTAATCGCGCTGCGAGCAAAGGGTGAAACGGCTGCAGAGGTCACCGGCCTCGTCGACGCAATGCTTGCTGCCGCGCAGCCACTCACTGTTGAAGGGCCGGCGCTTGACGTTGTCGGGACCGGCGGAGATATGGCGCAGACCGTCAACATCTCCACGATGTCCGCACTGGTTGCCGCCGCAGCGGGTGCCAAAGTCGTCAAACACGGCAACCGGGCAGCGAGCTCGCAATGCGGGTCTGCCGATGTGCTGTCCGAACTCGGGGTGGCGATTGAACTGTCGGGTCCCGGGGTCGAACGATGTGTTGACGAGGTTGGGATCGGTTTCGCGTTTGCCCCGGTGTTCCACCCGGCGATGAGGTTCGCTGGGCCGACCCGTCGCGAGATCGGCGTGCCCACGGTGTTCAACA
>JAOAUD010000015.1 GCA_030157755.1 Candidatus Nanopelagicales bacterium
ACGGTCTTCTTAGCCGGAGCCTTCTTCGCGACAGTCTTCTTAGCCGGAGCCTTCTTCGCCACGGTCTTCTTGGCCGGAGCCTTCTTCGCGGGAGCCTTCTTCGCCGCTGCTGTTGCCACTGGAGCCTTCTTCCTCGTTGACGGTTTCTTAGCTGTTGCTGACTTTGGCTTTGCTGTACTACTTGCAGTTTGCACGATCTTGGATCCGGTTTCGCGATATTCGCCCGAGATCGGCGTGGTCGCTGGAACGTGTTCGCCGATTGCGTCGGAGAATCCTTGACGCAGAGCCTCCAACAACACATCCGGGTCGGCGACTGCTGCGTCGTCGGAACTCACTCCTACAGATGCGGTTCCGTTGTAGGTCAACATGGTGATGTTGACGGCCGCACCGATCGTTGCGACGAGTGGATACATGCGCTCGATACGAGCACCGGCAATCCAGACCGGAACTGGAATGCCGGGGACATTGGACGCCGTCACATCACTCGCCTGCGCCGCAGCCGACAGAATGTCCGTGGGAATGAACCGGGAAATCTCACCGAGCTCATTCGCGAATGCCAGTGCTGGTTCCTTCCGAATATTTGCGACCGTTTCCGATATCTGATCCATCAGATTGCGGGTTTCTCTGATCGAGATCGGAATCTCGAATCGCGCAATGTTGACCGCATTGCCCGAACCGGAGCCTTCAGTTCGAGTGCTGACTGGCATATTGATTCGCAAACGTGTCACCGGACGGCCCAACCGTTTGTGATAGACGCCGAGCCCATCACTGACGGCGGCCAAGAACACATCGTTAACGGTGTGCTCCGATTCCTTGCCCACCGCCCGCATCTTGGCGAACGGAACGTCGAAGGTTCCAAAGTGGTAGTTGATGCTGCGCTCGGTCATGATCGGAGACAACGGGCCAACCGGAATCCTGGTGAACCGCGCCAGGGAACCGACCGTCCGGGCAATTCGATTTGCCGTGTCAGTCGGGTGCCGAAGGGCAACCAACGACATCGGTCCGATCCCCTGCACGAAATCATTCGTGGTCCGAGCGATCCAGCCAAACTTGTCGCGAACGATTGCCTGTGCGAATCCGGCACGATCCAGATCTTCAGCCTTCGGCGCGGGCTTCATCGGACCGAGGTCCTCGCCAGTTGGTGTGAAGTCGAACAGCGATGCGCCGAGCAGCACGGCCCCTTGCCCGTCAGCGATTGCGTGATGCAACTTAAGGATGATGGCTGCCTTGCCGCCTGGGAGGCCTTCAAGAACGGTGACTCGCCACAGCGGTCGATCCCGATCGAAATCGGTCATGCTCTGGCGCCGCGCGTCTTCCAGAACGTCGTGCCAGGTCGACCCTGCCGGCATCTTGAAGCGGCGCATGTGGAAGTTGAGGTCGAAGTTGGAATCAAAGATCAGCCGCGGAGTCGTCAGCCCGCCCTGATCGATCACGCGCTGACGAAGCACGGTGTTGACGCGCGATGCGCGATCAAATCGATCGAGCAATTGGTCCCAGTTTGGAGCAGTTTCGGTGATGAGCAGCCCGATGATCGTTGAACGCATCACCGGATCATCTGAGGCACTTCGCCACGCGGCGAAGTCGAAACCGCTCATCCGCTCCGCGGACTTGGAAGCTGCGCGGCGACTTGTGCGCCCATCTGTCGACTTCGAACCCGCCACAAAATCCTCCTGGTGCCTACGAATGCTTGTACAGCAACGCTAGTGGCAGAAAGACCGTGACGCAGGGCGGAGCGGACTCTGCTCGCCATTGCAGGCCAGCACTGGTACACCCGAGGGTCTATTCGTTCAAGGCTTCCATGATCTCGTCGCTGACGTCGAAGTTGGCGAACACGTTCTGAACGTCGTCGCTGTCGTCGAGCCCATCGATGAGTTTGAAGACTTTGCGAGCACCATCTTCGTCGACCGGGACTGTGACGCTCGGCAAAAATGATGCCTCTGCCGAGTCGTAGTCAATGCCTGCAGATTGCAGCGCAGTCCGGACGGCAATCAGATCGCCGGCCTCACTGACAACCTCAAATGCTTCACCCAAGTCGTTCACTTCTTCGGCGCCGGCATCAAGCACAGCGTCGAGCACGTCGTCCTCGGTGGTTGCTGCCTTGGGGACGATGACAACTCCCTTTCGGCTGAACAAGTACGCAACCGACCCCGGGTCAGCCATCGTGCCCCCACCGCGAGTCATCGCAGTTCGAACGTCACCAGCAGCGCGATTCCGATTGTCCGTCAAGCACTCGATCAAGATCGCGACACCATTCGGTCCGTAACCCTCGTACATGATTGTTTGCCAATCGGCGCCACCGGCTTCGGCACCTGAACCCCGTTTGACGGCGCGTTCGATGTTGTCCAGCGGAACCGAGTTCTTTCGGGCCTTTTGAATGGCGTCGTACAACGTCGGGTTGCCATCCGGGTCGGCACCACCGGTGCGAGCGGCAACTTCAATGTTCTTGACCAGCTTGGCAAACAGCTTCCCGCGCTTGGCGTCGATAACTGCCTTCTTGTGCTTCGTGGTTGCCCACTTGGAATGGCCGCTCATGCGTCGCCTTTCACTATCTGCAGGAAGTACTGATGGACTCGTCGGTCCGGGGTCAGTTCGGGGTGAAACGATGTCGCAAATAACCGACCCTGCCGGACCGCGACGATCCTACCGGGACTCCCCGGATCCGCCACTCGCGCCAGAACTTCAACCGAATCAGTGGTCTCTTCAACCCACGGGGCCCGAATAAACACGGCGGGAAATGGATCACCCGGAATCACCGGCATCACAACGTCCGCTTCGAACGAGTCCACTTGGCGTCCAAATGCGTTTCTGCGAACCGCAATGTCAATTCCGCCAAATGACGGCCGATCTTCGCGACCGTCAAGGACCCGGTCGGACAACATGATCATTCCGGCACACGAGCCGTAGACGGGTATTCCGTCCGAAACCAACGTGCGAATTGGGTCGAACAGACCACTTCGTTGAGCAAGTAGCGAAATTGTTGTCGATTCTCCGCCGGGAATGAGGAGCCCTTCGAGATCGTCAAGATCGGATTCTTCTCGCACCCGAATGACGGTGGCGCCAACATCCGCCATCGCCGCCTCGTGCTCGCGAAACCCTCCCTGAAGGGCTAGAACACCAACGCGAGGTGCGCGCTTACCTACCAACCGCGCTCGGCCAATCGGTGCGGCTGCGGGATCGACTCAACATTTATCCCGACCATCGCTGGACCCAGATTGCGCGACACCTTGGCGATCACATCTGGGTTGTCGAAGTTCTGTGTTGCGGCAACGATTGCTTCCGCACGATCAGCGGCGCGCTTGAGCTTCTTAGCCTTTGAATCATGCTCATCACCGGACTTGAAGATGCCCGAACCAACGAAGACGCCTTCTGCCCCGAGCTGCATCATCATCGCCGCGTCTGCGGGAGTAGCAATACCGCCAGCGGTGAAAAGCACGACGGGAAGTTTCCCAGCCTCGGCGACCTCAACGACGAGGTCGTAAGGGGCCTGCAACTCCTTGGCGGCTACGTACAGTTCATCCTTGGGAAGCGATGTGAGCCAACGGATCTGGTCGCGCATCTTGCGCATGTGTGTTGTCGCGTTGGATACGTCGCCAGTCCCGGCTTCGCCCTTTGACCGAATCATCGCTGCGCCTTCAGAAATGCGCCGCAATGCCTCTCCAAGGTTCGTGGCACCACACACGAAGGGAACCGTGAATGCCCACTTGTCAATGTGATTGGCGTTGTCGGCGGGAGTCAGGACCTCAGACTCGTCGATGTAGTCGACGCCTAGAGCCTGCAGCACCTGCGCCTCGACGAAGTGCCCAATGCGAGCCTTCGCCATGACCGGAATACTCACCGCGGCTTCAATACCTTCGATCATTTCCGGGTCGCTCATACGCGCGACGCCGCCCTCGGCACGAATGTCAGCAGGAACACGCTCGAGGGCCATGACCGCAACAGCACCAGCGTCTTCGGCGATTTTGGCCTGCACCGGATCGACGACGTCCATGATGACGCCACCCTTGAGTTGTTCGGCCATACCGCGCTTTACCCGGTCGGTGCCGACAGAGCGCGCTTGCGTAGAGGACTTTTTCGAAGGCATGGGCCAATGGTAGGCGTAGCCACCAAGCGGCCGACCACGAGTCGCCGCCTTTCCCCGTTGCAATGGGCTGTTCCGGCTATCGCCCTTCGAAACCTTCGGGCACCTCGTCGTCCATCTCGACTGTCTGAGGCCATGGAGTGTGACCTGCGAGGCGGAACCACCTCACAAGGTGTTGCCTGCGCACGGCTCGGCACGCCCGGACGGCATCGTTGTAGAACCTGCGCGAAATCGATGCCCGATGCAGAGCCGCGCTTAGCTGGTTCCCGAGCTGGCGACCTTCGGGATCTTCAAAGAGCACGGCAACCTCGTCGCGGGTTCCGATTGTCGCCGCAAGCGCCTTCGTGAGGTCACTTTCAGGTTGGGCCCGATCAACTGGATCGCCCTCATTCTCCTGGGCACGAATTGCCGCATCTGCCAGAACGAGACTCGCCGCCGGATCCAGCTTGCCCGACATCGCGACTTCCAAGGCAATGGCGCTTCGCCGCAGGAGTTGCTCATTGAGTGACGCGTAGGCAGTGTCGACTCGATGGTGTAGCCGATCGAGACGCCCAGCGGTCGAGGCCAAGTACACCCCGAAGATGATCAAGACAATGACCACTCCGATGATGATCCACATCATCCGAACCGCCCAAAGACCTGTCCGCTGAAGTCCGCTTCGACCTTCACACCGGGTTGCAAAACAGCTTCGTAGACCCGCACGACGTCGCGAGCAACACTGGCCCAGTCAAATTCGCGGGACCGACGGAACCCTTCGATGCGAAGTGCCTCGCACCGCTCATCGCTAGTGAGCAGGACTTCGAGTTGGGCAGCAAGGTCAGCTGAGTCCTCATTGGCAAAGAGTGCGCCTGCCTGACCGTACTCAAGCACCTTCGCAAATGCTTCGATGTCGCTAGCGAGGACTGGGGTCCCGGCAGCCATTGATTCCAGCAACACGATGCCGAAGCTCTCGCCACCAGTGTTCGGAGCGATGTAGACGTCTGCGGACTTGAAGGCTCGCACTTTGTCGTCTTCGCTGATCAGGCCGAGGAATTCCACATGGTTGGCAATCTCGGGAGCTAGCGATGCACGAACACCGTCAATGTCTCCTGGGCCGGCAATCAACAGGCGGATATCACCAAATCTGTTCACGATCGACGGCATCGCCTCGAGGAGCACATGCAAACCCTTTCGGGGTTCGTCGATGCGCCCGAGAAACAGAATCGTCTTACCTGGCCGCGGGTATCCATCGAATGGATCCCCAACTTCAAACTGCTTGCAGGTCACACCATTGGGAATCAGCACAGCGTCTCCGCCGACGTTTTCCACGAGCGTCTGGCGCGCCTTCTCACTGACCGCAATTCGACCCGAGATCTTCTCCATTGCGGTCTGCAGTAGGTAGTAGAAAGCGGTCATCGCGCGCGACCGCTCAGACGACGAATGCCAGGTCGCCACCAGCGGTCCGTCGCACACCCAACAAGCAAGCACGGACAAACTCGGGCTCGCCGGTTCGTGAACGTGGACCACGTCAAAGTCCCCGTCGCGAACCCACCGACGAACCCGCGCGGCAGAAACCGGACCGAAGCTCAAGCGAGCGACAGATCCGTTGTATGGGACCGGGATCGGACGACCGGCCGACACCACAAAGGGCTCGAGATCCGATTCGTCCTCGCACGGAGTGAGCACGCTCACTTCGTGACCCTGGTCTTGCAACGCGTACGCGAGATCGCGAATGTGCTGCTTGACCCCACCCGGGGCCGACCAGTCGTAAGGACAAACGATTCCCACTCGCATCGGCTATTGCCGCCCAGCGTCGGGACGCCCCCCAGCAGCATCGGAGGCTGCCAATCGTGTCTGATCCAGGTCCGCCAGCCAGAGCTTCTGCATCATGTGCCAGTCCGTCGGACGATCCGCGATCCCGCCAGCGAAGGCATCAGCAATCTGCTGGGTCATTCGACTAACGGCCGCGGCGTATCCAGGCTGCTTGCTGGCGTCGTCGCCGGTGGGCGCATCTAGGGGTGCCACAACCTGTGGATGGATATGCGCATAGGCCAGTGGACCTTCGTACCAAAGTGTGGCCGGGAACAGCGGGGCACCGGTGCGCAGCGCAAGGTTGGCCGCCCCAGCCGGCATCCGGGTCTTTTCCCCGAAGAAGTCGACCTCGATGCCACGGGAAGTGAGATCGCGATCAGAGACCAGCGCGACGATCCGTTTGTCATTTCGCAGCTCGTCGGCCAACGTGTCGATCACGTTCTTCTGACCGAGCGGATAGATCTGCATGCCGAGCGATTCGCGATACTCAACAAACCGCTCGAATAGACGCTCGGGTTCCAGTTTCTCGGCGACGGCAGTCAATGGTGCCTGGGTCAATGTCGCCCACGCGCCGGCGTGATCCCAGTTGCCCATGTGTGCCAGAGCAACAATGACGCCCTTGTTCTCAGCCAGCCCACGTTGTAAACGGTATTCACCCACACAGTCGAAGGTGTTGACGATGCGCTCGTTGCTCCAGTCCGGCATCCGGAACGCATCGCACCAGTAGCGGAAGTATTTGCGCATCGATTGGCGTGACATCTTCCGCAGGTCGCTGTAGGAGGCGTCGGGTACCACCCGACCCAAGTTCTTCTCCAGCTGCGCTACGCCTGGACCACGTCGACTCCACAGACGATCAGCTATGCCGTTGAAGCTCCGATAAGCCGTCTTTTCGGGAAGTCGACGCACAGTGCCCCACCCTGCTGAGTACGCAAGGTAGACCGCTTCTTCTTTCGCCGTCATTGAGCCGCCTGTTCGCCGGTTGCTTGTTTGTGCACGTGGGCCATCCGCTGGAACACGGTCAGAAGGGTGAGAGCCGCCAGGACCCACAAGGCAATTGCTTGGATGTACGGAACCCCGAACCCTGCGATCAGTGTCGGGAGTAGCACCAAGATGAGGCGTTCGGTTCGCTCCGCAAAGCCGACGTTGCACGTCATTCCGAGTCCCTCAGCCCGAGCCTTGGCATACGAAACGATCATGCCGCCGATCAGACACACGGAGGTCGCGCCAACGAGCCACCATTGTTCGGTGCGAGCGAACCAGATCAGCAACGAAAGGAAGATCGCACCATCTGCCACGCGGTCGAGCGTGGAGTCCAGGAATGCGCCCCAGTTACCGGACCGACCTGAGAGCCGAGCCATGGTTCCGTCGAGCATGTCCGAAAAGATGAACGCGATGATGACGAGCGTTCCGATGAGGAATGACCCGCGCGTGTAGAACACAAACGCGGCAGTCGAAACCCCAATCGTGCCTATCCACGTGATGGCGTCCGGGGTGAGACCAATCTTCAGGAGCCCTTTTGCAATGGGCTCCACAACACCCGCAATTGCGCCTCGCGCACCCGTCTGATTAAGCATCAGGCCACCGGCCAAGCATCGGCGAGCAGTTCACGTGTCTGCTCCAGCAGAGCTGGCAGCACCTTCGTACCACCCACAACCGGCATGAAATTCATGTCTCCACCCCACCGCGGGACCACATGTTGATGCAAGTGGGCAGAAATCCCTGCACCAGCGATCGACCCCTGGTTCATGCCGATATTGAAACCCTCCGCGCCACTGACGTCACGCAACACGTTCATGGCCGTCTTGGTAAATGCACTGAATTCAGCCGTCTCGTCAACGGTCAATTCGGTGTATTCGGCGATGTGGCGATACGGGCAGATCAGCAGGTGTCCGGAGTTGTAAGGAAATTTGTTGAGCACCGCGTACACGTAGGT
>JAOAUD010000016.1 GCA_030157755.1 Candidatus Nanopelagicales bacterium
CTGGCCTGACCCGGTGCGTGTTGGCATTCCTGCTTGATGCCTACCGCGAAGACGAGGCACCCAACGCAAAGGGTGGGGTGGATAAGCGCACTGTGTTGGCCTTTGATCCACGACTGGCTCCAGTGAAGGCTGCGGTGCTGCCGTTGAGTCGGCACGCGGACTTGTCGCCCAAGGCACGCGACCTCGCGGCAGCTTTGCGAAAGCGTTGGAACGTCGACTTCGATGACGCCGGAGCGATCGGACGGCGCTACCGCCGACAAGACGAGATCGGAACGCCGTTCTGCGTGACCGTCGACTTCGACACCCTCGACGACAACGCGGTCACCGTCCGCGAGCGTGACTCGATGGCGCAGGAACGTATTGGCCTGGATGCAGTCGAAGGCTGGCTTGCAGCACGTCTGCCATCCTGCTGATCGGTTCGATCAGTTGCCAATCGTTTCGCCTCTGGTTGCTGGTGGCATGACGCTCGAAACCCCGGTCGTGTTGGCGCCAATGGCCGGAATCACCAACCGCGCGTTTCGACGGCTCTGCCGCGAGTCAGGTGCGGGCCTTTACGTGTCGGAAATGATCACGTCTAGGGCACTCGTCGAACGCAACGAGAACACCCTCGTGATGGCCTCGTTCGAGCCGGATGAATCTCCGCGCAGTGTCCAGCTGTACGGCGTAGACCCCGCGACTGTTGCAGCAGCGGTCCGAATACTCGTAGCCGAGGATCGGGCGGATCACATTGATCTCAACATGGGCTGCCCGGTGCCGAAGGTCACCCGCAAGGGTGGGGGCGCGGCGCTGCCCTGGAAGCGGGACCTGTTTGCAGACTTGATCGGCGCCGCTGTTGCGGCGTCGCGTGAGGAGTCCGCAAGGCGTGGCATTGACCCACTGCCCGTAACAGTGAAGATGCGCATGGGGATCGACGATGATCATCTGACGTACCTTGACGCGGGTCAGATCGCCGCCGATGCGGGAGTTGCCTGGGTAGCGCTTCATGCCCGCACCGCCTCGCAACTTTACGGCGGGCAGGCAGACTGGTCGGCTATCTCGCGGCTCGTCGAACATCTCGAGCCAACTGGCGTGCCGGTTCTTGGCAATGGCGATATCTGGACCGGCGAGGATGCTGTGAAGATGATCGAGCAGACGGGGTGCGCCGGAGTTGTTGTCGGCCGCGGGTGCCTCGGTCGGCCATGGCTGTTCGGTCAGTTGGCGCGGGCGATGCGTGGTGAACCAATCGGCCGTGACCCGAACCTCGCTGAAGTTGTGGTTGTCATGCGTCGGCACGCCGAACTGCTGACTGAACTCTATGGCGAAGACAAAGGTTGCCGGGATTTCCGAAAGCACGTCGCCTGGTATCTCAAGGGATTCTCCGTTGGGTCGACGTTGCGTCGAGAGCTCGGTCTGACGTCATCTTTGGCGGCACTCGATGAGCTGTTGTCCCAGATCGACACCGACCAGGAGTACAGCCCTGAGGCCGCGCAACGTCCTCGCGGCCGGACGAGTGGGCAGCGCGCAGTGTCACTGCCTGATGGGTGGTTGAACAGCCAAGTGATTGCCGACTCAGAGTCCGAAATCCTGCAGGAGGCGGAGCTGTCTGTCTCCGGAGGCTGAACCACGCAAGGTGCGCCTCGCAAACTCTTACCGAACCTTGGTACACACGGTTGGCAATTCGCTGTCGGCATCGGCCTTCGACTGACACAATGGCGCGATGTCCTCACCACCGGTCGCAGACCCACGCGCATCGCGCGGTGCGTCGTCGACGGGTGCTCGAAACTCAGATCGGCCCCAAGTTCTTTTCAGCCCCCGCGCGCGCAAACCCCATGCGGGATTTCCGGCCATCCTGGGTATCGCGATCGTGGCGGCAATCCTGTTGCCATTCATCGTCTTCGGCGGGGCGTATAAGTACGTGTCCTCGGAAGCGGAAGTGATTCAGACCGAGAAGACCGACGCGATCGTGGTCCTCGGGGCAGCGCAGTTTGATGGCAAACCTTCACCGGTTCTCAAGGCTCGTCTGGCGCACGCGCTTGAGTTGTACCGCGATGGGATCGCACCACGGATCATCACCGTCGGCGGTAAGCAGAACGGCGACCGATTCACTGAAGCCGGCGTTGGCCGCGAATGGCTAATCACTAACGGGGTTCCTTCGTCGGACGTGATCGCAGCGAAGGACGGCAGTAATACCCGCGAGAGCATGATCATGGTTGCGGAGCTCGCTGCGAAGAACAACTGGACCTCGATCACGCTCGATTCCGACCCGGCACACATGGCGCGAAGCCGTGCGATGGCCAACCGACTTGGGTTCGACGTCCACACGAACCCCACTCAGTCCGGCGATGGAAGTCAGCCGACCAGCGAGTACGTCTTTCGCGAGACGCTGGCGTACCTGGCTTTTGAGGGGTTCGACCAGTGGGACGTTCCGCGCATCGTGGAGCGCTAAGTCGCTAGGTTTCACATCGTGGGCGATTCGACAGTCGGGCATGCCGGAAATGAGGTAGCGGTGCTACCTGGTTACACCGAGTCCGACCAGCAGCGCCGGGTTGCCGAGCCAATCAAACGGGCCGGGCGAACTGCGTTCGAGCGTGACCGCGCGAGGGTTCTGCATTCCTCAGCGTTGCGTCGCCTTGCGGCCAAGACACAGGTGGTCTTGGCGGGGGAGTCGGACTTCCCGCGTACCCGACTGACACACACACTCGAGGTGGCGCAGATCAGTCGTGAGCTCGGTGCGGCCATGGGATGCAATCCGGACGTAGCCGATCTTGCTGGGCTCGCCCATGACCTTGGCCACCCGCCGTTCGGGCACAACGGTGAAGATGCCCTCAACGAAGCCGCCGCCGACATTGGCGGATTTGAAGGCAATGCCCAAAGCTTGCGGGTGCTTACTCGATTGGAACCGAAGGTCACTGATTCTTCCGGTGAGCCTGCGGGCCTCAATCTGACCCGGGCCTCCCTTGACGCGGTGATCAAATATCCGTGGTCTCGGCAGCCTGGACAGCGCAAGTTCAACGTCTATCAGGATGATCTGCAGGTATTCGATTGGGTGCGCGTTGATGCACCGGATGACCGGCGCTGTTTCGAAGCGCAGGTCATGGACTGGTCGGACGACGTCGCCTACTCGGTTCATGACGTTGAAGATGGCGTGCATGCAGGTCACATCGACTTGGCGGCGATTCAAGCAGTGGATGAGCGAGCGGCCGTCTGCAAGTTGGCTCACGAGTGGTACGCGCCGTCGATTGATCCCGCTGAACTAGCAGCCGCGCTCGACCGAATCCTGGCCCTGCCATATTGGCCGACCGAATTCGACGGGAGCCTCGCGCACCTTGCGGCCCTGAAGAATATGACGAGCCAGCTGACGGGCCGGTTTGTTGCCCCGACGATGGCCGCAACACGTGAGCGATTCGGCGACGAGAGGCTCACTCGCTACGCCGCTGACGTTGTTGTGCCAGCGGAACAACGCAGTGAAGTTGCGGTCCTCAAGGCGCTGGCCAACCTCTTCGTGTTTCAACGTCCGCAGGCGGCCGCGATCTATGCCCGCCAGCAAGAGGTTGTGCTTGAGCTTGTTGAGGCGCTCACTGGCAGTGCACCGGAGTCGCTCGACGCGTCCTTCGGTCCAACCTGGGCAGCCGCGTCAGACGACGCCGCAGCCAAGCGAGTGATCATCGACCAGGTCGCGTCACTCACGGACCGCTCAGTCTTGAGGTGGCATTCGCGTCTGTGTCGGTGAAGCCGACGCGGCTCTCGCTTCCTTAAAGAGCGTTTACGAGCGCTGCGAGGTCATCTTCGGTGTTGAAGATGTGCGGCGATGCACGCAGTACGCACGAGGATTCGTAGCTGTCGACATCGGGCGGATTCGTTGGCCGAGTTATCGCCGTCACCGTGACACCGTGCGCCCGCAATTCGCGGACAGCTGACCAGGAGTCCGCACCGGGGCAACTGAAGACCACGATTCCCGACTTCTGCGATCCGCGATCGAGCACCCGCACGTTCGGAATCGCTGCGAGTTCGGAGCGCAATGTTGTTGCCAACATATTGATGCGCGCATGAATCTGGTCGATGCCAATCGTGAGTGCGTAGTCGATCGCTGCGCCGAGGCCAAGCATTGCGGAATACGACATCTCGAAGCTTTGGTACCGGCTAGCCGTTGGGCTCAGTTCGTAACCCTGGTCGCCGTCCCAGGCCGTTCCGAACATGTCAATTGGCACGGGCTCAAGTACATTCAAGACCCGCGGCGAGACGGCCAGGAATCCTGTCCCGCGAGGTCCACGCAAGAACTTGCGCCCGGTCGCGGCGATGAAGTCTGCACCTATCTCAGTCATATCCACGGGCAGTTGGCCAAGAGACTGACAAGCGTCCAGTAAGTACCACGCAGTGCTGCCAGAACGTCGCAATACCTCGCCGATCCCGTTGGCGTCTGCGACCAGTCCGTTCTGGCTGGCCGCATGGGTGATGGCTACAGCCCTCACACGTTCGTCAAGCATGGTTGCCAGCGCTGCGGGATCGACAGTTCCGTCTGAACCGTCCGGGATGAATTCGACGGATGCTCCGGCTCTCCGGGCTGCCTGCAGCATTGGCAGGACGTTGCTGGCGTACTCGGCCTTCGTCGTGAGAATTCGATCACCGGCCTGCAACGGGATACTGCCGAAGGCCCGTAGCCAGGCAGCTGTCGCAGATGTCTGCAATGCAACTTGATCTGCCGGGACACCCACTAGCGCCCCCGCGCTGGCGGTGACTGCTAGCAGCTCATCCTGGGCTTCCTCCATTGCGGCGTAGCCACCGATTTGTTGTTCGCGTTCGATGTAGTCGATCACGGTTCGAGTCACGCGCGAAGGTGACAGCGCAGAACCGGCGTTATCCAGGAAGACTTGGCCCTCGCAGGCGGGAGTGTCGGCTCGAGCGGCCGCAACGTCGATGGGCATACGTGCAGTCTGCCGCAATCCATTTGTGGATTACCGATGGGCCGATGTGCCACCGCGCATAGGATGGGCCCGTGCCGCGAATCAAGGACACCGACATCGTCTTGGTGCGCGAGCGAGCCCGAATTGATGAAGTTGTTCGAGACGTCGTTGCTCTCAAGCCCGCAGGTGGCGGGTCGCTCAAGGGGCTGTGCCCATTCCATGATGAGCGAAGCCCGTCTTTCCACGTGACGCCAGCGAAGGGTTACTGGCACTGTTTTGGTTGTCAAGAGGGCGGCGACGTCATTGACTTCGTCCGCAAGATTGACCACCTCTCATTCGCGGAGGCCGTCGAGAAACTTGCCGCTCGCACCGGTACTCAGCTGCGGTACGAAGAAGGAGGCTCGGCAGCGCCCGATCGCCTCAAGGGGCTCCGCACCCGTCTGGTCGAGGCCCACAAAGCTGCCGCGCAGTTCTACGCCGAGCAACTCAACGGTCCCGATGCTGAAATCGGACGCAAGTTCCTCAAGGAACGAGACTTTGATCAGGCGGCTGCCGAACATTTCGGGGTTGGCTATGCGCCCAACGCGTGGGATGGGTTGACCAAATACCTGCGCGCAAAGAACTTCACTGACCAGGAACTGATCACCGGCGGACTGGCAGTCGCGGGCAAGCGTGGGCCATACGACCGGTTTCGCGGCCGCCTTCTCTGGCCGATCCGCGACCTGTCCGGCGAGGTCGTCGGGTTCGGAGCTCGGAAATTGCGAGACGACGATGAAGGCCCCAAGTACCTCAACACCCCGGAGACACCGCTCTACAAGAAGTCGCAGGTTCTTTATGGCGTCGATCTCGCTCGCAAGGAGATTTCTCGAAGCCAGCAGGCAGTGATCGTCGAGGGTTACACAGATGTCATGGCCGCTCATTTGTCCGGCGTCGGGACTGCCGTGGCCACCTGTGGCACCGCCTTCGGTGTCGATCACATCAAGGTTCTGCGTCGACTGTTGATGGACCAGGATGAGTTCCGTGGCCAGGTGATCTTCACATTTGATGGCGACGCTGCCGGGCGCAAAGCGGCTCTGCGCGCCTTCAACGAAGATCAGCGATTTGTCTCCCAGACATTTGTGGCGATCGAACCGAATGGTCTCGACCCCTGCGAATTGCGACTGCAGAGTGGTCCCGAGGCAGTCCGCGAACTCATTGCGCGCCGGGTGCCGTTGTTCGAGTTCGCTATCCGGGCGACGCTTGAGGATTACGACTTGAACACCGCCGAGGGGCGAGTTGCCGGGTTGCGGGCAGCCGCACCAGTGCTTGCCACGATCCGCGACCGTGCGCTGCGTCCTGAATACACCCGAATGGTGGCTGGCTGGTTGGGAATGGAACCCACTGCAGTCAGTGAGGCCGTTCGCGCGGCTGCGAACAACCCGAAGCCCGCAGCGAGCGCGCGTCCTTCGCAGCACCGGGTGGTTGAGTCCGCTGCGAGTGAAGCGAACTCGGACTCCGATCGTGCGGCGACACCAACTCCAGGTTGGCAACGTCCTGATCCCAAGAGCACAGCCACGCAGGTCGAACGCGAGTCATTGAAGTGCGCCGTTCAGATCCCGCAGCACGTCGCAGCCTGGTACGCGTCGGTTGAACCGCAGGCATATACCGCGGACGTTCACGTAGCCGTGCATGAGGCGATCACGGCTGCTGGTTCGCCCGGAGCCGTTGCTGATGGCAGGCAGTGGATAGAGGCCGTTTTGGCCGCCTGCCCAGACGACGGACTGCGCGCGTATGTTCGTGAGTTTGCGGTCGATCCGCTGCACTCCGCAGGCGACGATGATGAGTCGTTGCGGGACTACGGGGCAGCGGTCATCGCGCGTTTGTTGGAGATGGACGCCACGCGGCGGATTGTGGAATTGAAGGGTCGGTTGCAGCGCACTAACCCGACCGAGCAGGAAGCCGACTACAACCGCCAGTTTGCTGACCTGTTGGCGTTGGAGCAGTACCGCCGTCAGTTGCGCGAACGTGCATTAGGGGAGACGTGATGGGGTTCTTCGATCGCCGTGGCCTGCCGACGCAGTTGGCCTCCGAGATTCCCAAGAAGGAACGCGTCATGGCCTGGGCGCAGGGCCCCGAACGGCTCGATGGCGAACCCACCATCGTTGTGACCACCGATCGTGCGATGTATGCCCACGGCTATGTCGACAGATTGCCGTGGGAACAAGTGCTGCACGCGAGCTGGGAGGATCCAATCCTCGAAGTTGTCATGTTGGACGGGAGGGGCAGCACGGAGTTCTTGCGAATCACGCTGGACAACGCAGGATCCGTCCCGCAGGTTGTGTTCGATCGAGTCACCTCAACCATCGTCATGCGATCTCGCGTCGAACTTGTCGGCAAACGTGGCGCGACGCTGGTTGCCCGCCGAGATCGGGAATCGGACGAAGTCCGTTGGGAGGTTGTGTTCGACGCGGGGATCGACCCTACAAACCCGGAATTCCGCGCTCGGGCCGACGAACACCTCACGTGGCTGCGAGAGTCTGCTGGCATCTAAGCTTCGCCTTTGGGCGATCTGATAATCTCGCCGCGGCGATCTGCCTATCGCCGATAATCCTCCGTAGCTCAATTGGCAGAGCACTCGACTGTTAATCGAGTGGTTACTGGTTCGAGTCCAGTCGGAGGAGCCACACTTGAATGTTGCAGCTACCCAGCAGGGCGAGCGGCCTGTGCCACATGTCCGCCGAAGCTGACATTGGCAAATGACTACCTTGAACCGATCGCGTTGTTCAGCGCGCGTTGTGCCGCCGCGCTCTGCGTAAATGATTCCGAGCGATTTGCCCGGCCCGTGTTCGGATTTCCGCACCCGGCGACGAGATCTTGTGAGGTTGACAAAGGATGAGTTCGCAGACTCCAGAGGTGGCCCCGC
>JAOAUD010000017.1 GCA_030157755.1 Candidatus Nanopelagicales bacterium
CGGAATATGCAAGCCACGCTCGCGAACCTCAAGCGCGCTGCCGAAGCCAAGTAGTCCACGCGGCGGGCATCGTGAGTGCCCGCTCGGATCAGGTGCGGTAGTTCTTGATCTTGCGATAACCAGGCGTGCTTCCGCTCGCCGCCGACGCCCACTTCAGCCTCAGCTTGATGGGCGTGCCATACATCTTCAGCATGGTCTCGCCCTTGCGGTTCTTGTAGATCCGGAAGTACGCCATGTCACCGCGAATGGTCCCGCGGTATGAGCCGCTGGCCTTGATCGACTTCCCGAGATTCGTCTTGCACTTGGCCTTCATCAGGCGGTAGGTGCGGTTGGTGCTGATCTTCTTGGGCGCGGTCACGCAGTTGTTTGCCGGCGTCTGCGCGGTCGTCGGAACCGGCAGCGGCGGTGGCTCAACTGCAACCCCGCCCCAAGGTCGGATGTTGCTGCCGTTGCCAGTAGGGATGAAGCTCGGCTCGGGTGGTGCCGACCCATCGAGGCGCGCGCGCCCGATCGAGCTGAGAGGGCTTTCGTTGCTGTAGTAGAGGTGGGTGGAATCGGCGCCCATCCCGAGTGCATTAACGACCTGGCTGGCCTCTAACGTGGCGAAGTTCGCCGAGGCAAGTGGCGCCGGACCGCCCATCGTGGACACCGTGATGTTTCCTCCGAAGTAGCCGATGAACAGCCGGTTGCCAGCGACGGCGATCGAATACATCGTCTGTCCACCCTGGCCAGCACCTCCCCACGGGTCGACGTAGATGTCGATCTTGTCGGACCCGTCGAGACGCGCGCGACTCACACTTTCGCGGCCGTCGATGCCGGTATTGGAGAGTGGTTCATTGACCCAATAGATGTAAGTGCCGTCGACTGCAATTCGCGAAGGTGCGGAGTAGGGGTCTGAGATGAGGGCAGCGCCCGCGACTCCCCCGGCTAGTCCCAGGCGGAACACGGCTCGGTCGGTTTCGGTGGATAGATCTACGTACTGCGTCCAGTAGACGTGGGAATCGTTGACCGCGATCCCTCGCACCTTGTTTGTCATCCCGGTGATGAAGTTGTTGTTGGCGTTCGCACCGTCGAGGTCTGCGCGCCCGATGGAGGTATCGCTGCTGCGGTAGTACATGTGCTCTCGGTCGACGGCGAGGGGTGACTCGTCGGTGACAGTTGCGAGGTTGTTCCGGATCGAACCACCTGCGGCAGTGGCGCTGCTGACGCTGCCCGCGGTTGCCGGGTCACCCGCGCTGGCATCGCTAAGCACCCAGAAGACGCTCGCCTGCGCAACACCTGATGTGGCGAGCACGATCGTCAATGCCAGCCCAACCACCGAGGTCAGCCGCGCCAATCGCTTGCTCAATGCCGTACCCCTGATCGCTCGGTCGAATGCCACCTTCCTGCGCGAACGCTAACCACTGCAGTCGGATCACGCAGCGTGGACGTGCCGATTCCTGGCAAGACACGAGCCACTGCCTGCCCGGATTGTCCGGATATCTGGGGCACACTCCAGACCATGGCTGGTTTCTCCCTGCGCGGATCGCGCCCTCTGCGATCCGCCGCGATCTGCGTCAGCGCCGTGGCGGTAGCCAGTGCCCTCGCTGCGTGTGGCACATCAATAGCCAGTTCCGACGTTTCGCCGAGCCCGACGCCATCTAAGCGCACGCCCACCGCGACCGCTTCGCCCTCGGCCAGCAGTACCCCGCGACCGACATATTCGCGCAAGCCAACCCCTACCCCGAAGCCGACGAAGCTCTCGCCCATCTTCGTGACCTCGCTTCCGACCTCGGTGTCGGCCGGCGTTGGGCAGAAGATCGTTGTGCAACTCGCCACCGAGAAAGACCAGCGCTGGTCGGCGGCAGGCTCGAGCGGGGTGACAGTCAGCGGCGTGACGTATCTAGCTCCACCAGAGGAACAGCCCGATGCCCCCGGTACCTCGATCACGACCGTGACCGCGAAGAGCGTCGGCAACGCAACCGTGACGTTCACGTCGAAATCCACTGAGGGTGGATCCGGCGGCACGAAGAAGCTGACCGTCAAGATCAAGTAGGCCTCGTAACGCCAGCTTCGCGGCCTTTATTGTGAGCCGCGCCACTTTCGCATCGTTTCAAATCGGATTCGGGCTCTGAACCGACCTGTTCGTGGGCAAGCCAAAGGTGAAGCGAATTCACCACTTCAAGCGCTCGTGCCGCTCGCGCGACGCTCTCGTCCACGAAGGAGTTCACCCCATGGCTACGGCCCTACTTCAACCCACTGAAACAGAAACCCCAAGCGCAGACGCAACCTCCAATGGTGACTTTGAGGCGCTGCCGAAGAAGCGCCGCATAGCGCGGACGTACTTCCTGATCATGGCGCTGATCAGCCTTGCAGCGATCATCACCACCGCGGTCCTCGCCGTGATGAACCCCACCGCCACAGTCACCCCTGACCCTGCGACCAACGGCGCAGTCATGGTCACGTTTCAGGTACTGAGCTACTTCACGGTGCTGAGCAACATCCTCGTGATGACGATCGGATTCATGCTCTTTCGCAATCCGAATCGTACGGGGCGCCTATTCCGGATCGTGCACTTTGACGCCCTGATCATGATCACCGTGACCGGACTTGTCTTCGCGCTTGTGCTTGCTCCGCTGACGCACCCGGTTGGACTCAACATCCTTGCGAACGCTGGACTTCACTACATCGCACCGCCGATGTTCGTTCTCGGCTGGGCACTCTTCGGACCCCGCCCAACGTTCAGTCTCAAGCTCCTTGGTCAGTCCCTGATCATCCCGAGCGTGTGGGTCGTCTACACCCTGATCCACGGGGCAATCATCAGCTGGTACCCGTACCCATTCCTTAACGTCACGACCCTCGGATACGGCACCGTCGCCATCAACCTCGTGGTAATCACCTTCGGGGCCCTCGCGATTGGCGCCTTCTACCTCGGGATCGGCTCCCTCGTCGCTCGCGTCAAGGCCCGCCGCACCACCGATCAGACCGCCGCCCGCGAACTGGTCACCGCGAGCTAGCACCTCAGCGCCCAGGATTGTGAAGGATTTCTGCCCTGTAGGGCTAGAAATCCTTCACAATCCTGGGCGTTACGCCCCATGTCGACCGGCACCGTCGGCGAAACGGGAGGCACCGTCGCGGGCATCGGAGGCGAGCGAACGTTTTCCGTACTCCCATTCCACGGCGAGCGCCTCGGCATCGGATTTCCCCCACGTGTCATACATCGACGCACGATCGTTGCGCAGACAATCCTGCGGGAGTTCAGCGATTTCGCGGGCCAGCTCCTGCGCCGCCTCGATCGCCTTTCCTTCCGGCACAACCCGCGTCGCGAGCCCAATTCGCAAGGCCTCATCCGCGTCAACCGCGCGCCCGGTGAGGATGAGATCCATCGCGACACCAAAACCAACGATCCTCGCCAGCCGAAAGGTTCCGCCATCGATAAGCGGCACTCCCCACCGTCGGCAGAAGACCCCCATCGTCGCAGTCTGCTCAACCACCCGCAGATCGCTCCACACTGCGAGCTCCAAACCGCCCGCAACCGCATAGCCGCCAATCGCCGCGATAACCGGCTTCTTCAGTCGCAATCGGCTTGGACCCATCGGACCATCACCATCGGCCTCGAGCCGATTTCCGTTACCACTGGCAAATGACTTGAGGTCGGCTCCCGCGCAGAAGTTCCCACCGGCGCCGGCCAGGACCGCCACGCGTGAATCGCGGTCAGAGTCGAAAGCGCGGAACGCGTCGGCCAAGGCCTCTGCCGTCGGGCGGTCGACCGCGTTGCGCACGGCCGGTCTGTTGATCATGATCGTTGTGACGGGTCCACTTCGTTCGACCCGGATCAGCGGCTCGATCGCTTCTTGGTCTGTCATGCGCCAACGCTACCCCCGCGACGAGGGCGGGTTGGTTAACGCGCGATAACCTCGGATCGTGGCTTCGACGGATGAACAGCGGCAGCAACCGCCCGGAGTGGATCTCGCTGCCCTCACGACCTACCTCCAGACAAACCTGCCAGAACTTGCAGCGGGTGACCTCACCGCAGAGATCATCGCCGGGGGACGTTCAAACCTCACCTACTTCATCAGCAACGACAACACCACCTTCGTGCTGCGCCGCCCGCCGCTCGGGCACGTGCTTGACACCGCACACGACATGTCGCGCGAGTACCGCGTGATCTCCGCCCTGCATGGAACATCCGTGCCCGTGGCGGCGCCGCTGCTGTTCTGCGACGACACCGACGTCATTGGCTCCCCGTTCTACTTGATGGAGAAGGTCGAGGGCGTTGTCCTGCGCGACTTCGACGATGCAGTCGCGATCGGTCCGGCGCAGATTCCGGCGTTGTCGTATCGCCTGGTCAACACCCTTGGCCGCCTGCACGCGACCGATCCGGAAGCTGTGGGACTCGAGGACTTCGGGCGCCCCGAAGGATTCCTCGAACGACAGATCCGACGCTGGACCAAGCAGCTGAAGTCGTCGCAGTCGCGCGAAGTCCCGGGCATCGACGACCTTGCCGCAAAGCTGGCCGCGCGAATTCCGGAAACCCAACGCACCGCGATCGTCCACGGCGACTACCGCCTCGACAACGTCATCGTCGGTCGCAATGGCCAGAACGAGTACGACGTGGCAGCGGTTGTCGACTGGGAGATGTCGACCCTCGGTGACCCCCTCACCGACATCGGGCTCTTCTGTACGTATTGGGCCGCGATGGGGTCGGACGCGTTGATCCCGATGACCCTCGACGCCGATGCGCCCGCGCCATTCCCGACAACTGACGATCTGATTTCCAGCTATGCCGACACCAGCGGTCTCGACATGTCTGACTTGCCTTGGTACATCGGATTCGGCTGCTTCAAACTCGCCGTGATCTTGGAAGGCATCTACTACCGCCACACGCTTGGACAAACCGTCGGCGAAGGCTTCGCAGTCATCGGCGACATGGTCCAACCGCTTATCGATCGCGGGCTCTCACAAATCGAGCGGAAACGTTAAGCAGCATCCATCACGAACAAAGGAGCACCCATGGACTTCGCGTATGACGAGAAGACGCAGGAACTTCGAGAACGCCTGCTGAAGTTCATGGACACCGACGTGTTCCCGGCCGAGGCCGCGCTGCATGCACCCGGCGGTGGGGGACACGAACCATTCACCCGCCCGGCAGTGATCAAGGACCTGCAGGCCAAAGCGCGCGAACTCGGACTGTGGAATCTGTTCCTCCCGCACGACTCCCGAGGTGGCGGCTTGACGAACCTGCAGTACGCGCCGCTCGCAGAGATCACTGGGTGGGTGCCGCAGCTCGCGCCAGAAGCGCTGAACTGCAACGCCCCCGACACAGGCAACATGGAAGTCCTGACTGACTTCGGAACACCCGAGCAGCAGGAGCGGTGGCTCACCCCCTTGCTCAACGCCGAGATCCGGTCTGCGTTTGCCATGACCGAACCCGACGTTGCGTCTTCCGATGCGCGCAACATCAGCACGGAAATCCGGCGCGAAGGCGACGAGTACGTGATCAACGGGCGCAAGTGGTGGACAACCGGCGCGATGGATCCGAACTGCAAGATCTTCATCGTCATGGGCAAAACGAACGCGGGCGCGGATGTCCACCACCAGCAGTCCATGGTCTTGGTCCCCCGCGATACTCCCGGCTTGACGGTCGTTCGCCCATTGATGGTCTACGGCTACGACGATGCCGATCACGGCGGCCACGCGGAGGTTCGTTTCGACAACGTCCGGGTGCCAGTGTCGAATCTGATTGGCGAGGAAGGCTCTGGCTTCGCGATCGCTCAGGCGCGGCTTGGCCCAGGCCGAATCCACCACTGCATGCGCGCGATCGGAATGGCTGAGCGTGCGGTCGAGTTGATGTGCCGCCGCGTCGTCGAGCGCGAGGCATTCGGCAAGCCGCTTGCGCGCCAAGGTGTGATTCTCCAGTGGATCGCCCAATCGCGGATTCGGATTGAGTCGGCCCGCCTGTTGATCCTCAAGACGGCCTGGCTGATGGACACGGTGGGCAACAAGGGTGCACACACCGAGATCCAAGCGATCAAGATCCTCACGCCCGAAGTTACAACGTGGGTGCTGGATCGTGCCGTGCAGTCGTTCGGGGGCGCGGGAGTCAGCCAGGACACTCCGCTGGCAGCACTGTGGGCAGGCGCTCGCACACTGCACCTCGCGGATGGTCCCGACGAGGTCCACGAAGCATCCTTGGGTCGGCGCGAGATCAAGAAGTACCTCGTCTAGGGCCCTCCAGTAGGCGGGCAAAGCACGCGACCGGGCTCCCGCTTCGTATCGTGGCGGTTAGCTGCCTCTCAACGACGACAATCCCACCCATTGCTGGGCCGAGAGCTGCTGGGCCGAGAGCCGAAATGACGCGGCTGCGAGGTCGCGACCTCGTTACGGCTACGACCTAAGTCGTAGATTCCTGCGTTTACAACTACGCACAGTTTGTAAACAGTAAAGAAATGCCCCCTGATCGGATGAATCTTGGTTCTGCGCTGAATCACTGACGCACCTCATCCGAGAATCACAGCGTGACCAAGACTTCAGATTTGCCGACCTACCGTTCCCTGCGCACCCGACTCTTGGCTGTCGTCGCGACCACCGGGATGCTGCTGACCGCGCTCATTGGCGGAGTGTCCGCAACCTCGGCAAGTGCTGCCAGTGCGCCGCTTCCGGCGCTGCCGCTGTCGACCTCCGGCAATAGGATCGTCGATGCCAATGGCGCCGCCGTGACCCTCCAGGGAGTCAACTGGTTCGGGTTCGAAACACAGAACCACGCGCCTCACGGCCTCTGGACGCGCGACTACAAGGACATGCTCGCGCAAATCAGTTCGCTCGGCTTCAACACAATCCGGATGCCATTCTCGCTGCAAGCAATGAGGTCAACCACGACCAGCGGCATCGACTACGGCGGAGGCAAGAACGCCGAACTCGCAGGGAAGACCCCCCAGCAGGTCATGGACATCATCATTGATGAGGCCGCTCGCAAGAACCTCATGGTCATCCTCGACAACCACTCGCAGGCCGACGACGGCTTCATGTTTGACCTTTGGTACGGCCAGAACGGTTTCACCGAAGCGGACTGGCTCAGCACCTGGGACTCGCTCTCAACGCGCTACGCCAGCAAGCCCAATGTCATCGGTGCCGACCTCAAGAACGAGCCGCACGGCTCAGCGACCTGGGGTACCGGCGCGGCCAATGACTGGCGTAGGGCCGCCGAAGCAGCAGGCAACACCGTCTTGACGAAGGCCCCGAACTGGCTGGTGCTGGTCGAAGGCATCGAGGGTCAGGTCGCCGGTGGCCAACAGCTCGACCGCCACTGGTGGGGCGGCAACCTTGAGGGCGTTCGAAACAACCCGGTTCGCCTCAGTAAGACCAACCGCCTCGTCTACTCACCCCACGAGTACGGCCCCGGTGTCTACGCCCAACCGTGGTTCTCCGACCCGAACATGGCAACGATCCTTGCTGATCGATGGACCAAGGGTTTCGGCTACATCAGTGATGCCGGCACCGCCCCAATCCTGGTTGGCGAGTTCGGCGCGAAGAACGTCGGACTCGATACCACTGAGGGCAAGTGGATCCGCCAGTTCGCCGACTACATGGGCCGCAAGAACACCAGCTGGACGTTCTGGGCCTGGAACCCAAACTCCGGGGATACCGGCGGAGTTCTGGCCGATGACTGGAACACAGTGAATACCGCGAAGATGGATCTGCTTCGTCAACTCCAGAACAAGGAGGCAATCCCGT
>JAOAUD010000018.1:0-1434 GCA_030157755.1 Candidatus Nanopelagicales bacterium
GCGCGGCTCCTACGCCTGGGAGTCCGGCACCTCAATGGCGGCGCCATACGTTGCCGGGACTGCTGCGCTGGTCATGTCTCAGGTTGCAGCCACCAACCCAGCGATGTCCCCGAGCGATCGGGCGGCACAGGTCACCAACGCAATCCGGGCAGCGAGTCGCGATGCAGGGGCAGGGGGGACGGACCGCCAGTACGGCAGCGGGGAAGTTGACGCTGCCGCCGCGCTTGCAGCCGTGGGCGCTCCTGTAAGCGTTGGCATGGCCACCGACGCTCGGCTCATAGGTGGTAGCCGCGGTCGAGCCATCGTTTCGTTCTCGACCCAACCCGGAACCAGCGTCCAGGCTCGGCTCACGGGTGCCGCCGGTGCAGGTGGTGCGCGAGCAGCGACTTCTGCAAGTGACGGATCGCCCGTTTGGTCCGGGTCAGGCGGGGGTGATGTGCTGCTCTCGATACCGAACCTGTCCATGACGTCCTCGTACACGCTGACCGTGTTCACGACCAAAGCGGGAGTCACGTCGCGCAGCGTCGCTGGCCTGCGACCGGTGAAGTTCAAGGTGACCGTCGCGAAGTCATCCAAGTCGGCCGCGAACAAGCTCAGGGTTCGCTCGGTTGTGTCGCCGGCAAACGGAGTTCCGGGTGCAGGATTGTCCATCACGTATCGCTACGGCACGAAGTCGAAGGTCGTCCGGTTCTCACCCTTCGGGAGTTCCCCGAGCGCGGTGAAGGTGCCGAAGACAAGCTCAACGGTTCGGTTCACCTTCGGCGCCGATGCGGGTGAAGGCAGTTGGCCATTGGTGGCACGTGAACGCACGATTCGGGCACGCGGCTAAGCAATCAGTGCCCGGCTCAACCGAGTGATTCTGATCGCTGATCGCTGAATGTGTTCCTTCAGCGGCGCTAACAGTGGAGAATCGTTCGTATGACCGACGAATCCGCAGGCGACGACCAGATGCGCGGCGCATTGCTGCCCGGCCGGGTCGGCCTGTTTGTGCGGCTGTCGGCCAACCCGGGTGGCCGGACTGGCCTGCTCGACGCCTTGCACCGCTACGCCGACCGCCTCGCAAGTGAGCCGAATACCGAGGCTTTTGTCATCGCACTCGACCCTGACGATGAAGACGTGGTCTGGCTGTACGAGTGGTTCACCGACGAGGCCGGGCTCGAAGCCCACCGCCTCAGCGAACCATTCACCGAACTCGTCACCGAGATTCCAGAGTTGTTGGCTGCCCCACCGGGGCTCCTGCGCATCGATCCATTGCGGTTGCACCTGCAAACCGCAATGCTCGACGACACCGTCGTCTAGTAGTCAGTTCCTCACGCAGATCGGCGGCTGTTAGCCTTATCTGGCACTCGCGCGAGTGGCGGAACGGCAGACGCGCTGGCTTCAGGTGCCAGTGCCCGAAAGGGTGTGGGGGTTCAAATCCCCCCTCGCGCACTT
>JAOAUD010000018.1:1534-5246 GCA_030157755.1 Candidatus Nanopelagicales bacterium
TCCCCCCTCGCGCACTTTTGTCCTTGAGGGTCGACTGCAGGTCGACGTTCAAGGACAAAGCTGTTTGTGGAGCGGATTTGGGAGAACCCGAAGGGTTCGGTTCCCCCCTCGCGCACTTAACGAAATCATGGATCCGACCGACAGGTTGGGTCCATGATTTCGTTTCCGGCATGGTGTGGGAGCCGTCATTGCCAGCACATTGATCACTTGACCCAAGCCGTCGCCGACCGGTGGCGCGACCGCCTAGGCTGCCCACGTGAGTGAAGCCACCGAGAAGAAGCCCTGGCTGACTCGCAACGTCAAGGTCCTGTCCGCGGTCTCACTCGCGCAGGACGCGGCCAGCGAGATGCTGTACCCCTTGCTGCCGATTCTGCTGACAACAACTCTCGGCGCACCTGCGGCCGTGGTGGGAATCGTGGAAGGCATCGCCGAAGGTGTGGCGGCGCTGATCAAGTACATCTCCGGCCGAACTTCTGATCGGGTTGGACGCAAGCCAGCCGTTGCAACTGGCTACGGCCTCGCAGCCGTCGGCAAGATCATCATCGCGGCGGCGACAGTCTGGCCGGGTGTGCTGGCTGGGCGCGTCGTCGACCGCGTCGGGAAGGGAATCCGCGGGGCACCTCGTGACGCCCTGCTCGCAGACGGCGTAGCCACGACCTCTATGGGCAAGGTCTTCGGCTTCCATCGCGCCGCCGACACCTTGGGCGCCGTGATCGGGCCGCTGATCGGCCTCGCTGTACTCGCGGCCGCGTCGGGAAACATCCAGGTCGCTCTCTGGGTCGCTGTGATTCCAGCGCTGATCAGCGTCGCGCTCGTTTCACTCACGGTCGAAAAGCGCCGACCCAAAGTGCGCGACGCAGCCCGTTCCGCCGACTCCAGCGTGGCCAGGACCGCCGCAACCACAAGGCCCAAGGCACCACCGTTGCCGCCGCGAGTACGCCTCATCGCGGGCCTTCTCGCCGTGATCGCCCTGGTCAACTTCCCTGACGCACTACTCCTGCTCCACCTGAACGAACAGGGCTTTTCGACCATGTCGGTGGTGGCCACGTATGCGCTCTTCAATCTGGCCAACGCGGCGATTGCGTTCCCGGCCGGTGCGCTGTCCGACCGCTGGCCGCGTGCGCGCGTGTACGCCCTCGGGCTGATCTGCTTCGCCATCGGTTACATCGGACTGGCAGTGGCAGACACGGGTTGGATCTCCGTGTTGCTGCTGCTCGTCTACGGAGGTTTCGCCGGAATCACTGATGGAGTTGGAAAGGCTTGGATTTCGAGCCTGTGCCCACCCGACCAACGTGGTCACGCGCAGGGGTTGATGCAAGGACTCACGGGCGGAGCGATCTTGCTCGCTGGCATCTGGGCGGGACTCGCCTGGACGTCGGGCAGTGGACTCGGAACTGTGCCCATGATGATCGCTGGAATCGTTTCGGCGCTCGCCGCAATCGGGCTTTTGATGGCCGGTCGGCGCCTCGGATAGGCCACCAACCGCGAAGCAGGCACCACAGATTCGGCGAAACCCCCAAACGCACCAAACTAAGGATCTCCGCGAAACGAGGGGGCCATTCGTCCGGCAACCACAGGTGCGCTGTTACGTTCTAACCGCATAGTTACTGTCTATGAGTAGGGATACAAATGATTCACTCTGAGCTCGTGGCCTCGATTGCCGAAAAGCTTGACGTCTCGACGAAGGACGCTGCTGCTGCACTGAGCGCCGTCACCGAGTCGATCGTCGAAGGCCTCAAGAAGGACCGCAAGGTGGCCCTGTCTGGATTCGGAACGTTCGCACTTTCCGATCGCCCGGCTCGCACTGGCCGCAACCCGCAGACCGGTGAGCCTGTCGAAATCAAGGCACGCACCGCTGCTGCATTCAAGCCTGCAACCGCTTTGAAGGACACCGTCAACAAGTAGTCCTCCCAAGCAGCGAAAGACCCCGGTGGAGATTCACCGGGGTCTTTCGCTGTCGTAGGCCGAAGTTCTACCTGGCGCCATAAATGGCTGCGACGACCTCGGCCGCCGACTCCGGGATCGGCTGACGTCCATCGAGCCGGAGGTCGGGATTCGCGGGGCGTTCGTACCCCTGGTCAATTCCAGTCATGTTGGCGAGTTCGCCGCTGGCGCTCATCGCGTAGAGACCCTTGGGGTCTCGATCGACACATACGTCGAGAGGCGTATCAACGAACACCTCGATTAAGTCGCCCGGGGCGAATAGTTCCCGCGCCTTCCGCCTGTCATCGGCGAACGGCGAGATCAGGCAGACCATCACGATGAGCCCAGCGTCAACCATGAGCCGCGCGACCTCAGAAATTCGCCTGACGTTCTCGGCGCGATCCTCGGGACTGAATCCAAGGTCCTTGCACAGGCCTGACCGAACGTTGTCGCCGTCGAGGACATAGGTACGCGTTCCTGCGGCATGGAGTCGGCGTTCAACTTCGTTGGCAATTGATGACTTGCCGGATCCCGATAGTCCCGTGAACCACACCGCCAATCCGCGATGGTTGGCGGCGCTCTCGCGGGCGCTTCGGTCAATCGTGAAGGACTGGGAGTAGGTCCCCGTGGGGTCGGTTTGCTGGCCGCGATCGCCCATGTCGCCGCCCTGTTGCATCGCGCCAGCGTAGTGCAGCAACCGGCGCGACGGCCGCGTCGCCGTGGCGCCATCGCGTTGGTGAAAAGGCTTGACGGGCAGCCCTGGTGGAGAACAGCCGACCAGGACTACCCGTCAAGATCTTTATCGGACTAGCGCTTGACCTTGATCTTGAAGATCGCCGCTGCTCCGAACACCTCTGCGGTTTCAGGCGCTGATGCTACGAGCTTGCAGGTGCCCTTCTTCTTACCTGCCACAACTCGATTGCCCTTCACCTTGCACACCGACGCCGTCGTGCTGCGCCAGCTGACTCCCACACCTTGGTTGGAACTACCTGGCAAGATCGCGGACTTCTTGACCTTCAGCGACTTGACCAAACCGGCACCGAGAATCTGAGCGCGCTTGCCGTTCGTCGGTACAACACCAGTTGCTTGCCACTCAGGCGATACCGAAGCAGCTATCTGGTTGCCAGCACGATCAGTGATCGAATCGCTGGCGTTGACGCGGTAGCTGTTACCTGGAACCAACGCGGCGCTGTTCGTGATGTCAGCGACCAGCACTGGCCCTGCACCACAGGCAACCGCACCACCGGCAGCGTTGATGCAGCTCACGGTCGCGGCGACTGGAGTTCCCGCACTGTTGGTAATCGTCAACGACGATCCGCTGACACCCAGGACCTGCTCCGAGAACGTGACCCGAACTGTCGAGCGTGCGTAGTCGGTTGCGTTGACCGTGAAGCCAACCGAGGCTGCAGTCACGTCTGGGTTAGGCATCGACAACCGGCAGTAGCTTTGCCCGGTGCGTCCGCCGCCCACTGTGCCCTTGGCGAGCGGCACAAAACCTTCGGCAGCGATCGCAGCGTTGATCTCCGAGCGCAGCTTGCGTCCGGTGATCGTGCTGACGACGTTGTCGATATCCGTCCGGCAGAGGAACCCATCGACTGGATCGAGGTAGCGCTTCGTTGCCTCTGAGGGGTAGCGCAGGACGTTGTAGAGACTGCGACCAAATGGGAAGGTCGAGTCGCCGACAGTCGTTGCGTTAACGGTGATTCCGTCAATGCTTCCGAGCGAATCCGCAGCGCCCGCAGTTCCGGTCGAGTTACCCGGGGTTGACTGCTGGTAGCGACCGTAGGAC
>JAOAUD010000018.1:5256-7691 GCA_030157755.1 Candidatus Nanopelagicales bacterium
CCGTAGGACTCATAGAAGATTGCGTTCGCAGCTTCACCGTTGTCCACGATCTGTTGCGCGTTGTTCTCGGTGATCACTCGAGTTGCCTGATTCCCAGCAGGAATCTGACTGCTCGAACTACCGCCAACAAACCCGTCGAACGTTGTCCGGGTTCCTGACCCCGCCTGAGCCGCGTACACAACGATCGGGGCACTTGTGCCACCAACCTGCGACCAGTTGTTGATCTCGCCGGTGACGAAGATCTTGCGCAGCTGATCCTGCGTCAGGTTCGTCACTGCATTCGACGGGGTGTTCGCTCCGCCCACTTTGGTGAAGTGATGCCACGAGATTCCATCGCGCGCAAACGCGGTGAACTGCAGGCCATCACAGTCACCAGTCTTCGGGCCTCGCGAGGAGCGGGCAAAGTCGATGCTCGCCACGTTCGCTAATCCCTGCTGGCAGAGTTGATTGATTCCGGTTCCTGACCCAAGCGGGAAGTTCTGTGTCACTCCGTCGTGGTCTGGGTTCACCGGAATGGTTCCGACGGGAGTGTCCGAGTAGCAGTCCCCGCTCAGTGGTTGTGGCGTCCCCGTAGGTGCCAAGACCACGCAACCGGGAGCCCCGGAGTAGACGGCGTCGAGTCGCTGCATGACGGCATGCGTGGTGTCCGAACCGGACCCGACCAGCGTGGTGGCCTTGCCATCAACAGCCGGACTTGCCATCGCTGGTGTCGCAAGCGCCACAGCTGCAACGGCCAATGCCCCCGCCGCTGCACAGAGGCGGATGCCTCTACTTCGTGTTTCCTGCACGTGTGTGCCCCTCTCAATGTGAATCGAACGATGCGTCCGACGTAGTGCACAAAATCAGTGCAAGGAAGCCACGAGGTAGTGATCAAGAGTGCGTAACGAGAACCGTCGGTTAACGATTGGCGACGCACTACGCCAGACGGACGTCACAGAGTTGCGGGCAAGAACGTGTCGATGGCACGCACCGCCAACAGCAGGCTTGCGAGGACGACCGGCGCACTCAGGAGCCAGACAACTGTGGGTGGAACCCAGCGCCGCCGCAGGGTGTAGAACGCCGCCGCTGAGACGAGAGCGATGACCACAAACCACACAAGAACCTGTGCCCACATTCCAGTGTCGCCAGAACGAGGGCTTTCGTAGGTGCGGGGATTCTGGGGCGTGGGAGGCAGTGGCAGTCCGACCAGTTGGGCGCGGGCGACCAGGTCCTGCGTTGCCAGCAGACGCGGGCCAGACGTCACCAGCGTGAGGGTGGATTCCTTCGCAGGTTCGAACATTCCCTTCGAGCGCCAACTGACATCGGTGACCTTGTACGTCGCGGACCCTTCGACGGTGGTGACGTTGATTTCCTCACCTGCGGTCAGCGCGCTGAGGTTGCGAAACGGAGCGCCGAAGGTGGTCCGCCGTCCGACGACTGCCGCGTTGCCAGGCTGACCAGGTAACGAGGTTCCAGGCACGTGCCCAGGTCCGTGCTGCAACGACTCGGTGTCTTGGCCTTCAACAACGACCTGCTCAAGCCCGATCGACGGGATCTTGATGATCGCCACGGCCTCACCCGTCTTTGGCGGATCAACTGGCAACGGCGATAGGTCGCTCGAGCCCGATGCTCCCGCAGCCTTCGACAGCGTCCCCGCGAACTCGTTAGCGAGCATCGTCTGGGATCGCGTCTGCAAGATCGCCCCCACTGCGGTTTCAGCGACCAGGAATCCAACGACTGCCGCCACCGCGACTGCTGCGCCGAGGACACTCAGGCGCTTGCGCGTGGGTGTGTTTTCGAACCAGCGACGCAACGCCGCCACCAGAGCGCGAATGGATTCCTGGACCCAGCTGAAAGCTGTGGAGACGAACGACGACAACTTCTTGATCATGAGGTTCCTGAGTCTTCGGGTGATCGCAGTAGCCGCTGACCTGCAAATCCAGCGACCAAAGCAAGGGCCAACAGAGCGGGTAGAACGAGCGGAGATGCTCCGGCCCCACCAAGGCCGCTGCGGCTAAAGACGCTTGTCACCACATTCGGTTGACCCGCTGCAACGGCCGCAGTTCCAGGTGCCGCAAGTGCGGGGTCTGCTGCACTTGTTCCGCTTCCGGTGAGACCCGACGCGGAACCCGAGCCAAGCGTGCCCGTAGCTGCTGTCGACGGCGGCGTCGATGCGGTGGCTTTCGGTGGCGTCGTGGTCGCGGACTTCGTTGGCGCAGCAGTGATCGCCTTGGCGGCCGCAGTAGCCTTCTCAACGAAGTTCGTAGGTAGCGGCACGTATCCGCGCGGTAGCACTGCTGGGTCTTGACCAGCGCCCACCGCGTAGTTCACGAAGCGCCGGATTGCCTCGACTTGGTCCGTCGTTGCCCGGTCAGTCGGCAACAACGCACTTGTGATGACGGGTAACGGGTAGGCGGCTGCATCCTCGGATGACAACACCACTGCACCCGCAGCAG
>JAOAUD010000019.1 GCA_030157755.1 Candidatus Nanopelagicales bacterium
GCCCGAGGGTGATCCACAGCGCAACGAGACTGACTCCCGCGCAGCACTGCTCGATCACGTCAACGCGCTGCCAGAGAAGATCCACTACATGCCACGACTCGGCGAACAATTCGGCGACGATGTGGACGCTGCCGCTGCAGGCTATGCAGCCGAGCTCGCGCAAGCATTTAATGGTGCCCAGGCCGTTTTCGATGTCAGCATGCTGGGCATCGGAGAGGACGCACACGTCGCTTCCCTCTTCCCTGGCCGCGAAGAACAATTCGCCACCGCAACGTGCGTTTCGGTCCGCAACTCCCCCAAACCACCGCCGACCCGCACAACGTTCAACATGGCCACCATCCAGTCGTCGCGCGAAGTGTGGCTGATCGCTTCAGGTGCGGGCAAGGCTGACGCCATCAAACTCGCCACATCCGGATTGCCAGCCAAGGAAGCACCTGCCGGTGCAGCTCGCGGACTCAATCGTTCGCTGGTGTTGTGCGACCAGGATGCGGCGACTGAGATCTCCTAGCCGCAACCTAGATTCAGCTTTGCTCTACTTGCAGCGGGCAGTGCGGTCCTTCAGCGAACACGTGGCGAACGCCTTGCCGTTCGGGCTGCGCTGACTCAGCGTCCACTGCCCCGGCTTCTTGCCCGGAGTGGCCACAACAAAGCCAAACTGAACGCGGGTCCACTGCCAGTTTGCGTTCGGATACGGCGCAAAGTCCGGCGAGATCCGGTTGCCTTGCCCATCGAGGAGCGGGCCGTACGGCGGGATGCCATAGCCGGTTGGGGGTTCGAGTTCCGTGCCTCCGTTGCCGATGACAAATTGGGCAGGGTATCCGGGGAGCTGAACAGCCTGCGTGACGTGAACGTGCGAAGACATGATCGCGCTGAAGTTCCCAAGCTTTCCTTGTGCAGCGGCTTCTTGATCAGCGCTTCCCCATGGTGTGAACTTGGGATCTCCGGCAGCAAAATCCGTCGACTGGAGCCCAAAGATCGGCCGGTGCGTCAACATCCAGGATTCGCGCCCCTTCTTGCGCTTCGCGAGTTTGGCAGCTTGTGTGTATGCGGTTGCCTGTGTTGGTTCCCATGGCGTCACTTCAAAGTCCAGGCCATACGCGGTGTCCACTGAGATCGCCCGCAGGGTCCGACCTGGCTTGAGGGGTAGGTCAACCGCCCAACTCGGGGTGATGTTGGTCGGGGCAACACCATCCTTCGGTGCGCAGGCCTTTGAACCCAGCGGCGACGCATCCATCAACAAGAAGTAGCCGTTTCCGCCACGGTGGCAAGCTTCGTGGTTACCCCGAACGGCAAGCAGTGGGGTTGTTGCGAATAGCGGCGCCATCGGGACGAGTGAATCGGCGATCCAGCCATAGCCTGAGTCTTTGAACGGGGCACCGTTCAACGGTGCTGGGCTGCCGCCACATTGATCTACGGCGCTGTCTGGGCAGCGCTCCTCTCGATAGAAGAAGTCCCCCAACATCATTGCGAGGTCTGGTTTGGTGGCCGCGATGCTCTTCGCGACAGTTGCCAGCGGCCAGTCAGTCGGACTCGAACAGTTCTGTGACCGCGAAACCTTGATCCGACACCCGGTGTCAGCTAGCAGGGCAATTTTGTCGATCTTCGACGCCAACTTGAACGGGACCTTTACCCGGCCAACGCTGGCAGCCTGGGAATAGCGTGGGATGTTTGCCGAACAGACTCGGATCGACGCGAATGCGGCACCAGTGCTCGCTCCCGGGCTGCGCAGTTTCATCTTCGTCTTCTTGGTGGCCCCATTTGGTCGCAGCGTGGTCAGCTTCGGGCAATGTGATCCGTACGGAATGACCGCCCGGGTCTGCAACTTCGACTTGGAGACTGACGTCGGCACCACCAATGTGTATGTCGCGATTGCGCCGCTCGTCCGTGGAATTGGTGCTGGCAGCGACTCAGGTGGGGCAGGACTGACTGCCTGCGCCGCGGCGAGGGGTCCGACGAAGATCGTGGCGGTGACCCCGATCAGCGCTAGCCCACTCTTCAGTTGATTCTTCACAGATCATCCTCACCCGCGCGGACTGTAAGTCGAGGATACGAAGATTCGCAGGTCCCATCGACCGGAACGGCGGTTGTCCTCGCTTTCTCACCCTCAGTGATGCCAATTCGTCCTGCACTGACTGCTGTGATTCAGCGATGCCGGAACGATGCGGCAACGAGCATCGGATATAGACGGCTGCTTTCAGGGGATGACGGAACGACTATCCCCTAACGAAGGAAGACGATGTCGATCATCACTTACCACGGCGTGAATCTCATAATCCTTGTCTCGTTTCTGATTCTTCTTGCGGGCGAAGGGATTGCCGCAATCGCCCGCCGCCAAGACCATCCACGCCAGACGCTCAAAGAAACCGGGACCAGCCTGGCAGTAGCCACAATGTTCGCAGTCGGCAACGCGGGGATCTCGCTGTTCGTGGTCGCCCTCTACAGCTACGTGTACGTGCTCACGCCGATTCACCTGCCAGATATCTGGCATTCGTCCACCAGCGTCCTGGGTTTCACCTGCACCGTGGTCATCGCCTTTGTGTGGACTGACTTCATGTACTACTGGGGACATCGCGGCGGTCACACGATCCGCGTGATGTGGGCCAGCCACAGCGTCCACCACTCAAGCAAAGAGTTCAACTACTCGACCGCCGGGCGACTGCATCCCTTCGACCATGTTGCCGGAATCTTGCTCAACCTTCCGCTGATACTCCTGGGCTTCAACCCCATCATCGTGCTAACTGTTGGCCTGCTCGGCCCAGGGCTCTCCCTGTTCTTCCACACCCAGTACGTCAAGAAGCTACCGCGACCCATTGAGTACGTCTTCAACACTCCGAGCCACCATCGCGTCCACCATGCTTCGCAGAAGCAGTACCTAGACAGCAACTTCGGCGCCATCTTCATGGTGTGGGATCGGGTGTTTGGCACCTATGCCGAAGAGGAAGACTTGCCGACTTACGGGCTCACCAAGCCAATCGAGACGCAGAACCCAGTCAAGGTGATGTCACACGGGTGGGTTGAACTGATTCATGACCTCAAGGTGGATCAATCAGGTTCCGAGCGCATCAAGCACCTCGTCAAGCGCCCAGGGTGGTCGCCTGATCGCAGCCAACTCGGCCAGCAGAAGAACCTCGTTGGTTCGTCAGTCGGCTGATTCGGCGCGGTGGCGGTCAAGTGCCTCTTGGAGAATGTCGCCGCCGTCGCCGTCAGAACGACGCTCTTTCACATATGCAAGGTGAGTCTTGTAAGGCTCAATCTTGGGCGGTGCTGGGGGGTTGTCCTTATCCGTGCCGGCCGGCCAACCACATCGCGGGCAGTCCCACTCCTCAGGTGGCGCGACGTCTACAGCAAAACTCGGCGTGGATTCGTGGCCATTGGCGCACCAGAAAGAAACGTATGCCCGTGGTGCTGGTTCGCCGCGTTCGGCCTCGCCCATTGGGCCTGCCCCGACGCGACTACCTCGGATTGCGCTGCCACCAGCCACGTGCTCTCCTAACCCTGCTTTACGAGAAATCCAAGGCCAATAATTGATGCGCCCCAGATAAGTGCGATGATCACGGTGATGCGGTCAAGGTTGCGCTCGGCAACGCTGGATCCACCCACGGACGACGTTACCCCACCACCGAACATATCCGAGAGACCGCCGCCCTTACCTTTGTGAAGCAATACAAAAACAATCAGCAGGATGCTGGTGACCACCAGCAAGACCTCTAGTACGACGGCCATGACTTCTCCCTGGTTCGATTGTTTGTGATGGGATCGCTGCTACGAAACGGCGTGCAAACGGTACCTGACGAGGGCGACGAACTCATCTGGGTCAATGCTAGCCCCACCCACAAGTCCTCCATCAACGTCGGGCATTTCCATCAAGCCAGCGACATTTCCAGCCTTCACTGATCCGCCATAGAGCACGCGGACTCCATCAGCGAGTTGCGGGCTGTACAGCTCGCCGAGGCGGGTCCGGATCGCGCTGCATACCTCTTGCGCATCTTCAGGCGTGGCCACCTCACCGGTTCCGATCGCCCACACCGGTTCGTACGCAATAACCACACTCGCGGCTTTGTCTGCGTCTAGTCCGGCGAGCGCGCCATCGAGCTGGCTGATCGTGAAGCCAACCTGGCCGCCCTCCTTGCGAATCTCCAACGCCTCGCCAATACAGACAATGGGGATGAGCCCATTGCGGAAGGCCGCATGCACCTTCTGATTGACCAATTCGTTGCCCTCGTCGTGGTACTGACGGCGCTCTGAGTGCCCGACAGTGACGTAGGTACAGCCCAGCTTTGCCAACATGGCGCCAGAGATCTCGCCTGTGTAGGCACCGGAATCGTGTGCCGACAGGTCCTGAGCGCCATAGCGGATTTTCAACTTGTCGCCATCAACCAAGGTCTGGACGGACCGAATGTCTGTGAATGGCGGCAACACAGCCACCTCGCAGGCCTCGTAGTCGTCAGGCTTCAACGCGAAGGCGAGCTTCTGAACGAGGGCGATTGCCTCAAAGTGGTTCAGGTTCATCTTCCAGTTGCCAGCCATTAGCGGCAAACGTGTGGCATCGGTCATCGGGTTATCTCAGTCCTTAACTCTTGGCTAGAACGGCTAACCCTGGCAGCGTACGGCCTTCGAGGAACTCAAGGCTCGCTCCGCCACCCGTTGAGATATGACTGATCAAATTCTCATCGATTCCGAGCAGTCGCACAGCGGCGGCAGAATCGCCCCCACCGACCACTGACATTCCATCGACGCGGGTCAGTGCCTCACCTACGGCCCTGGTGCCGGCAGCGAATGGCGCCATCTCGAAGACCCCCATTGGCCCATTCCATACGACCGTCTCGGATTCCTCAATCAGTTGCGCAAAGCGAGCCGCAGATTCGGGACCAATGTCAAGGCCCATCCAGCCGTCTGGGACGCCGGCCTCGACCGAAACGACGGCAGTCGACGCATCGGCAGCGAAAGCATCGGCAATCACCAAGTCAGTGGGAAGCACCAGGTCAACGCCACGCTCACGGGCGTCAGCGAGGAATCCCTTGACCACCTCGACCTGATCAGCCTCAACGAGTGACGATCCGACCTGGTATCCCTGAGCGACCAAGAACGTGAAGCACATCCCACCGCCGATCAACAATCGATCGACCTTCCCGATCAGGTTGGCGATGACACCAAGTTTGTCCGACACCTTGGAGCCACCCAGAACAACCGTGTAAGGCCGTGCCGGGTCGGTGATCAGGGTGTTGAAGACCTCAGCCTCGCGTGCAACAAGCAACCCTGCCGCGTGCGGAAGTAGCTGGGGAAGCTCCGTCACGCTTGCCTGCTCCCGATGCACCACTCCGAATCCATCGGAGACGAAGCAGTCGCCCAGGGAAGCCCACACAGATGCCAGCGCAGTTCGCTGCGCAACGTCCTTGCTCGTCTCGCGGGGGTCAAAGCGCACATTTTCCAACAGTGCAACTTCGCCATCGCCGAGGTGTGACACCACTGACTTCGCGGATTCGCCGCAGACATCGTCTGCCATAACCACACGTCCGCCAAGGAGTTCAGAAAGGCGTGCGGCAATCGGTCGCAGTGACAAGGCCTCGTCCACCTGGCCCTTTGGGCGCCCCAAGTGCGCCAGGATGACAACCTTGGCGCCTTGAGAAGTCAGCGACTGGATCGTTGGCAGTGCCGCTCGAATCCGTCCGTCGTCAGTGATGAACCGATGCCCGTTTGCATCGGTGTCGAGCGGAACGTTGAAGTCGGCTCGCAGCAGCACCGTGCGTCCGCTGACCGCAAGATCGGCCAGCGAGACGACCGGACTCACAGACGATCACCGACGAACGTAATGAGGTCAACGAGGCGGGTTGAGTAACCCCACTCGTTGTCGTACCAACCGAGCACCTTTGCCATGTCGCCGTTGACCTTCGTGAGCGGCGCATCAAAAATGCAGGATGCTGGGTCCGTCACGATGTCGGCCGACACGATTGGTGCCTCGGTGTACTCCAAGATGCCCTTGAGCGGGCCCTCGGCAGCAGCCTTCATAGCCGCATTGATCTCGTCGATAGACGCAGGCTTTGAAAGCTGGACGGTCAGGTCAGTCGCGGAGCCTGTCGGTACCGGCACGCGCATCGCGTAACCGTCGAGCTTGCCCTTCAGTTCCGGCAGAACAACACCGATTGCCTTCGCCGCACCAGTTGATGTCGGGATCATGCTGAGCGCTGCTGCGCGGGCTCGACGCAGATCGCTGTGCGGTGAGTCATGGAGCTTCTGGTCACCCGTGTAAGCGTGGATCGTCGTCATGAGGCCACGTTCGATGCCAAAGGTGTCGTTGAGGACCTTTGCCATGGGCGCCAAACAGTTCGTCGTACATGAGGCATTTGAGATCACAACGTCGGTGGCGGGGTTGTAGGTGTCCTGGTTAACGCCCATCACGATGGTGACGTCTTCGCCGCTCGCGGGTGCAGAAATGATGACCTTCTTGACGGTGCCACTGACGTGCGCCTTCGCGGCTTCAGCCTTGGTGAAGAACCCAGTGGACTCAAGCACGATCTCGACGCCGTACTTGCTCCAGTCAAGGTCTGCGGGAGAACGCTCAGCCAGAACTGCGATTTCCTTGCCATCGACAACAATTGCGTGCTCGGTCGAGGAAACGTCGCCCGGCAGGCGGCCAAGAATGCTGTCGTACTTCAGCAGGTGTGCCAGCGTCTTGGTGTCGGTGAGGTCGTTGACGGCGACAATTTCGATGTCCGCCCCGCTCGCGGCGACCGCTCGGTAGAAGTTGCGGCCGATGCGGCCAAATCCGTTAATTCCGACCTTAACTGTCACGTTTCACTCCTGATGATGTGTCGACAATTGCGAGGAACTGTTCGGGCACGACCCTACCCGCTATCGAAAATATGTAACAGGGCACTAGTACCTGTTTTCGATTGCCGAGATGGGTTACGGCGCGAGCATTTCTGGGGTCAGGGCGGCTTCCGTATCGGGAATTCCGAGGTCGCGTGCCTTCTTGTCTGCCATGGCCAGCAGCCGCCGGATCCTTCCGGCAATCGCATCCTTCGTCATTGGCGGGTCGGCCAATGCTCCCAGCTCTTCCAGGCTCGCCTGCTTGTGTTCGACCCGAAGGCGTCCGGCCTCCTTGAGGTGGTCCGGTACGTCATCGCCAAGGATTTCAAGTGCACGTTCTACCCGGGCGCCTGCCGCCACGGCAGCGCGAGCCGACCGGCGCAGGTTCGCATCATCGAAGTTGGCGAGTCTGTGCGCCGAGGCCTTCACCTCGCGGCGCATGCGGCGTTCTTCCCACGCCAGAACAGAATCGTGGGCTCCAAGCCGGGTCAAAAGGGCGCTGATCGTGTCTCCGTCGCGGATCACCACTCGATCGACGCCGCGAACTTCACGTGACTTCGACGCCATGCTCATCCGCCGGGCAGCCCCGACGAGAGCGAGCGCTGCTTCAGGTCCGGGGCAGGTGATTTCCAACGAGGACGACCGACCCGGTTCCGTTAACGATCCGTGAGCCAGGAATGCGCCACGCCACGCGGCTTCGATGTCGCACATCCCGCCAGTGACGACCTGCGGCGGCAATCCACGGACCGGGCGACCCGATCCGTCCACTAATCCGGTTTGACGAGCGAGTTGCTCGCCACCGGCGTCTACCCGGACGCGGTACCGGTACCCCTTGCGGAGCCCCCCGGCG
>JAOAUD010000020.1 GCA_030157755.1 Candidatus Nanopelagicales bacterium
GCATCCGTCGGCTGGCTTTCGGCGTCGTTGCTGCAAGCCACCAACAGGACGATCGGCGCGCCAGCAGCTGCTCGCAAGACCCCTCGACGGGATGGCAGAACGGTCACGGGCACAGCGTAAGCAACAAGGGGCCCCTAGGATTACCCCAGCACACCATTACTTCCCCGTGCCAGGCAGAATTGGCGCAGGCAAGGTCAACTACATAAGGAGCGTTCCACGTGGCAGCGGTTTCTAACGAGCGATTGCAGTCGCTGCTCACTCCGGTGGTTGAGGCGATTGGCGTGGACTTCGAAGATGTCAAAGTTCGTAAGGCCGGCTCCCGAAGTGTTGTCGTGATCACCGTCGACCAAGATGGCGGTATCGATCTGGACACGGTTGCCTCTGTTTCACGCAAGTGTTCAGAAGCCCTTGATGAGAATGACCTCTTCGGCGAGACGCCTTATGTCCTAGAGGTGACATCCCCGGGTGTTGACCGACCATTGACGCAGGCAAGGCATTGGCGTCGTGCGAAGGATCGTTTGGTCAACATCGAGCTCGCTGACGGCAGACGGGTGCGTGGCCGGATTGGCGACGCCACAGACACCGCTGCTCAGATTCTCACTGACACTGGCGTCGAATCCATCAGCTACTCCGATGTCGCTCGAGCCGTCGTCGAGGTCGAGTTCAACTCCCCGAAAGGCAGTGAGTAGCCATGGATATCGATGTTGCTGCGCTCAAGGCGCTCGTCACGGAGCGAGAACTGTCGCTGGACACGGTTGTCGGGAGTATTGAGCAGGCGTTGCTCGTTGCCTACCACCACACCCCAGGGGCGCATCAGAACGCACGCGTCGAACTGGATAGGGCAACGGGGCATGTCACCGTGTGGGCGATCGATGCCGACGACGACTCGTCCGAACCCCGCGAGTTTGATGACACACCACCCGAGTTTGGCCGGATTGCCGCAACCACTGCGCGCAACGTGTTGATGCAGCGGTTGAAGGAGGCGAACGACGACGTCACCTTCGGTGAGTTCTCGGGGCGTGAGGGAGACCTCGTTTCGGGGATCGTTCAGCAGTCACGCGATCCGCGATCGGTTCAGGTTGAGCTTGGGAAGATCGAGGGATCCATTCCTGCGGCCGAGCAGGTCCCAACTGATGACTACTCCCACGGCATCCGCCTTAAGTGCCAGGTTGTTTCGGTTCGAAAGGGCCCCAAGGGTGCGCAGGTCACATTGTCGCGCACACACCCGGACCTCGTACGAAACCTCTTCAAGATGGAAGCCCCCGAAATTGCAGACGGAACTGTCGAGATCGTGGGCGTTGCGCGAGAGGCGGGTCATCGATCCAAGATTGCTGTGCGCGCAACGGTCGACAATGTGAACCCCAAGGGCGCGTGCATTGGGCCGATGGGTCAGCGAGTTCGGGCCGTGACCACCGAATTGCAGGGCGAAAAGATCGACATCATCGATTGGGACGACGACCCAGCAACCTACGTAGGCAATGCCCTGAGTCCGGCACGAGTGTCCAGTGTTGAGGTGGTTGATCTGGAGGCCCGCTCGGCCAAGGTTGTGGTGCCGGACTACCAACTGTCTTTGGCGATCGGACGCGACGGTCAAAACGCTCGATTAGCGGCCCGCCTGACAGGTTGGCGCATCGACATTCACAGTGATGCCGAAGACGAGGCACCCGCGGCACCGGCGGGTGAGCCGACACCAAGCCGCGCCGAGTCGACGGGTGAGTGACCGCGCAGACGCGTCCGGGGTAGACTGGCCGATGGCCTCGTCACCGCAACTGAGGCAGCCAATGAGCAGTGAAGATCGAAAACCGATTAGGACCTGTGTTGGTTGCCGTGGTCGCGTCGACAAGGCCGACCTGGTGCGGCTTGTCATTGCCAGCGCAGAGCTGACAATCGACAGGGACGCCACGTTGCCCGGTCGTGGTGCTTATTTGCATCCCCGACCGGATTGTGTGGAGTCAGCACTTCGGCGCCGAGCACTTCAGCGCGCATTGCGTTGGAATGACCACCTCGACACCGACTCGGTCAGCGAACAGCTCACCGCAGGATTACCCAGCAGCCGATAGTTCAGGAGCAGTGGAATGAGCGCTCGATGAGTTACCAGCTATGAACCCGTATAGGCACGAATAGGGTCCGAGCACGCGCCCGGGCCAGGACGGAGAACAGTGGCCAAGGCCCGCGTATATGAAGTCGCGAAAGAGCTCGGGATTGATAGCAAGACAGCTGTTGCGAAACTGCAAGAACTCGGTGAGTTCGTAAAGTCAGCCTCCTCAACGATCGAAGCTCCAGTCGCTCGAAAGCTGCGAGACGCCTACCCGGACGCCCCGGTTGAGGCTCCCGCCAAGAAGGCTCCCGCCAAGAAGGCAGCAGCCAAAAAGGCAGCGCCAAGTCCGGCGGACGGTGCTCCAACGCCTGCTGCAGCCCCTGCCCCAACGCCTGCGACGGCAGCGCCCGCTGCGGCACCTGCCCCAGCAGTTGCTCCGCCAACTCCGGCAGCACCGGCAGCGGAAGCACCCAAACCCGCAGCGCCTGCTGCACCAGCAACTCCGGCAACGCCAGAGGCACCCGCAGCTGCAGCGGCCAGTGGCGAAGCGCCGGCAGCACCACGCCCGGCCGGTCCGCGTCCAGGAAACAACCCATTCACTGGCGCCAGTGGAATGCGTCCGAGTGGTCCGCGTCCCGGAAACAATCCGTTCAGCAGTGGCGCAAGCTCAGGCATGCAACGCCCAGGTGTGCCCGGCGCCCCACGTCCTAACCCGGGCAGCATGCCCCCACGTCCGCAAGCACGTCAGGCACCAGGCGCGCGTCCCGGTCAGCGACCAGGCGGCCCCGGTCAGCGACCAGGTGCTCCCGGTCAGCGACCAGGTGCTCCTGGGGCTCGTCCCGGTGGCGCTCCCGGCGCTGGTGGTGGCGGCGGTGGTGCAGGCGGCGGCGGTGGCTACGCAGGTGGCGGCGGCGGTCGTCCCGGTGGCGGCGGCGGATTCTCCGGCGGCGGTGGCCGTCCGGGAGGACCAGGCGCACCAGGGGGAGCCTTCGGTGGACGCGGCGGTGGTCGCCCCGGCGGTCGCCCAGCGCGTGGCCGCAAATCAAAGCGGGCGAAGCGTCAAGAGTTTGACAACATGGCGGCACCCACCATTGGTGGCGCCACGGTTCCCATGGGCAACGGGCAATCAATCACTCTGCCTCGTGGAGCTTCCCTGACCGACTTCGCGGACAAGATTGGCGCGAACCCGGCCAGCCTTGTCAGTGTGTTGTTCAAGCTCGGCGAAATGGTTACAGCGACCGAATCGGTCAACGACGACACCCTCGCACTGCTTGGTGCCGAACTGAACTACGAAGTTAACGTCGTTTCACCAGAAGATGAAGATCGCGAACTACTCGAGACCTTCAACCTTGAGTTCGGTGAAGACGAAGGCGGCGAGTCCGCACTCGTCAAGCGAGCACCAGTGGTCACCGTTATGGGTCACGTCGATCACGGTAAGACGAAGCTGCTCGACGCGATCCGCAGCACGTCAGTGGTCGACCGCGAGGCTGGTGGAATCACTCAGCACATCGGTGCGTACCAGATCACTGCTCACAAGGGCAAAGAGGACGAGCGCAAGATCACCTTCATCGACACCCCGGGTCACGAGGCGTTCACCGCCATGCGTGCACGCGGTGCCAAGGTCACTGACGTGGCAATCCTGGTGGTTGCTGCAGATGACGGCGTGAAGCCGCAGACAGTTGAAGCCCTCAACCACGCGCAGGCAGCAGATGTGCCGATTGTGGTCGCGGTCAACAAGGTCGACAAGGAAGGCGCCGATCCCGCAAAGGTTCGCGCGCAGTTGACCGAATACGGCCTAGTCGCTGAGGAATACGGCGGCGACACGATGTTCGTCGACGTCTCGGCGAAGCAGAATATGGGCATCGATGACCTTCTCGAGGCAGTGCTGCTCACCGCAGACGCAACGCTCGACCTGCGGGCCAACCCGAATCAGGATGCTCAGGGTGTCGCAATTGAAGCTCACCTTGACCGTGGTCGCGGTCCAGTTGCCACCGTCTTGGTGCAGCGCGGAACGTTGCGGCCAGGTGTGTCGATCGTTGCGGGTGGCGCCTATGGACGCGTCCGAGCGATGCTCGATGAAAACGGTGACAACGTTGATGAGGCACTCCCGTCGCGACCAGTGATGGTTCTGGGTCTGACCTCAGTCCCCAACGCCGGTGATTCGTTCCTCGTGGTTGAAGAGGACCGAACCGCGCGCCAGATTGCCCAGACACGGCAAGCGCGTGAACGTAACGCACAGCTTGCGAAGCGTCGCGGGCGTCGAAGCCTCGAAGACTTCCTCAAGTCGCTTGAGTCCGGCGAGGTGCAGGAACTCAACCTCATCCTCAAGGGCGACGTCTCCGGTTCTGTGGAAGCACTCGAAGACGCACTGCTCAAGATCGACGTGGGCGACGAGGTTTCGTTGCGCATCATCGACCGTGGTGTTGGTGCCATCACCGAGACGAACGTCAACCTGGCCGTCGCGTCTGATGCCGTCATCATCGGATTTAACGTCCGACCAGAAGGCAAGGCGCGTGAACTGGCCGATCGCGAGGGTGTCGATCTTCGGTTCTACTCGATCATCTACCAGGCAATCGATGAAGTCGAGGCGGCTCTTAAGGGCATGCTCAAGCCTGAGTACGAAGAGGTGCAGCTTGGGTCTGCCGAGGTGCGCGAGGTCTACCGTTCCAGCAAGTTCGGAAACATCGCTGGTGCAATCGTCCGGAATGGCCTGGTCAAGCGAAATGCCAAGGCGCGACTCATCCGCGACGGTGTTGTTGTTGCCGAAAACCTCAAGGTCGAGTCGCTGCGTCGATTCAAGGATGACGCGACAGAGGTCAAGGAAGGATTCGAGTGCGGTATCGGACTTGGTTCTTTCAACGACATCAAGGTTGACGATGTCATCGAGACCTTCGAAATGAAGGAAATTGCTCGCACCTAGTCGCCGACTGTTGTCAGCTACTTGATCAATAACGACGGTAGGTTGGGAGACCCCGGATGAGCGACGAATCCCCACGCGCGCGGCGCCTGGCGGACCGAATCAAGGTGATTGTTGCCGAAATGATCGAGATGAAGATCAAGGATCCGCGTCTCGGTTTTGTCACGGTCACAGATGCGTACGTCACCAATGACTTGCGTGAAGCGACCGTGTTCTACACGGTGCTTGGCGACGCGCTGGAACAACAGGCCAGTGCGCAAGCCTTGAACTCCGCAAAAGGACTGCTTCGGACCGAGGTGGGAAAACAAACGGGTGTGCGCTACACGCCATCGTTGACGTTTATCGCCGATGCGATGCCGGAAAACGCACGTCACATCGAGGAACTCATCGCTGCGACGAAGGTGTCCGATGCCAAGTTGCAACAGCGGGCGGCCGGAGCGACGTTCGCTGGGGATCCCGATCCTTACCGCGCGCCGCGCGGCGAGGACCAGGTCCCCGAGTGAACTCGTGGGACAAGCCCCCAACCTCGGCTGACTGGGATGCATTAGTAGCCGAGGTTAAGGGCGCGACGGCCGTGCTGTGCGTTGCGCATGTCAGTCCCGATGGTGATGCCTTGGGTTCGGCAATGGCTGCGGCACTTGCGATGCGGCAAGTGGGGATTGAGGCGTATGTCTCGTTCGACGAGGAGCCCTTCCGGCTCCCAGCTTCGTTGGCCTGGCTGCCCGGGCAGGAACTCCTGCGTGCACCTTCACAACTGCCGCCGACGATAGATGTCGTCGTTAGCTTTGATGCCAGTGATCTTGCTCGGTTGGGAAGTCTTGGCGCGGTGGGAAATGCGGCTGCGATGTTTGCGGCGGTCGACCACCACAGGTCGTATACCGGCTTCGGCACACTGTCACTGGTCGATGTGACCGCACCCGCGACCGCCGTTCTGGCATTGGAACTCGCAGACCGGCTTGAGGCGGAACTAACTACCGACATTGCCACCTGCATTTATGCAGGCCTGACCACCGACACCGGGTCGTTTCGGTTTTCCGGCACGACGGCCAAGACGCACTACCTGGCTGCGCGGCTGCACGAAACGGGGATTGCCCACGACAAGATCGCGCGGGCGGTATTCGACACAGCGTCATTCTCGGCGGTCAAACTCCTGGGCATCGCGCTCGAGCGGGCGAAGCTCATCCCAGCAGCGGCTGGGGGCAACGGCTTGGTGTGGTCGTTCCTGACCAAAGCCGATCGAGATGATCTCGGTTTGGCACTCGATTCCGCAGAACCCGTGATCGACACCCTGCGCGTCACTGCGGAGGCCGAGGTAGCTGTCGTCCTCAAAGAAGGTGACGACCGGGTGTGGCGCGCGTCGACGCGAAGCAAGGGTCTGGTCGATCTAGGCGCAGTGTGCAGCAGGCTCGGCGGTGGCGGACACCGATTTGCTGCCGGGTTCTCGTCGAATGAGGCACCGGAAGAGATCGTGGAATCGATCATTGCGGCGATCGACGTCAGCCTCAAGACCGCCTGAGGGTTCCAGGCTCGCTATGGCTCGAAAGGCCGGACCCTCGCCCATCGATGGCTTGATCATCGTCGACAAGCCACAGGAATGGACGTCCCACGACGTCGTCGGGAAGCTCAGGCGGATTGTCGGAACTCGCCGAGTTGGTCACGGCGGAACCTTGGACCCGATGGCAACTGGCGTATTGGTGTGCGGAGTGGGCAAGGCAACAAAACTGCTGGGCCTTATCGGAGCCACTGACAAGTCCTACGACGCGACAATTCGCCTTGGGATCGCGACTACTACTGACGATGCCGAAGGTGAGCTGACGTCGGCAGTTGACGCGGGCTATCTCTTGGAATCAGGCCAGCAGCAGATTCACGAACAGGTCGCGCGACTGACCGGCGAGATCATGCAACGGCCGAGTTCAGTCAGCGCGATCAAGGTGAATGGTGAGCGCGCCTACAAGCGGGTCAGGGCGGGTGAGGACGTGGTCCTCGCCGAACGCCCGGTAACAATCACGCAGTTCGAAATCCTCGCAACGCGAATCGCTTCAGTAGACGGCCCCGGAGGTCCCACGTCTGCGATCGATCTTGACGTTGCCGTTACCTGTTCAACCGGGACGTACGTTCGCGCACTGGCTCGCGACCTGGGGGAGCGGCTCGGTGTTGGGGGACACCTGACGATGCTCCGCCGTACTCGGGTTGGCGTGTTTGACCTGTCGTCCGCACGAACCCTCGAACACCTTGAACTCGAGCTGGACTACCTGCCGCTAGCCGACGTCTGTCGCCGGCTATTCGCAACCCACGTAGTGAGTGATCCCGAAGCCGTCGTCTTTCGTCACGGTGGAAGTACCGACTTGCCCCCGGCGCTCCCAGTCGGCGAAACGATCGCTGTCTTCGCAGCCGATGACAGCGTGCTTGGCCTCGCCGAAGCCCGCGACGGACGGCTCGCTCCTACCGTCGTGTGGCAACCCGCCTAGATCCGCCCGGCATCGGATTGGGCATCAACTTCGGGTTCAGCTTCAGCATCGTTTTGGGTGGTGGTTGAGGTGGATGTGGGGTGCGCCGTTGGTGTCGACGGTGATGGGAATGTTGTGGGCATGGATGTAGTGGTGGTGTTTGGAGCACAGCAAAACTAGGTTGTTGAGGCTGGTGGGTCCGCCGTGGCTCCAATGTTGGATGTGGTGGCCTTCGGTCCAGCC
>JAOAUD010000021.1 GCA_030157755.1 Candidatus Nanopelagicales bacterium
TCATCACGGCGCCCTGCTCGATCATCTCTATCCCCTTCAACCAGCCGGGGCGAGTGTCAGTCCCGTCGCGTTCCGTCACCATTGTTGCCTCACGGCCGCATAATTGGATCTTCTTCGATCCCGCAGCGACACTAGGGGCTCGAAACGTTCTGAGAGGATCGAAGATGAAGCCCGTCGATACAGCCCCACGTGAGATTCGATCCTCCGCACGCCTGTCATCCAAGCGCCGATCCAAGGCCAGCTCTGCGATCGTGCTGACGTGCGTCGCCGTGGTATCAGTGGCAGGACTGCAGATCTCAGGTCAAAGTGCGGCAGGTGCTGCTTCCCAGACGCCAACCAAGACCGGTTTCATCGAGCCCTTCGCAGGAGTCCATCGCTACGAGAAGTTGGCGCCGACCCAGATCACGCATTCGTGGCAGCTGAACCAGGCGCTCGGACAGAGGCGGGCAGATGAGATCGCGAAGAAGATCGGGCTGAAGAAGTCCGACGTCTTTACGAAGAAGCAGTATCGGTTGTTCGTGACTGGCAGAGGCGTTGGTGGCGACAAATCCAGCGCAAAACTTGTGGACCAGAGTGTTCGAATTCTCACGAATACTGTGGGACGTCCGCTGTATTCGAAGATCCACGGAAAGCTTGTTCCCTCGGTTCTGGCCAGCTACGGATTGATGGTCAACAAGAGCGGCATGCTTGAGAGCCCAGCGAATTCGAGTGCACCAACTCGCCAGGTGAATGCCGTCATCGAACCGGGCGGCTACCTCGGGCAGTGGTGTCGGGCCAATGGCGCGAAGAAGGCACTGCGCATGCTGTACCGGTCGGCGTACACCGCCGAAGCTATCTACGGCAACAAAGCCCAGCAGATTTCCGGTGCTGCACAACTTGTCGCGAATAAGAAGATTGGCAAGTCCACGAAGACGGTTGGCATGTCGATGGTGCCGTCCATCTGGATCGTGAACTTCGCCCTCATCTACACCCTGAACCCAGCGGCGGCAGCAGAGATGCCAGCGAAGTGGGCACCCATTCCGCGTCGCGTCGCCAAAGCGATTGAGGCGAGTTCCACAGGTCAAGTTCCATACCTGCGGTACGCGTCCTCGCTGCGCTGAGCCAGGCCCGATCCATCGCGCGGATGGACCAGAGGCGTGTCAGTCCGTTGGCCTGTGAGCACCCCGGTGGCTAGGGTCGATGAGTGGCTAACACTCGTGGACTCATCGCAATTACCGGCGCTAGCTCTGGAATCGGAGCAGCCTTGGCTCGGTCCTTTTCCGCTGATGGGCATCCACTGCTGTTGATGGCCAGGAGGCTAGAACGACTCGAAGAGCTTGAGTTGCCAGATGCGATTTGTGCAAAGGTTGACGTCGTCGACTTCGCAGCAATACAGGGGGCCGTCGCCGAGGCCGAGGAGAGATTCGGTCCGCTCGACGCAATGATCAACAACGCTGGAGTCATGAAACTAAGCCCACTTGAGCAACAAGATCCGGCCGAGTGGGCGCAGATGCTCGACGTGAATGTCCTAGGGGTGCTGAACGGATCTCGAGTGGCGTTGGACTCCATGTTGCCCCGAGAGCACGGAACGGTCATCAACATCAGTTCGATCGCTGGACGCAAGACCTTCCCCAACCATGTGGGGTATGTCGGCAGCAAGTTTGCTGTCCACGGAATCTCGGAGAACCTCCGGTCCGAAGTCGCCGGAAGGAACGTGCGGATTTCGATCGTCGCCCCGGGCGCGGTGGAAACTGAACTGCTCGGCCATACGACGTCGAGCGATGTCATTGCCGGTTACGAGGCGTGGAAGCAGAGCATCGGTGGAGCCCTTGATGCCGAAGCAGTGGTCAAAGCGGTTCGGTACATCTACGACCAGCCGCAGTCGGTCTGCGTGCGAGAGGTCGTCATCGCCAACACGTTGCAGGTCGACTAAGGACGCGATGCCGCGAGCGGCGATGCTGTGCGTCGCGTATCGGGCAGGAACTGTCGCCATGCCGACAAGCCGATGTTCGCGGCGGCGAACATTGCCGAGCTAACTAGGTTCGTTGATGGGTGGAAGTGGGTATCGCCAACACACCTACCCCCCCCACTGCCCGGAGGCTCCAGAATGGCTACTCGTTTCAAGGTCTGCGCTGCTGCTTTACTGACCGCACCAGTCGTGTTGGTCGGTGTTGGTCTGGCCGCACCCGTTGCTGCGAATGCAGCGCCCGCTCCCGTCGCATCAATCGTCGCCCCCGCCTCCGCCAATACCGCCTCGCAAGCGGCCGTGACCTTGCAACAAGAAGCGGCCATCGTCAGTCAGGCTCACGCACTTCTTCCTGCTGCGGCGCAGCCCACAGCCAAATTGATACTGACCGAATCGCACCTACCCGCGAACAACGGCGGCGTAACGTCCATTGAGGTCGCGTTTGCCGTGTGGTCACCGACCGGCGGTCCAGTCACCGTGTACACGACGACAGCCAGCTTCGCCCCGGGTTCTCAGCCGTCCTTCACGCCGATGAGTTCCCAGCAGATGCCGTATACGCCAAACCTCGATCCGTTCACGATCTCAGAGTTCAAGGCCACCCCGCAGGAAGCCGCGGCTGCGGCACTTGCCGCCAACCCCAAGGTAGATGTCTCGGTCATGGACATGCGTAACTCGAACGTGCCACACGAGGGACTCGGGTACGTCTTCGGGACCGGTTCAAGTGGGTTCGTCTCGGTCTCTGGAATCACTGGCAAAGTGACGAATCAATAGTCAGTCAATGCCCTTGACGCTCAGGCCCCGACTGGTAGCTACGTCCGGTCGGGTGCCCTGTCACGACGTCGTCGCCGCGTCTGCTGCTTCTAATTCCTTTGAACGAATGATCCACGGAATTGTGTAACGCCGGATGAGTTCCAGAGCGACCAATGAGATGAAGACTCCGATTAGCGTGCAGACCAAACGCATCACGCCGAACTGTTCAGCGTTCAATCCAAAGCCCGTGAGAAATACAACGCCTGGGGTCAGGAAGAGAACGAACTGCCAGTACGGTCTGCCTGCGACCCTCAGTTCCAAGGCGATCACCAGGCAGATGATCCCGAGCAGGACCAGAGGGATGGGATTGCGGATGACAGCGGCTATCGCACCCGCAATGGCGATACCGATGACGGTTCCGACTACGCGGTGCGCCGCCTTGACCCGCATCTGGTGAACGATCTTGTCGTCGATAGCTCTGGGAACAACAATGACGTACACGGTGAGGATGACCCAGCCTGCAGCCGTGTTGGGAAACCACGTAAGCACAACCGCGGCGGACAAACCGCCGAGCAAGGACAACGTCGCCCCGTAAGTCATGGCGACGTCCCGCTGAACCGGTACTGCGTGCCCACTCGGAAGCTTCTTGAGCAGGAGCCAGCCCAGCAGGAATCCCCAAATTGCAGACAGCAGCATCAATCCGGTCAGGATGAAGATGTAGTCAGACGTAACGGTCACGCCGTGCTCAAGCTGATCCACCGTTAATGGATTGGGCATGACCATCGTGATCCCCACGAACATGCCCAGCATGACAAACGGCGCCTCTTTGCCCTGGTAAATCGCGAATCCGCAGATTCCACCCAAGATCACCAGGAGCATGGTGCCCATCGCGGGGTAGATCAGTCCAAGGGGTGCGAGGCTGAGGGTGAGGGCTCCAAAGAGCGCCACTAAGGCGCCCTTTGCCAAACCAAATGCCCGCACCGCGATCACAGCGACCACTGTCGCTAGAACGCCAGCACCTGACCCAATCGGTCCGAGCGACGTTAGCGACAACGGAATCGTTGGAAGCACAATGAGGATGATTAAGAGGACCACGAAGATGTCTCGCTTGACAGCGCGCTTCTTTGGCGGCTTCTGTGTCTGCGCCGTGCTCTCGGGGTCGTTCGACATGGACAAAGTGTGGCAGAGGATCTTGCTTGATTAAGGTCGAGCGAATCTGATTGCCGCGGGCCCACACAAGGGGAACTCGTCGGCAAGAACTCGATCAACTAGTTCGCATAGGCCTTCAATAGGGCAAGCAATAGTCGCTAGGGTTACCCCGTCGCGAAGCGCGACCAACAGACCAGGAGAAGCGCGCATGGCATACGAAGTTGACTTCAAGACGGTTTCAACCGAGGGGCTCGAGTCCTCCCCGGTCGCCGACGCGTTGGCCGGGCTGCGCGCGAACGAGGCGCGGTACTTCAAGAACAAGTACGACCATGTGTTCGTGGTCGAGCCTGCGGCCGATGCCAAGGAAGAGATCGATTATGTGGCCCGCATCCTCAAGGACGAGCGTGACATTGTCATCGAATCTCGGCCGCTTGAGGCCACAAGCTTCACCGTTGATGGCGTTCGTTGGACCTACGTCTTCTACGAGAACGGGCTTTCGATCAACGTGCTGTACACCCTTGAAGAATCGGGAAAGCGCGCTGTCGGCTTCAAGCTCTCCGATGGCATGGAGGTCCCCGAAGAACTTGCTTCGCGATTCAAGTTCGCTCGACAGAAGTCCAAACTGGCAGGGACGATCCGCGGGTCCTACTTCGTGATCAAGGGCGAGTACTAGTTCGTCTCGCGGACCTGGCTGCGACGTAGGCACTCGCGCACTCGCCCGATTGGCCGTACAAGTCCCCGAGGATCTGTGAGCGGTTAGTTGCGGCAGGAAGAATGCCCGCATGACCGCCAGCGCGACGGATGGGCGCCCGCAGCGGGCAAATAGCGGTCAGGACGAACAACGTCCGAGCGTCGTTCGGGAACTCGCCGGATGTCGGGCCTTCTATGTCTTCCAACTTGTTCTACTCGGTGTGTCTGCCGGTCTGTCGGCCTCGCAAGTTGCCTGGGTCACCGGCAGTGAGGACATCCTCGGTTCCGGCGGCGTCGGAACTCTGTGGACCGCGTTCTTCCTGGGCTGGGCGGTGGCGTCGATCCCGGCGGGCATACTCATCGACCGAGGCAACCCGGGCCGCTGGTTAGTGCTCTCTTGTTTCGCATCCGCAACGGTGCTCGTCGCCATCGGTGGACTCATGCTCACCCACACCCTCGCGGGCCCAGTGTTCCTTGCGCTAGCTGCACTGCTCGGAGTGACCGAGGCGATTCAACTGCCTGCCGTCCTATCCGTGCAGGCGACTTTGGTTCCCGCAACAGCGGTTGGCGCCGCCGACATCGTTCGTACCTGCCGTGATGCCGTCGGTGTGGCAGCGGGAGCCCTGGTGCTCGGAGTGCTGCTTCCGCCGGCACAGATGACTTTGACGGCCGCAGTGCTGTTCGCAGTCGCTGGCGTAGGCGTCTTGCTCGTCCTTCGGCGCGCGCAAAGACCTGTCGAGTCCTCCGTCGGCATGACCGACTCAGCGCCCGACCAGACAGGGATGGCGGGCGTCATCCGTGCTGCGCAGGAGGATCCGGGACTGCGCAGTGCCGCGATCGCGCGGCTAGTGATGATTGCCGTGACACCCACGATGCTCATTTCCCTCATGCTGGTGGACCTGCGCGTTCCCGATCTTGCCCCCATGCTCAGTGCGGCCGTGGCAATCGGGGGAGTTCTTGGCACACTCGCGCTAACTGCCCACGGCATTCACGTGAATCGACGTCGTCGTCTGCTGTTCTCGTTTTCAGGGTTCGTGCTTCTCATGCTGCTGGGCGGCGCATTGCTCGTAGACAACTGGCTCATCCAGCCCGGCTGGCAGCGCTGGCTGATGATCGTCATTGCTGCGCTTGCGGGCGGACTCCCGATGTACGGCAACGGACTTCTCGGTGGCTTGGTTCAGCAGCGATCCCCGAGCGCGCTGCGGGCGAAGATCGTCGGAGTGCTGCAGGTGCCGATGCTGGTGTTGCAGTCCATCGTTGGCATGGTGATCACCGGGCTAGTGACCGGTTTGGATTCCATCAGCACGCTGGCGATTTGTGCGGCGGCCGTCGCCATTGCTGTCGTTGCGCTTCGCGGTTTCCGATCGATTCGCTGAGGTCTTGCCTCGCGCCAAACCCGCGGAGAGCGGCTGGCAACGATGGTCAGAAACTGAATGCCATGAAGTGGTACTTCTTGCCGTCAACTTCGAAGATGGTGAGGGATTCGGCCTTGAGTTTGGTTGTTGTTGTGTGAACCGAGCGCGGGTTCTCAGTCGACACAAAGAGGACGCCGGTGTCGAAGATGTCGGCGTACGCCTGCCGGGTGATCGCGTTGAATCTGGAGTAGAGCCCATGGCCGCGGGCCCCTTCGTCAATCAGCACCGGCCCGCGAAACGCGTAGCGTTGCGCCGCGATAGGCGTTCCGTTGTAGTCGAGGGTCTGCGCGAGGTCCACCATCGCCTGCAAGATCGGCGAAGGGGTCGCGTTTGGGTCGGACGGAGGGGCAGTGATTGCGATGAATCCGGCGAGGCTTCCGGTGTCGGTGGTTGCCACGTGAATGCCATCGGTTGCGATTGCCGAGGTGAACCACTGCTGCGAATGCTGAACCGAAATATAGCCCTCGGTGCGCTCTGAGGCGCTGAGATTCTCGACGAAGTAACGCGCCTCCAAGGCATGCAGCGCGGGGATGTCGTCGAGAGTCGCCAACCTGATTTCCATATCGGCGCCAATCTAGTTGATGCCGCGCAAGACTTCACTGCGCGCAGCGATGCGCACGGTCCCTTGCGGTGGTGCGGGGTTGGCGTTGGACCCCCTGACCTGCGATTGTGGAGTTTCGACCAGCGTGCCGCGAGCACCCGGAATGGGCGTGCCGCGAGCACCCGGAATGGGAGACAAATGACGGCCGAAGATTCAGTCAAGCGTCACCGCAACATCGTCGCGCTGGTTGGCAGCCTGCGCCGTGACTCGTACAACCGGATGCTGTTCAACGCTGCATTGGAACTTGCTCCGCCCGAAATGACGATCACCGAGTTGACTGGCTGGCAGCAGTGGCCGCTGCTCAACCTGGATGAGGTCGCTGATGGCATGTTGGAACCAGTGACGCAAATGGCTCGCCAAATCACCGAGTCAGACGGAGTGCTGTTTGTGTCGCCTGAGTACAACTACTCAATCCCCGGCGGGCTCAAGAACACGATCGACTGGCTATCCCGAGTCGACCCGCAACCATTTGCGGGTAAGGCGGTTGGCCTGATGGGCGCCGCGACGGGAGCCGTTGGCACGGCGCGAATGCAGTACCAACTGCGCCAAACCCTGGTTTTCCTCGATGGTCATCCGATCAACAAACCTGAGGTTATGGTTGCTCGGGCAGCTGAGGCATTCGATGCCAACGGCACTCTGATCAACGAGTTCTACCGCACACAGGTTGCACAACTTCTAGAAGCCCTCGCTGGCCAAGCTGATCGCTTCGTCTCGTACGACTGAGCAACCCCAATCGGTGGTGCGGCGGTGGGTTCCATCGAGTGCGAGCGCACGTCGAGGCGTAACGTCGTGGCATGTATCCAATCCTGCTGTTCGATGGCGACTGTGCGTTCTGCACTGCGAGCGTGAATTTCCTGAAGCGCTACATTCGGCCGCGGGCGCAGATCACGGCTTGGCAACGAGCCGATCTTGCCGAGCTTGCCGTCAGTGAACAGGAATGTCAGAAGTCGATCCAGTGGTTTGCCGAGCCAGGTTCGGCACCTGTGACTGAGGGT
>JAOAUD010000022.1:0-14815 GCA_030157755.1 Candidatus Nanopelagicales bacterium
TCACAACTACGAAGACGCGATCATCCTGAGCCAGCGTCTCGTGCAAGACGACGTGCTCTCGTCGATTCACATCGAAGAGCACGAAGTTGATGCCCGCGACACCAAGCTCGGTCCGGAAGAGATCACTCGCGATATCCCCAACGTTTCCGAAGAGGTCCTCGCGGACCTCGACGAGCGCGGGATCATCCGGATCGGCGCCGAAGTTGTCACCGGTGACATCCTCGTCGGAAAGGTGACGCCCAAGGGCGAGACCGAACTGACGCCGGAAGAACGCCTACTGCGCGCGATCTTCGGTGAGAAGTCACGCGAAGTTCGCGACACCTCGCTGAAGGTGCCACACGGTGAACAAGGTGTCGTCATCGGCGTTCGGGTGTTTGACCGCGATGAAGGTGACGAACTGCCGCCAGGTGTCAACCGCCTCGTGCGCGTTTACGTCGCCCAGAAGCGCAAGATCAACGTTGGTGACAAGCTCGCTGGCCGCCACGGCAACAAGGGTGTTATCTCCAAGATCCTGCCTGTCGAAGACATGCCGTTCCTGGAAGATGGAACCCCCGTCGACGTCGTGCTTAACCCGCTCGGTGTTCCTGGCCGGATGAACGTCGGACAGGTTCTCGAAATCCACCTCGGCTGGATTGCCAGCCAGGGCTGGAAGGTCGAGGGCAACCCTGACTGGGCAAAGGGCCTCAGTGAAGCCGCTCGTGAGGCTGGTCCCCGGACCAACGTCGCGACCCCGGTGTTCGACGGTGCTCGCGAAGAGGAAATTGCCGGTCTGTTGGAGTCAACTCCGAAGACCGACGATGGTCTGACCTTGGTCCACGGCAACGGCAAGGCGCGACTGATTGACGGTCGCTCTGGTGAACCGTTCCCGAAGCCGATCTCAGTCGGATACCTCTACGTGCTCAAGCTGCATCACTTGGTCGACGACAAGATCCACGCCCGGTCGACCGGTCCGTACTCGATGATCACCCAGCAGCCGCTCGGTGGTAAGGCTCAGTTCGGTGGCCAGCGATTCGGTGAAATGGAAGTGTGGGCCCTTGAGGCCTACGGCGCTTCCTACGCACTGCAGGAACTGCTCACCATCAAGTCTGATGACGTCACAGGCCGCGTGAAGGTATACGAGGCCATCGTCAAGGGCGAGAACATCCCAGAACCCGGTATCCCCGAGTCCTTCAAGGTGTTGATCAAAGAAATGCAGTCGTTGTGTCTCAACGTCGAAGTCCTTGCCAGTGATGGTCAAGCGATCGAGATGAAGGATTCAGACGAAGACGTATTCCGCGCGGCCGAGGAACTAGGCATTGACCTGTCCCGTCGCGAGCCCAGCTCAGTGGAAGAGGTGTAAATAGATGTTAGACGTGAACTTCTTTGACGAGCTTCGTATCGGTCTGGCAACTGCTGATGACATTCGTACGTGGTCACACGGCGAGGTCAAGAAGCCGGAAACGATCAACTACCGCACGCTGAAGCCTGAGAAGGACGGCCTGTTCTGCGAGAAGATCTTCGGACCGACTCGCGACTGGGAGTGCTACTGCGGCAAGTACAAGCGCGTGCGCTTCAAGGGAATCATCTGTGAGCGCTGTGGTGTTGAGGTAACTCGCGCCAAGGTGCGTCGTGAGCGGATGGGTCACATTGAGTTGGCCGCTCCGGTTACGCACATCTGGTACTTCAAGGGTGTTCCTAGCCGCCTTGGCTACCTGCTCGACCTGGCTCCGAAGGACCTTGAGAAGGTCATCTACTTCGCTGCCTACATGATCACCGAGGTTGATGACGAAGAGCGCACTCGCGACCTTCCAAGCCTCGAAGCGAAGATCGAGGTTGAGAAGAAACAGCTCGCCAACAAGCGCGACGAGGAAATCAACAAGCGTCAACTGAAACTTGAAGAGGACACCGCAGCGCTTGAAGCCGAGGGTGCAAAGGCCGATGCGCGCCGCAAGGTGCGCGAAGCGGCAGAACGCGAGATGAACGGAATCCGTCGTCGCGCCGATGCCCAGATCGCAGCACTTGATGAGGTCTTCGACCGCTTCCGCAACCTCAAGGTCCAGGACCTCGAGGGCAACGAAATCCTCTACCGCGAGATGCGCGACCGTTACGGCCGCTACTTCAAGGGTGGAATGGGCGCTGCCGCAATTCAGGATCGACTGAAGTCATTCGATCTTGAGGCTGAGTCCGAGAAGCTCAAGGAGATCATCGCCACCGGAAAGGGTCAGAAGAAGACCCGCGCCGTGAAGCGTCTGCGCGTTGTCAACGCGTTCCTGTCGACGACGAACTCGCCGCACGGAATGGTGCTTGACTGCGTCCCGGTCATCCCGCCGGATCTGCGTCCGATGGTTCAGCTCGACGGTGGCCGCTTCGCGACGTCCGACCTCAACGACCTGTACCGCCGCGTGATCAACCGGAACAACCGCCTCAAGCGACTCATCGACTTGGGTGCGCCGGAGATCATCGTCAACAACGAAAAGCGCATGCTGCAGGAAGCTGTCGACGCGCTGTTCGACAACGGTCGTCGTGGACGTCCGGTTACCGGTCCAGGTAACCGTCCGCTCAAGTCGCTGTCCGACATGCTCAAGGGCAAGCAGGGTCGTTTCCGTCAGAACCTGCTCGGAAAGCGCGTTGACTACTCAGGTCGTTCGGTCATCGTCGTTGGTCCGCAGCTCAAGCTGCACCAGTGTGGTCTGCCCAAGCAGATGGCTCTGGAACTGTTCAAGCCGTTCGTGATGAAGCGTTTGGTTGATCTCAACCACGCGCAGAACATCAAGAGCGCCAAGCGCATGGTGGAGCGTTCGCGCCCCGTCGTGTGGGACGTTCTCGAAGAGGTCATCGCTGAGCACCCCGTGATGTTGAACCGTGCACCAACACTGCACCGGTTGGGCATCCAGGCGTTCGAGCCACAGCTCATCGAAGGTAAGGCCATTCAGATTCACCCGCTCGTCTGTACTGCGTTTAACGCTGACTTCGACGGTGACCAGATGGCCGTGCACCTGCCGCTGTCGGCTGAGGCTCAGGCCGAGGCCCGCATCCTGATGCTGTCGGCGAACAACATCCTGTCGCCAGCGAACGGTCGCCCGATCACGACGCCAACGCAGGACATGGTGCTCGGGATCTACTTCCTGACCGGTCACGATGAAGGTGCCGACGGTGAAGGTCGCGTGTTCGGATCGATCGCAGAGGCGATCATGGCATTCGACGCCGGGCAGCTGTCGCTTCGCGCGACGGTGCGGATCCGTCTCGATGGTTCCTCAACTCCACCACTCGGGTACGAAGCCAAGGAGGGTTGGGAGCCGGGTCAGCCGTTCATCCTGGAAACCACTCTCGGGCGCGCGCTGTTCAATGGCGCAATGCCGGCCGGTTACCCGTTTGCCAACTACGAGGTCGACAAGAAGCGCCTCGGTGCTCTCGTTAATGACCTGGCAGAGACGCAATCGAAGGTTCAGGTTGCGGCAACTCTCGACGCACTCAAGGAGCTCGGTTTCTACTGGGCGACCCGCAGTGGCGTGACCATCGCGATCTCCGACGTCGTGACGCCTTCGGCTAAGGCCGGATTACTCAAGGCTGCCGAAGCGCGTGATGACAAGTTGCAGCAGCAGTACGACAAGGGTTTGATCACTGACTCGGAACGTCGTCAGGAATTGATCGACATCTGGACGGCAGCAACAGATGATGTTGCCGCAGCGATGAACGAGAACTTCCCGAAGAACAACACCGTGTTCATGATGGTCGACTCTGGTGCTCGCGGAAACATGAACCAGATCCGTCAGATCGCCGGTATGCGCGGCCTGGTGGCGAACCCGAAGGGCGAGATCATCCCGCGCCCGATCAAGTCGAACTTCCGTGAAGGCTTGAGCGTGCTCGAGTACTTCATCTCGACCCACGGTGCTCGTAAGGGTCTGGCTGACACCGCACTTCGTACGGCTGACTCGGGTTACCTGACTCGTCGTCTGGTTGACGTCTCACAAGACGTGATCATTCGCGAAGAGGACTGTGGCACCGAGCGTGGTCTTCCCACTCACATTGGTGCTGCAGGTTCGGACGGCGTCGTGCGGGTGCTCGACAACGTCGACACCTCGGCGGCCTCTCGAGTGCTTTCCGACGACGTTGTGGTCGACGGCAAGACGCTGGCGGCCCGCGGTGACGAACTCAGCCTGACGCTCATTGACGAACTTGTCGCCGCTGGCGTCGAGACAGTCAAGGCGCGTTCGGTGCTGATCTGTGAAAGCCGCGTTGGCGCTTGTGCCGCGTGCTACGGCCGTTCACTGGCAACGGGCAAGATGGTCGACGTCGGCGAGGCGATCGGTATCGTCGCGGCGCAGTCGATCGGTGAGCCAGGCACCCAGCTGACGATGCGTACCTTCCACACCGGGGGTGTGGCTGGTGAAGACATCACGCACGGTCTGCCCCGTATCGTCGAGCTCTTCGAAGCTCGTACGCCAAAGGGTGTTGCTCCTATCACCGAGGTGGCCGGCAAGGTTCGCATCGATGACACGGACAAGACACGCAAGATCGTCATCGTTCCTGACGATCCCGATGCTGAAGAGTTCGCGTACCCCGTCAGCAAGCGTTCGCGTCTGCTGGTTGAAGACGGCGGACGCGTCGAGGTCGGCGACCAGCTGATCGTCGGTGCGGTCGACCCCAAGCAGGTCTTGCGCATCCTCGGTCCGCGCCAGGTGCAGCTGCACCTCGTTGATCAGGTGCAAGAGGTCTACCGCTCACAGGGTGTGTCGATCCACGACAAGCACATCGAAGTGATTGTTCGTCAGATGCTCAAGCGGATCACCATCATTGAATCGGGTAACTCCGAATTCATCACTGGTGACCTGGTGGAGGCGGCAAACTTCCAGCGCCGCAACCGCGAGGTTCTGCAGTCCGGTGGAACACCGGCCTCAGGTCGCCCAGAACTGATGGGTATCACGAAGGCTTCGTTGGCGACGGACTCGTGGCTATCCGCCGCATCGTTCCAGGAGACGACCCGCGTGCTTACGCAGGCCGCACTCGAGGGCAAGTCCGATCCGCTGCTTGGCCTCAAGGAGAACGTCATCATCGGAAAGCTGATCCCAGCAGGAACGGGACTCAGCCGCTACCGCAACGTGAAGGTGGAGCCGACCGAGGAGGCAAAGGCAGCGATGTACGCGCAGCTGACTGCCTACGACGACATCGACTACACCGGGTCGTTCGGCGAGGCCACTGGCCCCGCCACTCCGCTAGAGGAGTACGACCTAGGCGGCGACTTCCGCTAAGCGATCAAACACACGAAGGCCCCGGAAACCCCACCAGGTTCCGGGGCCTTCGTGTCGCCTGTTCAAGGCGACCCGTAAACCTGTGGACAGTCTCAGCCGGACAACGGCCGGTTGGAGCAGGATCGCCAGTACGGCAACTGGTGGATATAGATGGTGGGTAAACGCCTGAGGCAAGATCAATTCGGTCATGCGGTTTTCTGTCCCGCGCGCCAAGGGTCGTTGGTTCAACGTCTTGCGATTGGAGTCCACGTCTCTTCAGGGCGGGAGGGGATAGCCGCAGCGGTCTGCGCTACCGATCTCTTAGGGGCCGAGAGTGCTGATCGGGATGACGTTGACGCCGTCGGGACGGCGGTAGCCGTAGCCAGTGCTGGTGATTACTGCAAGAGCGGAAGGTTCGCCAGCACGACTCGTCTCGACGTTCCCGGCGAACCGCAACAGAGAGGCGGCCGCATCGTCAGTGTCGTCGGGATTGAGTTTGATCTCGAAAGCCGCCCACCGCCCATCAGGGGCCGACACGATTGCATCAACTTCGTTCCCGTTGGCATCACGCCATGAGTACACCTGACCTCCCTCCGTCTCTGCATAAACGCGCAGGTCGCGGACCGCTAGGGCCTCGAAGTGGAAACCCATCGCTTTGAGATCACCTAGCAGTTGACGGGGGCCAACTCCGAGCGCGGACGTAGCCAATGCCGGATCGACGAAGTACCGTACCGGCGCGGTCCGCAGGCGTGTTCGGGAACGCATGTGGGTCGGCCACGCTTCGGAGTTATCGGTGAGCATCAAGCGATCAAGGGACTGCAAGTATCCAGCCAGCGTTTCGAACGCGACGGGGCCAGTTTCACCCGCAACATCTTTCTGCAGTTCCGACAGTTTGGGGGCCTGACCCACCGATCTGGATAGCGATCGCATGAGCCGATTCAGATTGGCGGGAGCCCTTCGATGTCCGAGGGCCGGGATATCGACTTCGACCATGTTCCGGATGTAATCTCGCAGCCATCGCTGCGCCTGCGGAACTGATGCGTTCACTAGCGTGGGCCAACCGCCGATTACGATCCGCTCCGCTAAGTCAGGCACATCCAGGGGCGCGCTTTGCGCCTGCTGTGGTTCGCCAGCGAGCAAAGCTGCGAAGGACACCTCCCCCGTAGAGTGTCCGGATTCATACAGCGTCATTGGGCGCATCCGGAGCACGGCAAAGCGACCCGCGCCTGAATGGCGATTGACATCATCACGCGGTGTCGCCGATCCGGTGAGGATGAATTGGCCTTGCTGCTGACGATCATCGACATGCCGTCGAATCAGGTTCCACAGCCGAGGCTCGGTTTGCCATTCGTCAAACAGAATCGGGATGGGCCCGCTGAAGAGCAGGTCTGGGACGGAGGCTATTGCCGCTCTGGCGTTCGCGTCTTCGTCGAGGCGAACAACGGTGGCAGCGCGTTGGGATGCGGTCGATGTTTTCCCGCAGGCTTTCGGTCCTTCGATTAGAACAGCACCCGCTGCTTGCAGGCTTTCCCCGAGCATTTTGTCGGCGACTCTGGGTAGGTACTGGGACATGCGATTACTCTAACATTTACCTAACCATAATTCTTGTTTTTGCCTAAGTCTAACTCTGAGTTTTGCCTGCACCGCATTTGGAGAGCAAGGAACGACTCAAGATCGTTTTTGCCCACCATCTATATCCACCAGTTGCCGTAGTGGCAGGATCGTGTCCCCGATCAGTTCCGTCGCTATGCGGTCAGCAACGACGGCGTCTTCACGCGTGCGGGCGCGCTTGCGAATGGCCTTTCGCCGCGTCAGCACTTCTGCACGCCGGTCCAGATGCCCGGCTCACTGGAGCTTCCGCGTTGCTGCTGTATGGCCTCGATGTGGCAGGGGCCTAGTGGCTCTTTCGGTGCCAGAGGGCACGAGCCGAAAGATTTCCGGAGCGATTCTGCTTAGAGATCGTGACCGCGCGGAAGCGGACCAAGTCATCGACGGGTTCCCAGTTATGCCTCGGTCACGATCTATCGTCGATGCGCTCCGCCTAGCTCGCATAGAGCAAGGTCGCGCGATCCTCGATGAGGCCTTGCGTCGCGGTTGGATGAATGCGGACGAGTTGGCCCGATGGTGTGATCGGCTGCGCGATCACTGAGGTTTACCCGCATTTCGTGCGCGACTAGCTGACGCGCAGTCCGGTGCGTTGGCCGAGTCCGAACGACGCCTGGAGCGGTTGATCGGTCGCGGAGGGCTCGTGGGTTGGGTCTTCAATGCCGAGATTCGGTCGGCAAGTAGCGAGCTACTTGGGATCGGGGACTGCGTCAATTTCGAGCTGAAGATCGTCGTTGAGGTTGACGGATGGGCGTGGCACACAGACACGAAGAGGTTTCAGCGTGATCGCGAGCGACAGAACGACTTGGTCCATGCCGAATGGATAGTCCTGCGTTTCACCTGGCTCGACCTATCTGAGCGCCCTCACCATGTAATTGAATCAATCCGTCGGGCCGTCACACGCGCCCACAAAGTCGATCTTGCTACGTCGGTGGATTCTGGTCGCTCAGCGACGAGAATCCACCGGCCAACCTAGATCAACTCGGAAAGCGGCGTCGTCGCGATCGCGGTGGCGACCATCACCTTCGAACGTCGCGCGATGCAGGTAGTGATTGCAGAGTCACGATATTTTGGCGTTGCGTCATCGGGCAAGGCGAGGGCTACTTTGGGGCGGGTTTCCAGAGTGGGTAAGGGATTCCAGCGAGCCGGTTGATGGCTATTCCCTGGAGGATAAGGATCACGACTGCGGCCATCAAGATCACCAGTTGACTTGGCGTCCGCAAGAGCCCCAAGGCCACGATCAGTGTTGTTGCCCCAGCCGGTGCATGCGGGACACCCAGCCAAATCATGACCGACAGTGTGACGGCCAGCGCGAATGCTACGGCGCCCAGGCGAGCAGTTGTGATCTCCTCAAGGTCAGCAGGGACCGCCTGGAGTCCGAAGATCAACAGGGCAGTCAAGCCGGTAAGCGCACCAATCAAGTGCCCGCAGAACACGTTTCTAGGTGACGACTGTGTGCTGAGGGCGGCGAAGAAGAGAACGAACGCGGTGGGCCCAAGTGATGGAAAGACGAACGGTTCTCCGGTGGCAATCGCGAGGACGGAAAGCAGGGAGATCGAGATCGCGGAGTTGATCAGCACGTAAGCCGCGATCACCGTGCGATTGTTGTAGTGACGCTCCAAGGCAGTAAAGCGCAGGCGCTTAGCGAGTCCCTGGATCTGGAACGGTAGGTCTCCGTGATGTGGCGCAGACATGGCGCCAGGGTGGCAGAGGTAGTGCTCCGCGTGCACGGTGTAGTACGAGCGAGCACCGATTCCGTTGGATCTTCGGTGACTGTTGCCCATTCGTGGACTGTTGACAAGTGATCGACGTAGTGGTGTGATCAAGCGGCCTCAGTTGCCCAGTGCGTGCATTCCAGTGATTCGCTGCTCTCTCATTTGCGTTTGAAAGACCCCTTCGGAAGTCGTATTTGCGTACTAGAGTAGTGATTCTCGCCGCAAATGCTAGATTGTGATTGTGGCCTTGGTGAGGGTGAAGCGTGCGGCGGAGATTTTAGGCGTCAGCGAAGATACGGTGCGGCGATGGGCCGAATCGGGTCGTTGCGCGATCGAAGCTGACTCCGCAGGGCGGGCATCGATCTCGGGTGAACAGCTAGCCCGACTTAGTCAGGAACGCTCGGCTGCCAGTAACGGCGTCGACAAACCTGCCGCATTGGAGTCAGTTCGGAATCGGTTCACTGGGGTAGTGATCGACGTCGTACGGGACACAGTGATGGCGCAAGTCGTCGTCCAAGCTGGACCTCATAGGTTCGTCTCACTTATCAGCAGGGAAGCCTGCGACGAGCTTGAACTCGAAGTGGGTTCGATCGTGCTCACCGCTGTGAAGGCGACGAACGTCTCGATCGAACTGCCTGGTCCGTAGTGATCAATCGGTGGCAGCGGACTCTCGTAGCGGCCGTGCTCGCATCGGCGGTCACGACAGCAACTGTGGGTTGTGTTGATCGATCAGGCGGACCTGAATCCGGCGACGTCCCGAACGCCTCGATCCATATTTCGGCAGCGGCCTCATTGACCGATGTGTTCACCGTGATCGCCGAGCAATTCGAGTTGCACAATCCAAACACGCGGTTATCAACTAGCTTCGGTTCGAGTTCGACGATCGTCGACCAGGTGATCAACGGGGCACCGGTGACTGCGCTTGCGACGGCGAGCGAAGCGACGATGAACGACGCAGTCAAGGCGCACGTCATAGCCGGAACCCCGCAGGTCTTCGCATTGAACCAACTCGCGATCGTCGTTCCCGCTGGCAACCCGGCGAACATCGAATCCATCGCGGACCTAGGCAGGACCCAGGTCAAGCTCGCAATTTGCCAACCACAAGTTCCCTGCGGCCAGGCCGCTCGTGAGCTTTTCACTCGTGCGAGAGTTCCACTCGTTCCGGTCACGTTCGAATCTGACGTCAGGGCAGTGTTAGCGAAGGCTGCAAGCGGCGAAGTAGATGCTGGCATTGTCTATCGCAGTGACGTCATCGCCGGTGGAACAGCTGTTGCGTCGATCCCGATCCCGGATTCAATCAACGTGTCGACCCGGTATCCCATTGCGGCGATTGCAAACAGCGAGGGTCAACTAGTCGTCGGGAAGTTCATTGACTTCCTACTTTCTCCCGGCGCTCAACTTGTGCTTGCCGACCATGGGTTTACACCAATCACAGCGAAGTCCCGGTGAGGATCGATGGCCGGGGAACACCTGATGAGTGCGCAACGCAATGAACGAACGGCAGCCAAGCTCGCGACGGGCGCCCGTCCGGTATTCGTCAAGATATTGGCGGCTATCGGACTACTCTTCCTGGTCGCCCCGATTCTCGGGATCCTGTCGCGAGTCCACTGGCTGAGCCTTTGGTCGCAGCTGGCCGACCCAGCAGTTCGTGACGCGCTCATCCTTTCTGCGTGGACATCCGCGGCGACGACAATCATCGCCGTGGTCGTCGGAGTCCCGCTTGCCCTACTGCTCGCCCGAGGCCACGGTTGGACCGCGGGGTTTGCCCGCGCTTTCGTCGTCCTGCCGCTGGTTCTACCACCGGTGGTTTCAGGCGTTGCACTGCTGGCGCTACTGGGGCGAACCGGCCTCATCGGTTCGCGCATTGATACTTGGTTCGGCTTCACCATCCCATTCACTCAAGTCGCCGTTGTGGTTGCGCAACTTTTTGTCGCGCTGCCGTTCCTTGTGATTACGGTGGAGGGCGCTTTGCGAACGAAGGGTCGGCACCTCGAGCAGGCGGCTCGCACGTTAGGCGCGTCCGAGTCCCGAATCATGTGGTCAGTGACGATCCCGGCGGTACGAACCGCGATCATCGCCGGTGCGGCGCTGTGCTGGGCGAGGGCGCTCGGCGAATTCGGCGCGACGGTAACGTTCGCGGGGAGCTTTCCGGGGGTCACGCAGACGCTGCCCATCGAGGTGTACTACTCGCTGGTGACGCAACCAGATCGAGCAATCGCGATTAGCGTGTTGATGATCGCAATTTGTGTCGTTGTTTTGGTCTCGCTACGGCGATCGTGGTCTGGCAGGTTCCTGCGTGATACCTAGTGAGAATTCGCTATCTGCGACGTTTCAAATGCAACGAGGAAGCCTATTCTTAGGCGTCAATTTCACCGTTGCCCCTGGGAAGCCGTTGGCAGTGCTCGGGCCCAACGGTTCGGGTAAGTCGAGCCTGTTGCACGCGTTGAGCGGGTTGGTCGCGATCCGCGCGGGGCGAATCGCGTTGGCTAGCACCACTCTGGATGCGCCAAGTGAGCGCTGTTTCGTCCCGCCCGCACAACGGCGTACTTCGATGGTGTTCCAGGACTACCGACTTTTCGGGTGGCTAACCGTTCGTGCGAATCTCGAGTTCGCGGTGCGCACCCAAACCCGCACAACGACGGTCGATGCCACCGACATCGCCGAGTTGTTGACAAGGTTCGAATTGGATCAGATCGCGGAACAACGCGCATCCGTTTTGTCGGGTGGGCAATCCCAGCGTTTGGCGATCGCGCGGGCACTCGCTGCTCGGCCTGAGATGTTGTTGCTAGACGAGCCGTTCTCGGCACTTGACCGGGTGGCAGGAAGCAGCGTCCGGGCCGCGCTTGGAGAGACCATCAGCGACTTTCAAGGCCCGGTGGTACTCGTCACGCACGATCTCGCCGATGCGCAGCGGTTCTGCGATCAGGCGATCTTGTTGGACCGTGGCCGCATCCAGATGGCCGGCCCCGTTGATGAGGTTGTGAAAGGAATCGAATCCGCGGGTCCGCTCGAGCGGGACGGAACTCCAGCGGGTTAGGTGCGCTGGTCGAACGCCTACTATGGGTTCATGCGTATGGTTGACGTGACAGGCAAAGATCGCACAGTTCGAGTTGCAACTGCCGATGGATACGTTCAAACGACAACCGCAGTCGTCGACCTGATTACTGGCAATGACACACCCAAAGGAGATGTCCTAGCGGCCGCTCGGCTCGCCGCGATCATGGCGGTGAAGCGCACTCCAGATCTAATTCCACTGTGCCATCCGATCTCGATTGGTGGGGTTGATGTTGACATTACCGCCAGCGGTAATCGGGTCAATCTTCGTGTGCTCGTGAAGACCACCGATCGCACGGGCGTGGAGATGGAAGCGCTAACCGCCGTTTGTGCCGCAGGCCTGACGGTCATTGACATGATCAAAGGTGTTGACCCGGATGCGTCGGTGGCCCAGGTTCGTGTCCTGACCAAAACGGGCGGGAAGACCGGCGATTGGTCGCGAAGTGAAGGTCGATGACAATTCCGCTCACCGACATACCTCGAGCGCGGGTCATCACGATCTCGACTCGTGCTGCGGCAGGAATCTACGTTGACACTGCAGGACCAGCGGTGGCAGAAATCCTTTTGGCCTCAGGCTTCGCCCTCGACGAAGTGCTCGTCGTTCCCGACGGAGAATTGATCGCCGGAGTTCTTGCCGACGCAGTTGCGGACCGCCGCGATCTGATCCTCACTGTTGGCGGAACTGGGATCGCGCCTTCGGACTGCACACCAGAGCAGACCAAGAAGGTGATTGATCGTGAGGTGCCAGGTATTGCCGAGTACGTCAGGGCGCAGTCATGGGTGAGCGTGCCGAGTGCGGTGTTGTCGCGCGGGGTGTCTGGGGTGTCAGGTTCAAGCCTGATCGTTAATGTTCCGGGTTCGAAAAACGCAGCCGTCGAGTCTGTGACGCTGCTGCTACCGATTCTCGGTCACGCGCTCTCACAATTGCGATCAGAAGATCATGTGAGGCCCACAGATGACTGAGGTACGGGTCAACATCAGCTCTACCCCGATTGATGTGACAGGTCATGAGGAATTTGTCGCTCGGCCCCAGTGTGGCGCGGTGGTTAGTTTTGCCGGAGTGGTCCGTGATCATGACCACGGCCGAGGCGTCATGAGTCTTGAGTATTCAGCTCATCCCTCGGCGGAAGACGTGCTCGCCCGCATTTCTGCGCTCGCAGTGTCGCGCTGGGAACTTGGTGGAATCGCCATCACCCACCGTATCGGTGAACTCGCGATAGGCGAACCGGCTTTCATCGTGGCGGTGTCGTCCGCGCACCGTGGCGACGCGTTCGAGGCCTGCAGATGGTTGGTTGACGAAGCGAAGCTGCAACTGCCAGTGTGGAAGCGGCAACAATTCACCGATGGAACGTCCGAATGGGTGAACTGTCCCTAACCGCCAGCAAAAGGCGGAAGCACGTCGACTGTTGCATCGGCAGGTAGTTCGCGGTGGAGGTCTTTTGTCACTGTGCCGTCGACGAGGAACGAGCAAGCACCCAGGATCTGGCCGAGTTTTGGTCCGTGTTTGGCGGTCCTTGCCTGGATTATCGCCGCGAGGGTGTCTTCACTACAGACTTCAGAGTCGACACCTGCAGCTGCCTTGGCGCCTGCGAAGTACCGGACTTCGGGCATTGAGGCTCAACCTCCAATCGCCGACATCGGCCGGTCGGGCTGCAGGAAGGTCGGGTCATCGATTCCGTGCCCGGCCGCCTTTGTTGACATTGCTCGAACCCAAGAGTGCGCGATTTGATCATCGTCGGCCCCACTGCGCAAGAGACTGCGGAGATCCGATTCTTCCCGGGCGAACAGGCAATTTCTGATCTGACCATCGGCAGTTAGCCGGGTGCGGTCACAAGCTCCGCAAAATGGGCGAGACACCGATGCAATGATCCCGACAAGTTGTGGACCGTCATCGACTCTGAAGAGTTCAGCAGGCGCGGAACCTCGACTTGCCGCAGCGGCGGTGAGAGTCACGGCGCGCTCAAGCTGTTGTTGAATTTCGTCGGCCGTGATCATCCGATCGCGAGACCATCCGTGCATGGGATCAAGGGGCATCTGTTCGATGAAGCGCAACTGGTAGCCGTGTGTTCCGCAGAATCGCAAGAGGTCAACCGCTTCATCGTCGTTGATGCCCCGCATGAGGACGGCATTAACCTTGATGGGAGTTAGCCCAGCGGCCGAGGCAGCAGCTAGCCCGTCGAGCACATCAGCAAGCCGGTCACGCTTTGCGAGTTCTACGAATCGGTCCGCCTGCAACGTGTCAAGCGAGACATTGATTCGAGATAGTCCCGCGCTAGCCAAGGGTTGAGCAAGCTGGCTCAATCCGATGCCGTTTGTTGTCAGCGATACCTCCGGGGAACCAGGTATCGAGATCATTTGACGCACTAGGGAAGGAAGCCCGCGACGTAAGAGCGGTTCTCCGCCGGTCAACCGAATAGCGTTGATCCCTAGTGTGCTTACACCGATCCGCACTAACCGGATGACCTCATCGTCAGTGAGCAAGTCCGGATTTGGGATCCAGTCGAGGCCCTCGGCCGGCATGCAGTAACTGCATCGAAGATTGCACTTGTCGGTCAGCGATACGCGCAGGTCACGGGCAACTCGCCCATACCGATCCACTAGCTGTAGAGCCTCGTGAGCAGACGACATGGGACCACCGTACGCCTGGGTAAGAGGTGGTCGCGGTGATGGCGGCGAGTCATTCATTCAGCCGCCACTGACGATGACAGCGGCGAAAAGCAGCAGAATCGCGCCAAGTTCGACAATGCCCAGTACGCCGGGTTTTAGGTCTTTACCGTTCAGCAAATAGCACCGCGCGATGAGGTAGCCGAAGGGAATCGCGATGACGAACGCTGGCCACCCCGCGAGCGCAGCGAGCAAAAAAGCGGCGATCAGGGAAAAGATCGACCACACCCGCGATGCCGTTCGGTAACGCGGATTGTTGCGTTCGCGAATGAGTGATTTGACGTGGAGAGTCGAGTCGACGAGTACGAGGAAGGCCAAGAGGGTTGTAACCCAGAGGCTCGCGGGTGCGAGGGAAAGGTTGCTCGCGGTAGGTGCAAGGGCGCCCGTGCCAGATCCGATCGCCCACATGATCGGCGTCAATGCCACACACTCGACGATGAAGATCACGTCATTGGCCAACGATCGTTCCAACTTGTTGCGAGCCAGTGCGATATTCAGACTTAGCGCGATGAGATAGAAGGCGCCGAACCAGATCAGCCAGGGCCGTGGCGAGGATGTCCAGGTCCTGCT